>BJGT01000008.1 GCA_014190675.1 Comamonadaceae bacterium | reverse complement strand
TCAGTAACAAACGAAGTTAACAGAAGAGTTTTGATTTTAAAAGATAAATTTCATTTGGAAAATATTTTTTTTAGAGTTCCTCCAGTATATGTGGAAAATGAAAATCAAGCTGGTTTGTATGCGAATTTAATGAACAAGCGAATTGAAATGTTAAAAGGACTCGGAGGGAAAATAGTTGGCTCAACTATAGTTAGTACAGATAGCAGTTTATTTTGCGATTCATTTCACCCGAATGCTAAAGGCCGTGAAGCATTTACTAAAGAAATTGCATTGCCGTAATTAAAGCCCAGCCATATTTGAATACCGATCGGGCATTGAGTCTTTGACGCTTGTGCGTGTCATTGGGCAACAAACCTTCGGGCGCCTCGATTTGTTTTTGCTTTAGCGCAGCAGTAAGGTCAGGGGTGGATGACTGAATGCACGAGCGGTCAGCCAGTGCGCCAGAAAAGACTCATGCGTGTGACTGTTGTCAAAACCAAATGGAGCACACTTAGGGCATGCGCTGTGTCCGCCCAACGGGGGCCCGTGCTGTGAGGGGGGCGAGTTACATTATGTAACTGAGCAAAAGTAGCTAGTGGCAGGCCAATTATTCGTGTAATGACCGTGTAATTGATATTTTAGGGTAAAAGAGTGATGCAAGTCGTTGATTTAAAACGATATTTTTGTAGTAAAAATGGAGATATGACTGATGCTGTGGACTTAACAGTCCGGCGCTCTACCGACTGAGCTATCGAGGAATATATTCGGTTTGACTAGCCTTAGAGGCTTGGGCGGGCGCTGCTTGTGCGGCGAATCGCCTTGAAGACAGGAACTAAAGTATAGCAAGGTTTGTAAGCGCTCCTGAGCGCTTGGCTTTTGCTGTGGCCCCAACGGGAGCGAACTCCCGGGGTTGCCGGGGCGCGTTTTGCTGGCGCGTATTACAGGCCGAACTGGGATACAAATTTGGGGTTTAAATAGGCCTCGATGGCTTCTGTGCCGCCTTCCGAGCCGTAGCCTGAATCCTTGACACCGCCAAAAGGCGTCTCAGGCGTTCCCAGGCCCAGGTGGTTGATGCTGATCATGCCGGTTTCGACCGCAGCAGCGATGTTGTGGGCGGTTTTTGCCGACTGGGTCCAAGCATAGGCCGCCAAGCCCACTGGCAGTCGGTTAGCCTCGGTCACGGCGTCTTCAAAGCTGCCAAAGGGGTTGATCATGACCATGGGTCCAAACGGCTCTTCGTTCATCGCTCGGGCCGAGTTGGGCAACTCTGTGACCACTGTTGGTGCCCAAAAGTTTCCCCTGTCGCCTATGCGGTGGCCACCGGTGTGCACTTTGCCGTGTTGTTGGCGCACGTCCTCTGTAAGCGCCTCCAGCGCAGCGATGCGTCGAGGGTTGGCCAGAGGCCCCATTTTGGTGTCGCTGTGCAGGCCGTCGCCTACTTGCAACTGCTGGGTGTGCTTTAAAAACTCGTCGACAAAGCGCTTGAAGATGCCCTCTTGCACCAGGAAGCGGGTCGGCGAGACGCACACCTGCCCGGCGTTGCGAAACTTGCTGGCAACCATGGTCTTCGCTGCAGTGGCTACATCTGCGTCGTCAAAAATAATGACCGGTGCATGGCCGCCAAGTTCCATCGTCATGCGTTTCATGTGCAGGCCGGCCAGGCTGGCGAGTTGTTTGCCAACCTGGGTCGAACCGGTAAAGGAGATTTTGCGAATGCCAGGGTGAGCGATCAGGTAGTTCGATATTTCGGCAGGCTCGCCAAATACAAGGTTCACGCAGCCCGCTGGGACTCCGGCGTCAGCAAAAACACGAATCAACTCAGCTGGGGAGGCTGGGGTTTCTTCGGGCGCTTTGACCACTATGGAGCAGCCCGCCGCCAGAGCTGCGGAGAGCTTGCGCACGATTTGGTTGATGGGAAAATTCCAGGGGGTGAAAGCGGCCACGGGCCCGACCGGTTCCTTGACCACCAGTTGATAGACGCCCTCTTGGCGCGCCGGAATCACCCGGCCGTAAGCGCGGCGGGCTTCCTCGGCAAACCAGTCGATGGTGTCGGCCCCAGCCATGATTTCCATGCGAGCTTCGGCCAGCGGTTTGCCCTGTTCCAGGGTCATCAGGGTGGCCACGCTTTCCACGCGGTCGCGCAGCAATTGTGCGGCCTTGCGCATGATTTTGTAGCGTTCAAAGGCGCTGATGCGCCGCCAAGCGGCAAAGCCGCGTTGTGCTGCAGCTACGGCCCGCTCTAGGTCTGCGGGGCTGGCGCAGGCGAGTTCGCCAATTACCTCGGCACTGGCCGGATTGCGTACTGGCATGCTGTGGCGGGTTGAGCCGGCGCACCAGGCGCCGTCGATAAACAGTTGGGTGTTGGGGTAGTGTGTCATGGCGGGTCTTGTGTAAGGTGTGATTCAAAGTGGCGAAGCCTGATTATCTGGGCAAGTACTTCAGGTCTGAGCCGGCCCAGGCGCCAACCGCAAAGCCAGCCGTAGGCATGGTGAATATCTGCAAAAGCGGTTTGCGTTAGAGGGTTCGCCTGCTTGTCTCGATGTCGATCAGTGAGGGTCTTGGCATCTTGAGACGAAAAAAACGGGCCAGAGGCCCGTTTTTTCGAAACGCCGCGAAGATTATTTCTTGGCTGCCTTCATCTTTTCGCAGTCAGCCTTCAGCTTGGCATCCATCTTGGACGCGTCAGCCTTGCAAGCCTCTTCCATCTTTTTCTTGTCTGCATCGCTCATCGCGCCGCTGTGTGAGCCAGCCATTGCGGCCGACGCGAACATCATTGATGCAACTAACACTGAGAGAACCTTAGCCATGGTAAATTCCTGTTGATATTTGTTAAAAAAACGCCTCTTGCGGCGGCGAGAGTATGCCCGAAATAAGTTTGTGGCTCAAAGCCCTGTTAACCCGATGGTTGACCGGGTTAGCCTTCTGTTGCGTTGCCAGCGTAGGCTGGCCGTCCCCTCGCACGCCAAGTGACGCCGGCGAGGTGCTGGAGCGATTGGCTGTCAAGGCTGGCGACCCGGATGCCAGCCGGCTCAAGCAATACCAGCAAGCCGTTAACCGCGCCCCGAAAGACGCCCAGGCTGTGGCGGCTTTGGCTCGACTGTATTTTGACCTTGCCATGGCCCATGGCGACCCGCGTTATGTGGGCTACGCCGATGCGCTGATCAACGGCTACCCGGCGCCGCTGTCTGCCGAGCTCTTGTTCGTTCGTAGCTTGCTGCGTCAATACCGCCACGCGTTTGAAGACGCCAAGCTTGACCTGCGCGCTGCCCTGGCCGCCCAGCCCGATTTTGCGGAGGCGCATGGCTGGCTCGCCGCCATTGCCTTGGTACAGGCCGACTACGCTGGCGCCGGCCAGGCCTGCACGGCCTTGGGCGCAGCCGGGTCGCTAACCCTGCAAGCGGGCTGCTTGGGGCTTACTCTGGCCTACACCGGCCAATTGGCGCAGGGCTACCAGGCGCTTGAAAAAGGCTTGGCCCGGGCTTCCGACCCCGGCAACCGTTTGTGGTTATTGACCCGGCTGGCCGAGGTTGCGGCTTGGCAGGGCCGGGCGGCGCTGGCAGAAAGCCACTATAAAAGCGCCTTGCGTCTGGGGCTCACCGATGCTTATTTGCTGGCGGCCTGGAGCGACTTCTTGCTTGACCAGCAACGCCCCAAAGAGGTGGTGGCGCTGCTGGCTGGCAATGAGGCTTCAGACCCGCTCCTGCTGCGTCTGGCCCTGGCGCACCAGCAAACTGGCTCTCCCAAAGCCCCGGCGCTTGTAAAAATGCTGGATGAGCGCTTTGCGGCGACCCGGCTGCGCGGTGATACTACCCACCGTGCCGAGGAGGCGCGTTACGCTTTGCAGCTGCGCCGCGATATCGGCTCGGCCCTGGCCCTGGCGCAGGCGAACTACGAGGTGCAGCGCGAACCCCGCGACGCCCGCATTCTGCTGGAGGCCGCTTTGGCGGCGGGCCAGCGGGCGCCGGCCGAGAAGGTCGAAGCCTGGGTGAAGAGTAGTGGGTTTCAGGGCGTACCGCTCAGCCAGCAACTGGCGCAGCTGGCCGCGCTACCCAAGGGCAGCCCTTGAGCCGCCGTTCATGGCGCCAATGGGTGGCTCGGGCCCTGACCATGGCCTGGCTGGTGTTGATGGCTGGCGCGGCGCTGGCGCACAAATCGAGCGACAGTTACCTGATGGTTCAGGTCCAGGCCGATCAAGTGAACGTGCAGTGGGACATTGCCCTGCGCGACATTCAATTCGCCATTGGCCTTGATTCCAACGGCGACGACCAAATCACCTGGGGGGAGTTGCAGCAGAAAGAGCGCGAACTGCAGGCCTGGGCTGTTAGCCGCCTCAGCTTGCAGCGCGGGGGCAACTGCACACTCGGGCAAGCCAGTCTTCAGGTCGACGAGCATACCGACGGTGGCTACGCGGTGTTGGCCTGGAGTGGCCGCTGCCCGCAACAGCATGGCCCTTTGTCCATCCAGTACAGCCTGTTGTTTGACCTCGACGCACAGCATCGCGGATTGCTCAAGCTCGATCTGGATGGTGCCACGCACAGTGCGGTGCTGGGGCCGCAAAGCGGGGTCATGCAGTTCGCCGAGGCGACCACTGTTGGGGCCCAGTTTGTGCAGTATCTGTGGCAGGGCGTGTGGCACATCTGGATTGGCTTTGACCACATCTTGTTCTTGCTCGCATTGCTTTTGCCGGCAGTGTTGATGCCTCGCCGCAGAGATGGGCACGGCGATGGCGTGCACGGGGTAAGTCGTTTTAAAGACGCGAGCCTGAGTGTGCTGGCGGTCGTGACCGCCTTCACCTTGGCGCATTCCATCACCCTGTCGCTGGCTGCCCTGGAGATCATCAGCCTGCCAAGCCGCCTTGTGGAGTCGGCGATTGCTGGCTCGGTGGTGTTTGCTGCCGCCAACAACCTGGTGCCAATGGTGCAAGGGCGCTGGCTGATGGCGTTTTTCTTCGGGCTCATTCACGGCTTCGGTTTTGCCAGCGTGCTGACTGAGCTGGGCCTGCCCACTGGGGCGCTGGCCGTTAGCCTGGTGGGCTTCAACCTGGGCGTCGAGTTCGGGCAACTGGCCATCGTGGCGGTGTTTTTGCCGCTGGCTTTTGTGCTGCGGCATACGCCGTTTTACCAGCGCGGCGTGTTGATGGGAGGTTCCTTGGCCGCCTTGCTGGTGGCCCTGGCCTGGTTTGTGGAGCGGGCTTTCAATGTGTCGGTTTTTTGGTGGACTTGATGACGGCCTCGTTTCAATTACCACCCGAGGCCGCCCGGGCGTTTGCGCTCGACGGCGCGGTGGTGCTCCGTGGTCTGCTCAACGCCGCTGAGCTGACCCAGCTCACGGCCGGCATCGAGCACAACCTGGCCAATCTGAGCCCGCTGGCTTTGGTGGCCAGCCAAGCCGATGACCCAGGTCGGTTTGTGGAAGATTTTTGCACTTGGCAGACTAACCCGGCTTATGCCGCGGTGCTACGGCATTCCGCGCTGCCGCGCTTGGCTCGGCAACTGATGCAAAGCCAGACCTGCCGCCTGTACCACGACCACTTGCTGGTGAAGGAGCCCGGCACCCGCCAAAAGACGCCCTGGCACCAGGACCAGCCCTACTACAACGTGAGCGGTCGCCAGAACGTCAGTTTCTGGCTGCCGGTGGACCCTGTGCCCTTGGCCAGCACCCTGCGCTTTGTGGCCGGTTCGCACGCTGGTGCTTGGTACATGCCGCGCACCTTTCGCGAGCAGCAGGCCAAGTGGTTCCCGGAAGGCAGCTTGGCCGAATTGCCTGACATCGATGCGCAGCCGACCCAGCACCGGCAATTGGCCTGGGCGCTGGAGCCAGGCGATGCGGTAGCCTTTCATATGCTGACGCTGCACGCCAGCAGCGGCGTCGGCCCCACCCAGCGCCGCCGAGTGTTTTCAGCGCGCTACCTGGGCGACGACGCCCGCCACGCTGTGCGTCCCTGGCGCACTTCGCCGCCTTTTGCTGGTTTGGCAGACCGGCTCCCGGATCAGGCGGTGATGGATGACGCGTTGTTTCCGTTGCTCGATTAGCGGGCAGTTTCTCTCCTTTTGGCGGGGCAGTCACTCGCCACCTTGACGACCCTCAGCGATAGCCCGATGAGGCACAACCATGCGCCTAACTTCGAGCTACCAGCGCAGATGCTGCGCCAGCATCCCGAGCAGTTCCCGGAACACGCTGTTGCCCGGGGGGCTGGACAGGTCAAGCGCCCGGTTGTGGGGGTAAAACGGGCTCAGGTCCAGCCCGACGCCCACGCCAAATACCGCCACCTCGCCGCTTTGCGTCTGCTGTGCCACCACCTGTTTGAGGTGGTTGTCGAGGTAGTGGGCGTCGTTGGCCAGTTGGGTGGCGCCGTCCATCGGGCAGCCGTCGGAGATCACCAGCAGGATGCGTCGTGCCTCGGGGCGTTTCTTGAGGCGGTTGCAGGCCCATGCCACGGCCTCGCCGTCAACGCCCTCTCGAAACAGGTCGGGCTTGAGCAGTGCGGCGATGTCGGGGCGGGCCCGGCGCCAGGGTGTGTCGGCGTTCTTGAACACCATGTGGCTGACCTCATTGAGCCGGCCCGGGTGTTGCGGTTTGCCCAGGCGCAACCAGTCGCGCTGAGCGCGGCCGCCCTGCCAGGCGCTGGTGCTGAACCCCAGGACC
Organism: Comamonadaceae bacterium; assembly: GCA_014190675.1. Taxonomy (GTDB): domain Bacteria; phylum Pseudomonadota; class Gammaproteobacteria; order Burkholderiales; family Burkholderiaceae_C; genus Rhodoferax. Next base: position 51,164 of record BJGT01000008.1, on the reverse strand, counting down.
TCAGTGGTGACGCCGGCCTGTTCCAAGGCCCTGGTCAACACGTCCACCAGCATGGCCACCGATTCGATGTGCTGTTTCATCGAGCCCGAGCAGTCGATCAGAAAGGCCAGCACACAGTCGGACTGCGGCTCTAGCCGTTCGGTGCGGAACAGTCGGCGTTCGGTGGGGGATGCGATCAGCTGTGCGATGCGGCGGCCGTCCAGGCGGCCTTCTTCTTGGCCGCTGTCCCAGCCGTCTTGCACCGGGCGGGCCAGCAGCTGCTTGAGTTCGCGTGCCAGCCGCGCAGTGTTCACCCCCTGGCCAGCAATTCGGCGATCGAGTTGCTCGCGGTATTCGCGAAGCAGGGCAGGGCGCACCAGGCTACCGGCAGCCACTTCACGGTCGTAGGCGGTGATGAACACACGGTAGACGTCGCCCTGGCCTTCCAGCACCCGACTGCGCCCGCTCACGGCGGCGGCAATGCCGTCTTCTACCGTGGCGTCAAAGTCCATCATCAGGCTGAATGCCGCGCGCTCCATTTCTTCTCCGGGCTTGTCCTGCTCGCCGTCCGTGCCCTCGGGCTCGGCGGAGCGCAGCAGATCAGCCACCAGTTTTGCCAGGTCTAGCGCGTGCACGGCATAAGCGGTTTGGTCGTGGCGGTATCGGCGAAGGCCGGCCAATGCGTGCCCCAGCAGCGGTGCAATCCCGGCGCGGGTGGCCTCCATCAGGTCCTCGGCTTCATGCAGCACCGGCTCGCCGGTGACCCGGGCCCGGCAGATTTGCGCCACAGTGAACAGCAGGATACCGCGCATGCTGTCGGTCAGACCGGAGCGGTGAAAGGCCAGTGACCACTGTTCAAATCTGTGATGCAGGTTGGCCGCAACACCTCCTAAGCCGGCTGGCACCTGAGATTCGACCCGGATCTGTTCCAGCAGCTCAAACAGCAGACGCTCCACCGGTGCAGGCGGACAAAGTTGGCGATGCAATTGCGGTTCAGATAAGCGCAACCTCAGGGCCAGGCCATCGGCCGCGCCGCGAAACGAGGCAAAGTCATCGTCGTCCAGCGTGGGGTGCAGGTGTGGGGCGAACAGTGGCAAGGCCACGCCGGCGCGGTGCAGCCGGCGGCCACGGAAGTGAACGTCCGGTTGGCCGCTGAGTGCCCGGATGCTGGCGGCGCACAGCTCCTCTACCTGGTGCTGCAGCCGCACCTGGGCGGGCTGGGCCGCCTGGGCGCTCATGGCCGTGGAGAGGTCAGGGCGTGGGATTCGGCCAGTTCGGCGCCAAAACAGCGCTGGTAGTACTCAGCCACCAGAGGCCGTTCGGCCTCGTCGCACTTGTTCAGAAATGACAGGCGCAGCGCCAAGGCAGGGTCCTGGAAGATGTCGATGTTCTCGCCCCAGGTGATCACCGTACGCGGTGACATTAATGTGGACAGGTCGCCCGCGGCAAAGCCCTTGCGGGTGAGATCGGCCAGTGCCACCATTCCCTCCAGCAGCGTTTGTCGCGCCGGGCCGGCGAGGCTCGGCACCCGCGCGGCGACGATGGCCATTTCTTCGGCGGCCGGCAGGTAGTTGAGCGCAGCCACGATGTTCCAGCGGTCCATCTGCGCGTGGTTGAGGCGCTGGGCGCCGTGGTACAGGCCGTTGAGGTTGCCTAGGCCCACGGTGTTGGAGGTGGCAAACAGGCGAAAGCCCGGGTGCGGCCGCAGCACGCGGTTTTGGTCCAGCAGTGTGAACTGGCCGCCCTGCTCCAGGATGCGCTGGATCACGAACATCACATCGGGCCGGCCGGCGTCGTACTCGTCAAAAATCAGCGCCACTGGGCGTTGCAGCGCCCAGGGCACGATGCCCTCCTGGAACTCGGTCACCTGCTGGCCGTCGCGCAGCACCACGGTGTCACGCCCCACCAGGTCGAGCCGGCTGATGTGGCCGTCCAGATTCACGCGCACACAGGGCCAGTTCAGCCGCGCCGCCACCTGCTCGATGTGGGTCGATTTGCCGGTACCGTGCAGGCCTTGAACCAGCACGCGCCGGTTGTGCGTAAAACCGGCCAGCAGAGCCAGCGTGACCTCGGGGTTGAAGCGGTACACGCTGTCGATCTCGGGCACATGGGCATCAGCCTGGCTGAAAGCCGGTACCCGCAGGTTGGTGTCTATCCCGAACACCTCGCGCACGGACACCATGCGGTCGGGCTGGCTGGGCTGGGCGGGCTGGGCGGGGGAAATGACGCTCAAAGTGGTGGTCCTGGTGCGGAGTTGATGCGGCCGTCAGCCTCGTTCGGCATCGGGTGGGGCTTGCTGTTCAATGTGGCTCAGCGCCTGCGCCGCCCGCTTCAGGCTGGGCAACATGGTTAGCACCTTGTCGGGGGTCAGCCGCATGATCGGCGCCTGCACGGCGACGCACAGGTTGGACCTGCCGGCGCTGGAGGGCACCAACACCGCAGCGCACAGGAGGCCGGGCAAAAACTCTTCGTTGTCCAGCGCGTAGCCCTGACTTTTGACCTGCTTAAGCTCATCTTCGAGCAGGTCAGGGTCGGTCAGGGTCTTGCCTGTGTAAGCGGTCAGCGGTGCGTGGGACAGCAGGCGCCGGCGCTGGGCCGGGCTCATTTGGGACAGGAACATCTTGCCACTGGCTGAGCAGTGCGCCGGCACGCGCGAGCCGGGATGCAGGTAAAAGCGCAGCGGTGCTGCCGTTTCCACCCGGTCCAGGTAGATCACCTCGCTGCCGGCCAGGGCGGTGATATTGCAGCTCTCACCCAACTCATCCACCAGATGCCGCAGAACCAGATGCTGGGCGCCGTGGTAGGTGTTGTTGAGCAGCAGGTTCTCGGCCAGCCGGCGCAAGCGCAGCCCGGTGCTGTAGTGCCGGCCGTCGCCTTGGCGCTGTACCAGGCCAGCGGCTTCAAGCTGCTGCAGCATGCGGTGCAGGGTGGGTTTGGGCAGGGCGGTTTCTTCGACCAGGCCAGGCAAGGAGAACAGCTGGTCTTTGGCGGCAATGGCTTCAAGTAGCGAAAACAGGCGCAGCGTCGGCGTATCGCCATTGATTTCGACGATGTCTGGCTTCTGTACGGGCACGGCTTTCATGGCATGGAATGATATCGAAATTCCAAATAATTGTCGATTTCGTTCTAGTTATCGATATTCAGGTTGACCCGGCAAAAACCTGATCCTAAAATCCGACGCAGCATGCCATGACCTAAGCCACGGCCCAACCGCCGATTTTCAGGAGAATCTTTACCATGAACGACACCACCGCCAGCAAGCCCGCCGTGCCCGCCGGACCACAAAAAATGACGCCCTCCGAGGCTTTTGTCGAGACCATGGCCGCCAATGGCGTGACTGAAATCTTCGGCATCATGGGCTCGGCCTTCATGGACGCGATGGATATTTTTGCCCCGGCCGGTATCAAGCTGATCCCGGTGGTGCACGAGCAGGGCGCCGGCCACATGGCCGACGGCTATGCCCGTGTCAGCGGCCGCCACGGTGTGGTGATTGGCCAAAACGGCCCCGGCATCAGCAACTGCGTCACTGCCATTGCGGCCGCTTACTGGGCTCACAGCCCGGTGGTGATGATCACGCCCGAGACCGGCACCATGGGCATGGGGCTGGGCGGCTTCCAGGAGGCCAACCAGCTGCCGATGTTCCAGGAGTTCACCAAGTACCAGGGCCATGTGAACAACCCCAAACGCATGGCCGAGTACACCGCACGCTGCTTTGACCGCGCCATGTCGGAAATGGGCCCGACCCAGCTGAATATTCCACGCGATTACTTCTACGGCGAAGTCACTTGCGAAATCCCCAAGCCGATGCGCGTGGAGCGCGGTGCCGGCGGTGAAAACAGCCTCAATGCCGCTGCCGACCTGTTGGCCAATGCCAAGTTTCCGGTCATTTTGGCCGGTGGCGGGGTGGTGATGGGTGATGCAGTGGCCGAATGCCAGGCGCTGGCTGAGCGTCTGGGTGCGCCAGTGGTGACCGGTTACCTGCGCAATGATGCTTTCCCGGCCAGCCACCCACTGTGGTGCGGCCCGCTGGGCTACCAGGGTTCCAAAGCGGCCATGAAGTTGATCGCCCAGGCCGATGTGGTGGTGGCGCTGGGCTCGCGCATGGGGCCGTTTGGCACATTGGCGCAGCACGGGCTGGACTACTGGCCCAAAGACGCCAAGATCATCCAGGTGGAGGCAGACCACACCAATCTGGGGCTGGTCAAGAAGATCACCGTGGGTGTGCATGGCGATGCAAAAGCATCGGCCAAGGCCATGTTGCAGCGCCTGCAGGGCCGGGCTTTGGTGTGCGATGGCAACAAGGCCGCCCGGGCCGGCACCATCGCGGCTGAAAAAGCCGCCTGGGAGAAAGAGCTGGACGACTGGACGCACGAGCGCGATGCCTACAGCCTGGACGTGATTGAAGAGGCCAAGAATGAGGCCGGTAACTGGCTGCACCCGCGCCAGGTGCTGCGCGAACTTGAAAAAGCCATGCCGCCACGCGCCATGGTCTCCACCGACATCGGCAACATCAACTCGGTGGCCAATAGCTACCTGCGCTTTGAAGAGCCGCGCAGCTTCTTCGCACCCATGAGCTTTGGCAACTGCGGCTATGCCTTGCCCACCATGATTGGTGCCAAAGTTGCCGCCCCCGACCGGCCCGCCATCTCTTACGCCGGTGATGGTGCCTGGGGCATGAGCATGTCTGAGATCATGACCTGTGTGCGCCACAACATCCCAGTCACCTCCATCGTGTTCCACAACCGCCAGTGGGGCGCCGAGAAGAAAAACCAGGTCGATTTCTACAACCGCCGCTTTGTCGCAGGCGAGCTCGACAACCAGAGCTTTGCGGGTATTGCCCGCGCCATGGGCGCCGAGGGCGTCACCGTGGACCGGCTCGAAGACGTGGGCCCAGCCCTGAAGAAGGCGATCGATGCGCAGATGAACGGCGGCAAGACGACGGTGATCGAGATCATGTGCACCCGTGAGCTGGGTGACCCGTTCCGCCGTGACGCGCTGTCCAAGCCGGTGCGTTTTCTGGATAAGTACAAGGACTACGTTTAAGCCCAGGCGCTGAGGTGGCTCCGGCGATGTCCTACCCCGACGGCGACGCAGTGTCGGGCAGCCATCCGCGTTTGAGTGCGTTGGTGGCCAGGGCCCGCGAGCGCGCCGCCGGGCAACTGCCTGCTCTGGCCCTGGTCTATCCCGGCGACGCATTGGCGCTTGACGCCGCCGCGCAGATTCAGCGTGCTGCCTTGGCGCGCCCGGTTCTGATCGGCCCGCGTGAGTTGATCATTCGCGCGGCTGCCGAAGCCGGGGTGGGCGCTGGTGCCTTCGAGATCATCGACACGGGAGCGGCTGCGTCGGATGCCGCTGCCAGGGCCTGTGACCTGGCGCGTGCGGGCGACGTTCAGGCGCTGATGAAGGGCTCGCTGCACACCGACGAGCTGATGTCGGCTGTGGTCAACAAGGCCACCGGCCTGCGTGGCCCACGCCGCATCAGCCACGCCTTTGTGTTCGACTTGCCGCGTTATCCCAAGCTGCTGGCGCTGGCCGACTGCGTGGTCAACATTGCGCCCGACCTCAAAACCAAGCGCGATATTGTGGGTAACGCGGTCACGCTGCTGCAGCAACTCGGCATTGCCGAGCCGCTGGTGGGGATCGTGGCGGCGGTGGAATCTGTCAACCCCGCCATTCCGGCCACGCTGGATGCCCAAGCCCTGGTGGCGCTGTCCCTTCAGGGCGAGTGGCCGGGTGCGGTGGTGGAGGGACCGTTCGGCTTTGACAACATTATTTCGGCTGAGGCCGCCCGCATCAAAAAGATGGTGTCGCGGGTGGCAGGTCAGGCCGATCTGCTCCTGATGCCTGACCTGAACGCCGGCAACATGCTGTACAAAAGTTTCAATTACATTGGCGGTGGCGACTGCGCCGGGCTGGTGCTGGGTGCGGCCGTGCCCATCGTGCTGACCTCGCGCGCTGACTCATTGCAGTCGCGTATCGCCTCGGTGGCCTTGGCGGTGTTGACCGCCAAACCACGCTGAACCACAAGGAGACCCGGTGTTCAAATTCCTCTCCCCCGAGCCGCTTCATGACCCGCTGGCTGCACCCACGCCGACCGACCAGACCGAAGTCAAGTGCACCACCTGCTACATGTGCGCCTGCCGCTGCGGCATCCGGGTGCACTTGGCTAAAGGCGAGAACGGGCCCGAGGTGCGCTACATCGACGGCAACCCAGCGCACCCGCTGAACCAGGGTGTGATTTGCGCCAAAGGCGCCTCGGGCATCATGAAGCAGGTGTCGCCAGCGCGTCTGACGCAGCCGCTGATGCGCCGACCGGGCAGCGAGCGCGGCGCCGGCGAGTTTGACCCCATCTCCTGGGACCAGGCCATGAGCCTGCTGACCGAGCGGCTGGCCAAGATTCGCGCCACTGACCCGAAGAAATTTGCGATGTTCACCGGGCGCGACCAGATGCAGGCCCTGACCGGCCTGTTTGCGCGCCAATTCGGCACCCCCAATTACGCGGCACATGGTGGCTTTTGCTCGGTCAACATGGCCGCCGGCATGATTTACACCGTGGGCGGCAGCTTCTGGGAGTTTGGCGGCCCCGACCTGGACCGAGCGAAGCTTTTTGTGATGATAGGCACCGCCGAAGACCACCACAGCAACCCGATGAAGATTGCGCTCTCCAAGTTCAAGCGCTCGGGAGGCCGGTTTATCTCCATCAACCCGGTGCGCACCGGCTACTCAGCCATTGCCGATGAGTGGATTCCGATCAAGCCCGGCACTGACGGCGCGCTGTTCATGGCGCTGCTGCACGAGCTGATCGCGCAGGATCTGATCGACCACGCCTTTTTGAAGCGCTTCACCAACGCGCCGCAACTGGTGGTGCTGGATGACGGCCCGCGCGAGGGCCTGTTTGCCTTTGACCCCGACCCGGCCCGGGGCGCCCCTGGCGACGGCCGCAACCCGCACAACAAGCTGGTGTGGGACCTGCCCAGCGGCAGCGCCAAAAACGCCTACCCCGAGGGCATTGCCGACGGTTGCGACCCGGCCCTGGAAGGCCACTACACGCTGGCCGACGGTACCCGGGTGGCGCCCTCGTTCCAGTTGCTGCGCGAGCGGGCGGCACCCTGCACGCCCGAGTGGGCGGCGGCCATCACCGGCATCGACGCCGCGCGTATCCGCCGGTTGGCGCGCGAGATGGGCGACGCAGCCTTGAAGCAGGCCTTTGAGCTGCCGATACCCTGGACCGACGCCTGGGGCAAAGTACACCCCAGCACCCAGGCGCGGCCGCTGGCCTTTCATGCCATGCGCGGCCTCGCAGCCCACTCCAACGGCTTTCAGACCGTGCGGGCGCTGGCGGTGCTGATGAGCCTGCTGGGCACCATCGATGCGCCGGGTGGCTTCAGGCACAAGGCGCCGTACCCCCGCCACATCGTGCCCAATTACCGGGCTTTCAACGCGCCCGAGTTGATCAAACCCAACACCCCGTTGAACGCGGCGCCCTTGGGTTTCCCGGCGCACCCGGATGAGTTGGCCATCAACCCGGACGGCACGCCGATCCGCATCGACCACGCGTTTTCCTGGGAGCACCCGCTGTCTGCGCACGGCCTGATGCACAACGTGATCACCAACGCCGCCAAGGGCGACCCCTACCGCATTGACACCCTGCTGATCTTCATGGCCAACATGGCTTGGAACAGCTCGATGAACACCATGGCGGTGCGTGAGATGCTCAACCGCAAGGACGAGACTGGCGAGCACGTGATCCCGTTCCTGGTGGTGTGTGACGCTTTCCAGAGCGAGACCGTGGCCTTTGCCGACCTGGTGCTGCCAGACACCACCTACCTGGAGCGGCATGATGTGATGGGCATGCTGGACCGGCCGATATCCGAGTTCGACGGCCCGGTGGATTCGGTGCGGGTGCCGGTGGTGGCGCCGCTAGGGCAGTGCCGGCCGTTCCAGGAGGTGCTGATCGAGCTGGCTACTCGCCTCAAATTCCCGGCCTTCACCACCGCAGAAGGTACGCCCAAGTTCACCGGCTACCCGGATTTTGTGGTGAATTTCCAGCCACAACCCGGCATTGGCTTTTTGATGGGTTGGCGTGGCAAAAATGGTGACGAACACCTGCGCGGCGAGCCCAATCCCAAGCAGTGGGAGGCCTACGCCGCCAACAACTGCGTGTTCCAGTACCACATGCCAGAGAGCATGCACTACATGCGCAACTGGAACCAGGCTTACCTGGACTTTGCAAAGGAGAAGGGCTGGCGCCAAAAGAACGACCCGGTTCAACTGGCGCTGTACTCCGACACTCTGCAGAGCTTTCGCCTGGCGGCGCAGGGCAAGAGTGGTGGCCGGGAGCCGCCCGATGAATTGCGCGAGCGCATTGCCACCTACTTTGACCCGCTTCCCTTTTGGTACCCGCCGCTTGAAGAGGCTGCCACCGACCTGGCGGCCTACCCGCTCAATGCCATTACCCAGCGGCCGATGGCCATGTACCACTCTTGGGATTCGCAAAACGCCTGGCTGCGCCAGATTCACAGCCACAACTACCTGCATGTCAACCCACTGACGGCCCAGGCTGCTGGTATTGCCGACGGCGGTTGGTGCTGGGTGGAGAGCCAGTGGGGCCGGGTGCGCTGCATGCTGCGCTACTCCGAGGCGGTGGAGCCGGGCACGGTCTGGACCTGGAACGCCATTGGCAAGGCCGACGGCGCCTGGCAACTGGCCCCCGGCGCCGACGAGGCGCGCAAGGGCTTCTTGCTCAACCACTTGATCTCGGAAGAGCTGCCTTTCAAGGGGCCGCACGGGGCCACCACCATCAGCAACTCCGACCCCATCACCGGCCAGGCCGGCTGGTACGACGTGCGGGTGCGCATCCGCCCGGCGGAGCCCGACGAGGCCGCCGAATCGTTTCCGCAGATCGCCGCAGTGTCGTCACCGCCCGGCGTGCTGGGGCGGGCGGCCCAGGTGCTCACCTACTTTGCAGGACGTAAAAAATCATGATCCGTTGGCTTAAAGATCTGCTGCAATCTAACCTGGTGGCTGATGCTCAGGCTGGTGGGTGCACCCTGCCGCCCGCGCCGCCGCCCACGGTGCGCGCGCTGCCGGGCGAAACCCTGGCCAAGCAACTGGCGCTGGTGATCGACCTGAATGTGTGTGTGGGCTGCCATGCCTGCGTCACCTCGTGCAAACAGTGGAACACCTCGGGCAGTGCCGGCCCGCTGGCCGACCTGAACGCCTACGGCGCCAACCCCACCGGCACCTTTTTCAACCGGGTGCAGACTTACGAGGCCGGTACCTTCCCCGGCACCGACACCATCCATTTCCCCAAGAGCTGTCTGCACTGCGAAGACCCACCCTGCGTGCCGGTGTGCCCCACTGGCGCGAGCTACAAGCGCAAGGAAGACGGCATTGTGCTGGTCGACTACGACAAATGCATCGGCTGCAAGTACTGCGCCTGGGCCTGCCCCTACGGCGCTCGCGAGCTTGACGAAGAGCGCCAGGTGATGACCAAGTGCACCCTGTGCGTGGACCGTATCTACGACGAGCACCTGCCCAAGGAGGACCGCAAGCCGGCCTGCGTCAAGGCCTGCCCAACCGGTGCCCGTTTGTTTGGCGACGTGAAAGACCCGGATTCCGAGGTCTCCAAAGCCATTCGCGAACGCGGTGGCTACGCGCTGATGCCAGAGTGGGAGACCCAGCCTGCCAACCAGTATTTGCCACGGCGGGTCACGCCGGCACGGGAGAGCTGAAGCACCATGCATCCCGCTTTTTCGATACTGTTTTTCACCACCCTGGCCGGTACTGGCCAGGGTTTGTTGGTGATGCTTGCCATTGCCCTGCTCGCAGGCGTGCCCATGGCTCACAGCTTTGTGTTGCTGGCAGTTGGCTTGGGCGAGGTACTGCTGGTGGCCGGCCTGGTGGCGTCCTTTTCGCACCTGGGCCACAAAATGCGTGCCTGGCGGGCAGTGCTGATGTGGCGCACCTCCTGGATGTCGCGCGAGGTGATTGTCTTGCCCGCCTTTATCGGCTTGGTCGCCCTGTGGTGGCTCTTGCTGCGCAATGGCAACGGCCTGGTGCCGGCCTGGTTGTCTGCCCTGGTGCTGTGCGGAGCGCTGGTGTTGTGGTTCTGCACCGCCATGATTTACGCATGCATTCGCTTTATTGAAGAGTGGTCGCACCCGCTAACCGTTGTCAATTTTTTGTTGATCGGCCTGTCTTCGGGCTTGGTGCTAGGCTGCGCTTTGGCCACTGCGACCGGCCAAACGGATCTGCTGGCACTGGCCGGCCCCTGGGCGCTGCGGGTGACGCTGGCAGCGGGAGTTTGCCGGGCCCTCACACTGCGGCGCAACGCCGCACTGCGGCATCAATCCAGCCTGCAATCGGCCACAGGCATCAGGGCAGAGCGCTTGGTGCAAAAGTCTATGGGCATGTCTGCTGGCGCTTTTAATACCCGAGAATTTTTCCACGGGGCCAGTGGCTTGCTGCTGAAAAATATGAAGTGGGGTTTTGTTCTGCTGGCCTTTGTGCTGCCCGCGCTGATGCTGATATGGGGTTTGCAGAGTCAATCGGCCTGGCCCTGGCTGCTGGCCTGCCTGCTGCAGGCCCCGGGCGTGATCGCTGAGCGTTGGTTTTTCTTTGCTCAAGCCAAACACCCGCAAAACTTGTATTACCAGACGGTTTCTTGAGGGTTCTGCTGTTGGCAGCACGCAGAAGCACCTAGCGGCACCCCAAAGAACCCACTCGGACCCCAAAGACTGTTCTTGGGCCGGTCTCCTTGGCCCTTGGCCAACGGCCAATGGCCTGGGCGATCAGTGCAGAGCGGCGGCTCTTTTCGCTAGGCGGTCGAGCTCGGCGCAGACATCGGCCATGCGGCCGGAGATCACCATGCGGCCAACTTGGCCGGGTGACTGCCCTGACTCCAAGACGCGCTCGACCCGTAGCAAGCGTGACTGCATGCCCTGCTGCTGTTTAGGGCTGCTCGCTTGGCTTAAGCTGGTCTTTGGGCTGAGCGCTTCTTGGGTAGCAGCGCCTGGCGGGCTAAACGTGCGCGCCAGCAGGGGTGACTTTTGGGTGTTTGGCAACATCCAGCGGGCAAGGCCGGCCAATGGCGATACGAAGTCTGAAATCGCGAAGAGTGCAATGCTCATGGTGTGGTCCTGTGCGCTGATTACATCAGCATGGTGTTGCGGATCAGGCCGACGGCCAGTCCTTCAATCTCAAAAGCTTCGCCTGGCTCAACCACAATGGTTTGGTAATCGGGGTTTTCAGGGTGCAACTCGATTTGGTCTTTGTTGCGCCGAAAGCGTTTGACAGTGACCTCGTCGCCGAGACGGGCGACCACGATTTGGCCGTTTTTTGCGTCTTTGGTGGCCTGGACGGCCAACAAATCGCCGTCCATGATGCCGGCGTCGCGCATTGACATACCGCGCACCTTGAGCAGATAGTCTGGCTTGTGTTGAAACAGACTGCTTTCCAGGTAGTAGGTTTTGTCAACATGCTCTTGCGCGAGAATGGGCGCGCCGGCAGCGACCCGGCCGACCAGTGGCAGGGCAAATTGGCTCAGGCTTTCCAGCAGGGAAGGGTATTGCTTGCTGCGCGATGCATTGATAGAGCGCATGGCTTCGCCCCGCAGGCGTATGCCGCGCGAGGTGCCCCCGACCAACTCGATGACGCCTTTGCGGGCCAGAGCTTGAAGATGCTCCTCGGCGGCATTGGCAGACTTGAAGCCGAGCTCAGTGGCGATTTCAGCGCGGGTTGGAGGGGAGCCGCTTTGCGCTATGTTGCGCTGGATGAGGTCGAGGATTTGTTGTTGGCGGGCGGTCAGTTTGGGGCTGTCAAGCATGGCGATTCCTTAGGTGATGGTTCGTTGCTGGGCTTGGCTAAACACTGTTTTCATATCCAGTAACTGTATTTTTAACCAGTTTTTCTAACTTTGCAAGCGAATGCTGAAAAAATACCTAAAAAAGTGAAAAATAATGGCGCAGACTGAAAAAAATAGTGGCAAGTTGCCGATTCTGGGCACCGGTGGCACCATCGCTGGCATGGCGCAGAGCACGGCCGACAACCTGGTCTATGCAGCAGCGCAGGTTCCGGTTGGCGATTTGTTGCGCAGTGTGCCGGGCTTGGCTGATTTGCTTGACGGTATCTTGCCGGTGCCCGAGCAGGTGGCGCAGATTGACAGCAAGGACATGAGCTTTGAAGTCTGGGAGCGCTTGGCCTTGCGCATCCGCCACCATCTGCAGCAGCCTGATGTGCGTGGCCTTGTGGTCACCCACGGTACCGATACGTTGGAAGAAACCGCCTACTTTTTGCAGTCGGTGCTTAGCGCTGCTGTGCTGGCGGCCAAGCCGGTGGTGCTGACCTGCGCCATGCGTCCGGCCAACGCCTTAGCCCCCGATGGACCCCAAAACCTGCTCGATGCGGTGGCTGTTGCGCTGACAGCGGGTGCCTGCGGCGTTTTGGTGGTGTGTGCCGGGGTGGTGCATGGCGCGCTCGATGTACAAAAAACACATACCTATCGGCTTGATGCCTTTTCCTCGGGCGAGGCGGGCCCGTGCGGCTATGTGGAAGAGGGTCGGTTCAGGCAGGTCAAAAACTGGCCGGTGTTCGAGTCCGGTGGCCTGAATGATGACTTGCTTGGCAAACTGGCTGGCCGGGCGATCTGGCCTCGGGTCGAGATTGTGATGAACTATGCGGGCGCCAGCGGCGCGCTGGTGGATGCGCTGTTGGCGCCAGCTGCACAGACTGCGGACCCGGTACGTGGCCTGGTGGTAGCTGGTACCGGCAATGGCTCCCTGCATCATTCGCTTGAGGCAGCGCTTCTTCGTGCACAGGCCAATGGGGTGCGTGTGGTTCGGGCTACTCGCTGCGCAATGGGTCGGGTGCTGCCGGTGCCCTTGCAACGTTTGCCGGATTCGGCTGGCCTGTCTGCGGTCAAGGCGCGGGTGGCGCTGATGCTGGCTTTGCTGGCGTAAGCCGCAGCCTCAGAGCGACAGAGCCTCGAAGGCCCGTGCCTTGATCTCGTCGACACTGCCGGTGCCACTGATGGCGCGGTAGTGCGGCGCATCGGCGTCACCGGTTTTTGCCCAGTTGGCGTAGTAGTCAATCAGCGGGAGGGTTTGGGCGCTGTAGACATCGAGTCTTTTTTTAACCGTGTCCTCCAAGTCGTCAGCCCGTTGTATCAGGGGCTCGCCTGTGATGTCGTCTAGCCCGGGCGTTTTGGGCGGGTTGAACCTGAGGTGGTAACTGCGCCCAGACCCCGGGTGGGAGCGCCGGCCGCTCATGCGCTCAACAATAGCCTCAAATGGGACATCGATTTCCAGCACATAGTCCAGCTTGACGCCAGCGGACTTCATGGCGTCGGCTTGTGGCAGGGTACGGGGGAATCCGTCGAACAGAAAACCAGCCGCACAGTCGGGTAGCGCAAGTCGCTCTCTGACCAGGTTGATGATCAGTGCGTCGCTGACCAAGCCCCCCGAATCCATCACTTTCTTGGCCTGCAGCCCCAGAGCTGTGCCAGCCTTGACGGCCGCGCGCAGCATGTCGCCGGTAGAAATTTGCGGGATACCATATTTTTGGCAAATAAAAGTGGCCTGCGTGCCTTTGCCCGCGCCCGGTGCGCCCAACAGAATGAGTCTCATCTTTATCCTTTTAATAAGAGGGTGTCAGGCCGTTTGGCTTGCCGTGAACCCAGCAGTCTTTAAGAATAGCATGCACTCAACCCGCGAGGCTGGCCCGCAGTTGGTCATCAGGTGCTGAACATTTGACGCACCTGGGCCAGGTCTTCTGGCGTGTCAACCCCTGGCCCAGGGGCCTGGGTGGCCACATGAACCGCAATCCGGTAGCCGTGCCACAGTGCCCGTAACTGCTCCAAGGCTTCGGTGATTTCAATGGGCGCCTGCGGCAGATTTGGGAACTGGCGCAAAAATCCGCTGCGGTAGGCATAGATGCCAATGTGATGCAGGCTCTGATTCAGAGACGACGGGCTGTCGAACCGAGCTGAGCCAGCGGGCTGATCCCGCCAGTGCGGTATGGGCGCGCGGCTGAAGTAAAGCGCCATGGCGCTGGCATCCAACACCACCTTGACCACGTTGGGGTTGTTGTACTCGGCCTCGTTGTCAATTGGGTGTGCTGCCGTGCTCATGCTGGCTTGTGGTTGCCGCACCAGCAAATTGGCAACAGCACTCACCAGGGCCGGGTCGATCAGCGGTTCATCGCCCTGGACATTGACCACGATCTCGTCATCTGAAAGCCCCAGCAGGGCACTGGCTTCGGCCAGCCGGTCGCTGCCAGACGGGTGGTCGGTGCGGGTGAGAACTGACTCAACCCCATGCGCGGCGCAGGCCTCGGTTATTTCGGTGCTGTCAGCGGCTACCACCACACGCGGCTGCCAGCTGCCGGGGTTGCCAGACAGCACCCGCCGTGCCACCCGCACGACCATGGGCAGCCCCCCAATGTCGACCAGGGGTTTGTTGGGCAGGCGCGTAGAGGCTAGTCTGGCCGGAATCAGCACCGTGAAGCTCACAGGCCGAGTTCCTCGTCGCTCAGGGTTCGCGCCTCGGTTTCAAGCAGGACAGGAATGCCGTCGCGTACCGGGTAGGCGAGTCGCGCGCTACGCGACAGCAATTCTTGACGGTCCCGGTCGTAGCTCAGTGGGCCCTTGGTGACTGGGCAAACCAGCAGTTCAAGCAGTCGTGTGTCCATGTGTGGATGATATCTTTGCCGGCCACCAAGTCGCCAGCCACCGGTCAATTTCAGCCAGGCAGCCGGCCTCTAGGGCGAGTAACAGCGGCACGGCCAGCGCGTCCGGGTGGTAGGGCCACAGTTTGCTGGCGTCTTTTTCTGTGCAAATGATGGTGTAGCCCTGGTACTGATTGGCGTTCCAGCGGTCAAAATTATGGTGGTCAGGTAGCGCCAATGTGGCGCCCAAGACCAGGCCACTGGCTCGCAACATGCCGAAGAATTCTTCTGGTTTGGCGATCGCCGCCAAGGCCAGCAGCGGGAGCTGGGTTCTAGCCGCCAGGTCGCTCAGCGCCAGCGCCGAGCCATCCTGCCGCAGCGCCACAGCGGCAAGCTGCCGGTGGGCACGAAAGCCGCCAAAAGCCGGCCTGTCACCGGTGTGCAATACCAGGTCGACTGGCCGCGGCCAGGGCTCACGCAGGGGCCCGGCCGGCAGCAGCATGCCGTTGCCAATGCCCCGGTTGTCAAACACGCACAACGCATAGTCATGCCGCAAAGCCCGGTGTTGCAGGCCGTCGTCGGAGATGATCAACTCGGTATCTGGGTGCCTGGCGAGCAGCAAATCGACGGCTTCGCTGCGGCGTTCGGCGACCACCACCGGGGCGCCAGTGCGGCGCTGTATGAGCAGGGGTTCGTCGCCCGCATCGGCCGGGCAACTGTCTTGATTGACCTCGACACAGCCGCTGCTGTGCCGGCCGTAGCCGCGGGAAATGACGCCAATGCGCAGGCCACGCTGTTGCAGGTGCTCCAGCAGAGCCATCACCACCGGTGTTTTGCCAACTCCCCCCGCAAACACATTGCCCACCACCAACAGAGGCACCGCACAGGACTGGGTCGGCAGCCAGCCGTATCGATACAGGGCGTTGCGGGCCTGCAGCAGGGCGTAGTAGAGCAGGCTGATCGGCCACAGCAGCCAGGCCAGCGGGCCGCGCCGCTCCCAGCTGCGGCTCAGCGCATGCAAGAGTCTGGCGATATAAGGTGCAGCCGTCATCGGCTCAAGGACCTGGGTTCTGACCCGCGCCAGGGGCCTGGGTGGCAAAGGTAATTTGGGTCAGCCCAGCCTTGCGGGCTGCCTCCATCACGGTGACAACCGCCTGGTGTCGCGCACTGGCATCGGCACTGATGAGCAGCACAGTGTCAGATCCGGCGCCGGCGCTGACGGACAGGGCGCGTGCCAAAGCTTCCACAGTGCGACCGGCGACCGGTGTCTTGTTGACCGTGTACCCACCGTCCGAGTTGACCCCAACCAGCACTTCGCGTGCGCGGTCTCGGGCAGCCTCGGCATCAGCCACGGGCAGTATGATTTGAAGCTCAGTGAACTTGCTGTAGGTGGTGGACAGCATCAAAAAAATCAGAACCACCAGCAGCACGTCAATGAACGGGATGAGGTTGATTTCCGGTTCTTCCCGGTTTCGGTGTCGAAAATTCATGCGCTCGGCCGCTTTAAGCGCGCAATTGAACGAGTTGGCGCACCAGGCGTTCTGATGCCAGCTCCAAATTCAACAAATAGCCGTCGACTCGGGCACGGAAATAACGCCAAAAAATCAGCGATGGAATCGCCACAATCAAGCCAAAAGCGGTGTTGTAAAGCGCCACGGAGATGCCGTGGGCGAGTTGCGCCGGGTTGCCGCCGGTGGCGCCGCCGCTGGGTATTTGGGCGCCAAAAATCTCGATCATCCCTACCACCGTACCAAACAAACCCATCAACGGTGCCGCCGACGCGATGGTGGCGAGGGCGCTAAGGTAGCGCTCAAGGCGGTGGGCGACCAGGCGACCCGTGCCCTCCATCACCGAGCGCAACTCGGGTTCGCTGCAACGCGGATTGCTGTTGAGAGCCCGCAGCCCGCTGGCCAGCACCTCGCCAAGTGCAGAATTTTGCTCCAGGTGATTGACTACATCGGCCGGCGGCACTGATGTGCGCGTGACGCTCAGGACCTCTGACAGCAGGCTTGCAGGGACTATTTTTGAGCTCCGGAGGCTGATAAATCGTTCAATGATGAGCGCCAGGGCCAGCACCGAGCAGCCGAGCAGTGGCCATATTGGCCAACCAGCCGCTTGTATGATTGAAAACAAATGAACTCCCAAACCGTTTGGAAAACCCGCGCGATTATGGATCAGTGCCGCCTGGCCCTCAGTGATGGCTGAGCAGCGTGCAACTGCTCCGGCCGGTCGAGTTTGGGAGGTCGGTGCACTGTGTCACGCGGTGGCGGATGCCCTGGATGCCCGTTTCAACCCGGTGCTGGTGCGCGGCGAAATCAGTGGTTTCTCCCGGGCACCGAGCGGGCACTGTTATTTTTCGCTGAAAGACGCCAGCGGCCAGTTGCGTTGCGCCATGTTTCGGCGTGCTGCAGGCTTGCTTGATTTTTCCCCGCGGGATGGGGAGCTGGTGGAGCTGCGCGCCAGGGTCGGTGTTTATGAGCCACGCGGGGAACTGCAGCTGGTGGTGGAGAGCATGAGCCGGGCAGGGCAGGGCGCCTTGTTTGAGCAGTTTTTGCAGCTGCGCGCTCGACTCGAAGCTGAAGGACTTTTTGATGCTGCCCGCAAACGTCGCCTGCCGCCAATGCCCCGAGCGATTGGCCTGGTGACCTCGCTGGGTGCGGCGGCCCTGCATGATGTTGTGACTGCGCTACGGCGCAGAGTGCCGCATATACCGGTGGTCTTGGCGTCGGCCTCGGTGCAGGGGAATCAGGCCCCAGGGGAACTCATGGAGGCGCTGTCTAGCCTGTACCGCCTGAGCGACCCGGTGCGCGGCCCCGTCCCGTCCGTGGCCGGCCGGGATGGAACTCAAGCAGCGCCCTTCATCGATGTTATTTTGCTTGTGCGCGGGGGTGGGTCCATAGAGGATTTGTGGGCTTTCAATGACGAGGCACTGGCCCGTACGATCGCCCGCAGCCCGGTGCCCGTGGTCAGCGGCGTGGGCCACGAGACCGACTTCAGCATCGCAGATTTTGTTGCAGATCTGCGTGCCCCCACCCCCACAGCGGCAGCCGAGTTGGTGGCAGAGCCGCATGAGGTGTGGCGCAGCGCACTGCAACTCATGGCGCGTCGCTTGCAACAGTCGGCCTGGCGTGTCATGGATGCTCAGGCGCAGCGGCTAGACCAGGCGGCGGCTCGACTGGGCCGGCCTTCAGCCCTGGCGGCGCTCCAGCGTCTGCGGCTAGCCTCAGCCGGTCAGCGCCTGCAAGGCGAATCGCTGCGTTTTTTGCAGCACAGACAGCAGGCCTTGCAAGGCTTGGCGTCCCGACTGCCCAAAGCCATTCAAAGCAGCATTGCTCAGGGCAGGCAGCGATGGGACAGGGCAGGGTTGCGGCTGGGGCTGCTTGATCCTTCGCTGGTTCTGCGCCGCGGTTATGCCTGGCTGAGTGACGAGCGTGACCAGACGCTGAGCAGCGTCGGGCAGTTCCAGGCGGCTCAACCGGTCCGCGCTACCCTGGCCGACGGTCAGGTCGATTTAACTGTGGCAATCAAGCGCTGAACAAAGTTTCTACAATCCAGTGCTTCAACAACCAACCTGTGAAGACTCCATGGAACATACTCTGCCCGCCTTGCCCTATGCCATTGATGCTCTGGCACCCAATTACTCCCGGGAAACCCTGGAGTTCCACCACGGCAAACATCACAACGCCTATGTGGTCAACCTCAACAATCTGCAAAAAGGTACCGAGTTTGAATCGATGGCGCTGGTCGACATCATCAAAAAATCTAGCGGCGGCGTCTACAACAACTCGGCCCAGATCTGGAATCACACTTTTTTCTGGAACTGCATGAAGCCCAGCGGCGGCGGAGAACCCGGCGGAGCCTTGGCTTCAGCCATTCATGCCAAATGGGGAAGTTATTCAGGGTTTCGAGACGCTTTCATCAAGTCGGCGGTGGGTAACTTTGGCTCGGGCTGGACTTGGCTGGTGAAAAAACCTGATGGCTCGGTGGACATCGTCAACATGGGCGCTGCAGGAACGCCGCTCACCACGGCTGACAAAGCCCTGCTGACAGTAGATGTCTGGGAGCATGCCTACTACATCGACTATCGCAATATGCGGCCGAAGTTTGTCGAGACCTTTCTAGACAAACTGGTGAACTGGGATTTTGCCGAGGCCAATTTCGCCTGAAGCGCAGCCAACATGTCCCGCAGAGCCAGGGCTTGCCAAGCAAGCGACTGGCTGGCTTTGCTTTGACCTTGCTTTGGCCTCCCGGCTAATTTTCTTGGTCTTGCCGCTTCAGCGGGCGTCGAAGGGTTTGCCGGTCAATCGGGAGCCTGCTCTAATCCCTTTTTTGGCAAACCACCCCTGGTTCATCTCCAGCACATAGCGTACCGGTTGAGCCGAGCAGTGGGAATCGGTGGTTTGCGGCTTCATGTCAACCAAATTGACGATCCGCCCGTCATCGGCCAAAAAAGCCGCGCTCAGGGGCAAGAGGGTGTTTTTCATCCAGAAGCACTGCTGACTGGCCTGTTCGAACACAAATAGCATACCCTCTGACGCCGGCATGTCACGGCGAAACATCAAGCCGGTGGAACGTTGCTCGGGTGTGGCGGCAAGCTGCGCATCTATCAGATGCATGCCGGCCGACAGCTTGGTGCGCGGCAGATCGAGCTGTGGCAAGTCCTGGGCGTAGCCGAGCGGCCCGAGCAAGAGGCCCAAAGCGCTGATCGCGATTGCGATGTAGTTCATAAGATGATTTTGCATCATTTTTGATGCTTTCGAGAGTCAAAAAAAGCCCGCAGTCTGCGGGCTTTTTATACGAGAGCCAAAAATTACTTTTTGGTAGCTTCTTCTTTTTTGGCCGCAGGCTTGGCATCGCCAGCAGCCTTTTTAGCGGCCGCTTTTTCCTCTTTAGCCTTCTTGGCAGCGGCGGCCTTTTCTTCTTTAGCCTTCTTGGCAGCGGCGGCCTTTTCTTCTTTGGCTTTCTTGGCGGCAGCTGCTTTTTCAGCCTTGGCATCTACTTTTGCTTCTTCTTTCTTGGGGGCCGCAGCAGGTGCAGCAGCTGGCGCCGCCGCAGCTGCAGGTGCGGCGGCTGGGGCCGGCGCGGCAGCAGGAGTTGCCGCTTTGGCCGGCGCCGCGGCGGGTGCCGCGGTTTGGGCGGAAGCGCCAACCACGAAGAGACCAGAGATCAGGGCGGCGATAAGTTTGTTCATTGTCAGTTTCCTTGGAGAGTCATTGTTGCAAAAATTCCCTCCTTGGAGTTCGGGAGGTGTGTCTGCAACGGCTGGCCTGTCGGCTTGGTTGACCAGTACGCGTGATTTTTTGTGCCCCAGCTTCTTTTTGGTATTGCCCTGGTACTAAACCGGAGCTCAGAGAACGCATTCGTGCTGGATAGAATGGTGTATGGTTACAAAATCACCCGTACTGCCTAAGCGAGTGCCGCAGGTCGAGCCTGACCAAGATGGCTCTGGTACCGTGGTTCTTGAGCGGCGGACCCAGAAGACGAAGCCGCCGCAAATGTACCAAGTGTTGATGCTCAACGACGACTACACGCCCATGGAGTTCGTGGTGGTCGTGATTCAGGAGTTTTTTGCCAAAGACCTTGAAACCGCAACGCAAATCATGCTCAAAATACACCTCGACGGCAAGGCAGTGTGCGGTGTTTACTCCAGGGATGTTGCCGCCACCAAGGTCGATCAGGTGCTTGACGCGGCGGCAAAATCGGGTCACCCTTTGAAATGCTTGAGCGAGCCAGTTGATTTCTAGGCAATTGGTCGCAGCTGTTAGGCACCGAAGCAAAAATCCGATTACAGTCACTCACCATAGCACGGCGCACAAGGAAAGCACATGATTGCCCAAGAGTTAGAAGTCAGCCTCCACATGGCATTTGTCGAGGCGCGCCAGCAGCGGCACGAATTCATCACCGTGGAGCACCTGTTGCAGGCCCTACTCGACAACCCCAGCGCTGCAGAGGTTTTGCGCGCTTGCTCGGCAAACATCGACGATCTCCGCAAGTCCTTGGCCAACTTCATCAAAGACAACACGCCCCAGGTGGCCGGCACTGATGACGTTGACACCCAGCCAACGCTTGGTTTTCAGCGGGTCATACAGCGGGCTATCATGCATGTGCAGTCTACCGGGAGCGGCAAGAAAGAGGTCACCGGAGCCAATGTGCTAGTGGCCATTTTTGGCGAAAAAGACTCTCATGCCGTTTACTACCTGCACCAGCAGGGGGTGACCCGGCTCGATGTGGTCAACTTCATTGCCCATGGGATCAAGAAGAATGACCCGCCTGAGCCAGTTAAATCTGGCGAGCCCCAGACTGAGTCCGAAGAAGCTGCGGCCGAAAAGAATGAAAAAGCCTCCCCCCTGGAGCAATACACCCAGAACCTGAACCAACTAGCCCGCGATGGCAAGATAGATCCTTTGATTGGTCGCGAGTACGAAGTCGAGCGGGTGATCCAAATTCTGTGTCGCCGGCGAAAAAACAACCCGCTGCTGGTTGGCGAGGCGGGGGTTGGCAAGACGGCCATTGCCGAGGGCTTGGCATGGCGCATCACCCAAAAGGATGTGCCCGAAATTCTTGCAGACTCCATGGTTTACTCGCTCGATATGGGTGCCTTGCTGGCTGGAACAAAGTACCGTGGAGATTTCGAGCAGCGGCTCAAAGGTGTCTTGAAATCGCTTAAAGACAAGCCGAATGCCATTTTGTTCATTGACGAAATCCACACCCTCATAGGCGCTGGTGCTGCATCTGGCGGCACGCTGGATGCCTCCAACCTGCTCAAGCCTGGCCTGAGCTCTGGCGCGCTCAAGTGCATTGGCGCCACGACCTTCACCGAATACCGGGGTATTTTCGAGAAAGACGCGGCGCTTTCCAGGCGTTTTCAAAAGGTGGACGTGGTGGAGCCGACGATTGAGCAGACCGTAGATATTCTCAAAGGGCTCAAGTCCAGGTTTGAGGAACATCACAATGTCAAGTACGCGGTAGCTGCCCTACAGGCCGCGGCCGACCTGAGTGCCAAATATATCAATGATCGTCACCTTCCAGACAAGGCCATCGACGTGATTGACGAAGCGGGTGCTGCGCAACGGATCTTGGCGCCCTCAAAACGAAAAAAAATCATAGGTAAGACCGAGGTTGAGGAAATCGTTGCCAAAATTGCGCGTATTCCGCCGGCAAATGTCTCCAATGACGATCGCGGCAAGCTAAAAACCCTGGAGCGCGACCTGAAAAATGTTGTCTTCGGCCAAGACAAGGCGCTAGATATGTTGGCCTCGGCCGTCAAAATGGCTCGCTCGGGCTTGGGTAAGGGCGACAAGCCAATAGGCTCTTTCCTGTTCAGCGGACCCACGGGCGTTGGTAAGACGGAAGCGGCTAAGCAACTCGCCTACATCATGGGCATTGAGCTGCTTCGTTTTGACATGAGCGAGTACATGGAGCAACACGCTGTCAGCCGTTTGATTGGCGCACCTCCGGGCTATGTCGGCTTTGACCAGGGCGGTCTGCTGACCGAAGCCATCACCAAAAAGCCACACTCAGTGCTGTTGCTTGATGAAATAGAAAAGGCACACCCGGCGATCTTCAATGTGCTCTTGCAGGTGATGGACCACGGAACGCTCACTGACAATAATGGCCGTAAGGCCGATTTCCGAAATGTCATCATTGTCATGACCACCAATGCCGGCGCCGAGACTATGAATAAAGCCACCATAGGGTTCACCAACCCGCGTCAGGCCGGGGACGAGATGGCCGATATCAAACGCCTCTTCACGCCTGAGTTTCGCAACCGGCTAGATGCCGTGGTCAGCTTCAAAGCCCTTGATGAAGTCGTTATCTTGCGTGTGGTCGACAAGTTTCTGTTGCAACTGGAGTCGCAACTGGCTGATAAAAAGGTCGAGGTCACCTTCACCGACAAACTGCGCAAGCACTTGGCCAAGAAGGGCTTTGATCCACTCATGGGCGCGCGGCCCATGCAGCGTCTGATTCAGGACACCATACGACGCGCCTTGGCTGACGAGCTGCTTTTCGGCCGGCTCACCGATGGCGGCCGCTTGACCGTCGACCTCGACGACAAGGACGAAAGCAAGACCGAGGTCCTGCTGGACATTCAAGCCCTGTCTAAAAAAGAAGGCCGTTCCAAGCCCGAAGCGCAGGAAGCAACAACAAGTTGATGCTCCCGCCATCAGCCCATTCTTGTTCTGGGCGATTGGGCAAGGGCCAGGACCAGGACTAGCGAAACCCGACCCGGTCAAGCAACTGCTGCACCTTGATCTGGTTCATGCCAATGGCCGAAATAGAAATAGCGTCGGCCTTGAAACTGCCGCCGCTCATGGCTTGCAGTGCCTCGTTGTTAATTTGCAAGCCTTTGGCAACCGGCCACTCATTGTTGCCGTCGGCAAAATGGGCCTGTGCCCCTGGAGTGGCCAGGTATTCTAAAAACCTGATCGCATTGGCCGGGTTTTTTGCATTTTTGGCGACCGCACCGCCGGCGATATTCAGGTGGGTGCCCCAGCTGGCCTGGTTGGGAAACACCACACCCAGGCGGGCCATGATGGCCTTATCCTCCGCCTTGTCAGAGCGCATGATGCGGGCCAGGTAGTAGCTGTTGGTTACCGCTATGGCGCATTCGCCCGCCGCCACCGACCTGATCTGGTCGGTGTCTCCGCCCTTGGGCGCACGGGCCATGTTGTCGACCAGACCTTTGAGCCAAAGCTGGGTTTTAGCTTCGCCAAGATGTTCCAGCATGGCGCTAAAAAGCGACAGGTTGTAGGGGTGGGATCCAGACCTGATGCACAGTCTTCCCTTGTGTTTTGGATCTGCCAGCGCCTCATAGGTGTCAAGCTCTGTTCGTTGAACAGTGGTTTTGTCATACACCACAATGCGGGCTCGGGTTGAGAATGCAAACCAGGCTGTACTGCCGTCGCTGCCTGCTTTGCTGCGCAATTGCGGCGGAACCGCCTGGTCAAGAATTGTTGATTGGATCGGCTGAAACATGCCCTCGACCTCCCCCTTCCACAGGCGCGATGCGTCTACCAGCAAAATAAGGTCCGCCGGCGAACCCGTGCCCTCGGCCTTCAGGCGCGCGAGAATACCAGCATCGTCCGAATCGACACGGTTGATCCGAATCCCGGTGAGTTTGGTGAAGTCGCCGTAAAGTGCTTCATCGCTGGGGTAGTGGCGGGCCGAGTAAATATTCAGAATGGGTTCAGCCGCTGTTGCGGTGCCCAGACAAAACAGGGCAAAAGCGAGGTAGAGTGATAGCTGGCGCATTGTGGGTTTAGGGCGGTTTCTGTAGATCGGGCAGACAAGAGTGTAGCACAAACGAGAATCATTATCAGTACGATTCATATGTTTTCCTCAAAATCTACCGCCACGCGTTTTGACGCAGTGAAACAAACCATGAATCCCTTCAGAGCCCGCCTCCTAGCCCTTGCGGCTGCACTGCTGCTGTTTGCTTGTGCCAGCCCCCCCCCGGTGGTCGTCCCGCCGGAACCGCCGCCGCCTGTGGTGTTACCCAAAAAGCCACCCCGGATTGCCCTGGCTCTGGGGGGTGGCGCAGCCCGCGGCTTCGCCCATGTTGGTGTGATTCAGGTTCTGGAGGAGGCCGGTATCCGGGCTGACCTGGTTGTTGGCACGTCGGCCGGTAGCTTGGTTGCGGCCTTGTTGGCCAGCGGGAAGACGGGCGCCCAACTCCAGCAGATTGCAGATTCAATGGATGAATCCACTTTCGCCGACTGGACCTTGCCAATTTTTAGCCGGGGGGTGTTGCGTGGCGAGGCGCTCGCGCGCTATGTCAGCAAGCAGGTTAACGGTCAACTCATTGAAAACCTGTCAATGCCCCTGGGTATTGTTGCAACCGACCTCAACAGTGGTGCAGGTGTGCTGTTTCGGCGGGGCGATATCGGCACCGCTGTGCGGGCGTCCAGTGCCGTGCCTGCCTTGTTTCAGCCGGTGAGAATATCTGGGCGCGACTATGTTGACGGTGGTCTGGTGTCTCCCGTGCCAGTGCGCTATGCGCTGCAAATGGGGGCTGGCTTGGTTATTGCGGTAGATATATCAAGTGCCCCCGAGGCCAACGCCGCGAATGACAGCCTTCAGATTTTGCTGCAGACCTTCTCCATCATGGGAAAGAGCATCAACAATTTTGAGTTGCGTGAAGCCGACATCGTGGTACGACCCGAACTCAATGCTGTGGCGAGTTCGGATTTCAGCTCGCGCCAGCGTTCCATACAGGCGGGGCGGCAGGCCATGCAGCGCCTGCTGCCGCAATTGCGCGCCAGCATCCTGGCAAAAACCCTCTAGCCTGGCCGGCCGGCTCCCTGATGTTTCACAACACAGGCCACTTCCCAGAAAAAAAGGGCCGATCTTGCGATCGGCCCTTAAGGGATCCCTGAACCCAGAGGTTTCGAAAGGACCCGAGGAGACAACTAGGTGCACTAACAGTGCTGAAACGCTTTCAATGGCTTGAGCATATCAGGGTTTACACTGATTTTTGAGATCATCAGGGCCAAATTTCTTGGTATTTTGCGCGTGCATTCGCTGAATCAGCGCTTTTTGCTGGCCGGCTTGTCAGCGTTGACCGCTGTGGCTGCGACTGCGTTGAAATTCGCCTCTGCAACATCGGTGGCCTGCTTGACAGCTTTTTGAACTGATTCGAGCGCGTTGCTGGCAGCAGCGACTGCGCTCTTCATGACGGCCACTGCGGTCTCGGAGCCAGCAGGTGCATTCTTGGCTGCGTTATCGACCAGCCCCATGAAGTTCTTCTGCACAGCGGCAGCCTGTCCTTCGACTGTTTTGGCAAACTCTGCGCTCGAACTCGAAGCGATGTCGTACAGGTGGCGGCTGTAGGCTGCCGTCTTCTCAGCGAGGGGCTGGAACAGGCCCGATTGCAGTGCCATCAGTTGCTGCGCGTCCTTGACGCTCAACACTGCTTTGGCATGCTCGCCTGTCTCAGCCAGGGCCGCTTTGGAGGCAGTCAGGTTGAGTTCAACAATCTTTTCCATGCCCTCAAAGGCCTTAGATGTGAGGCCCATCAGGGTTTCAACACCAGCTTTGTGAGAAGCCATCACTTGGTCAACAGTTAACATATTATTTTCTCCAGAGGTTAAATTAATCAGGACGCTTGCTACTCTGTAAAATTACCGTTGCTGGGCTTTTGTTGCAGTGCAGCATGCCGGGGATTATAGGGTTTTCCCGCATGGCCGCATGCGATTTTTGTTGCGTTGCAGCAAATTAGAGCCGGTGACCTAAAACTCTGCGCTCAAGCCCTGCGACACAATCGCGTCATGAAGGCTTTTTGTTCGGACCACTTTGTCCTGCCTCTGCCAATAGGCCACCGTTTCCCCATGGACAAATACCGGCAATTGCGACAGCAGGTGCTGGCAAACTTGCCGCAGATTGAGTTGTTGGACGCACCGTCCGCCAGTGACGGTGAACTGGCTTTAGCGCATGAGCCCGCTTATGTTCAGTCAGTGATCGACGGCTCGCTCGCAGCGCATATGCTGCGCGAGATCGGGTTTCCCTGGAGCCCGGCAATGGTTGAGCGATCGCGCCGGTCGGTTGGTGCCACGATAGCAGCGGCGCGCAGCGCCTTGCAGCAGGGGGTTGGCGCCAACCTGGCCGGGGGTACCCACCATGCCTTTGCTGCCCGAGGTGGCGGATTTTGTGTTTTCAACGATGTGGCGGTGGCCACCCGCTTGATGCAGGCTGAGTGGGGCCGCGGCGCCGTGGCTCGTGTGGGTGTGACCAACAGGCATCGGGCGCCCCTGCGCGTGGCTGTCGTCGATCTGGATGTTCACCAAGGTAATGGCACAGCGCAGATTTTTGCTGCGGATGACAGCGTGTTTACCCTGTCGATTCACGGCGCCAGAAATTACCCGTTCTCCAAAGAGCGTAGCAACCTAGATGTCGCCCTGCCAGACGGTTGTGGTGACGCCGACTACCTGCTGGCACTGGCGCAAGCCATGGCTTCGATGGAGCAGCAGTTCAGCCCTGGACTGGTGATTTACCTGGCGGGTGCCGACCCCCATGAGGGCGACCGCCTGGGGCGCCTGAAACTCACGTTTGACGGATTGCAGCACAGAGACCGGTGGGTGTTTGACTGGTGCTTGTCACGGCATGTTCCGGTGGCCGTGGTGATGGCCGGGGGCTACGGGCTGCGACTGGAGGATACGGTTCAGGTGCAATTCAACACCCTGCGTATCGCCGCACAATCTTTCGAGCATTGGCAGGCCTTGGGGGTGGCGTCCGCGGGGCTGGCAAAATCAGGCCCATGAGCCATTCGACAAGCGTTCGCCCGCAAGCCCAAAGCCGTGCCAGCTACCTTGTGTTTCGCACCCTGGGCACACGCTGGTCTGACAACGATGCCTATGGCCATGTCAACAATGTTGTCTATTACAACTGGTTCGACACCGCAGTCAACGCCCATTTGGTTGAACATGGCGCGCTCGACATTCATCTGGGCGACACGATTGGCCTGGTGGTGCAAAGCAGTTGCAACTTTTTTTCGGCGCTGGCCTTCCCGCAAACTGTCGAAATCGGCATGCGCCTGTCGCGCCTGGGGTCGAGCAGCGTGAGCTATAACTTGGGCGTGTTTGCCGTCGGTGCTTCAATGACCGCGGCAAGCGGGCAGTTCGTGCATGTCTACGTTGACCGGCATAGCCGCCGGCCGGTTCCCCTGCCCCCGGCCGTTAAGCGTGTTGTGGAGAAACTTTTATGAGCAGTGCAGAGGTCGAGGCGGCCATCCTGTCGCGCCGCTCGGTGCGAGCCTTCACAGCCCAAGCTGTGTCTCGCGAAACCCTGAACGACTTGTTGGCACTGGCCAGCCGTGCGCCTTCTGGCACCAATACCCAACCCTGGCGCGTGTATGTACTGCAGGGTGCGAGCCAGGCCGAATTGGCCGACAAGGTTTGTGCTGCCCACGATGCCATTCGGGCCAACCCTGCGCTTGCCAAGGATTACCAGGAGTCCTACGACTACTACCCGCAGAAATGGGTCAGCCCCTACATCGACCGGCGGCGCGAAAACGGCTGGGGTTTGTACGGATTGCTTGGCATTGGCAAAGCTGACAAAGACAAAATGCACGCGCAGCACCAGCGCAACTACCGGTTTTTTGATGCGCCGGTTGGCCTGATGTTCACCGTCGATCGTGTGATGGGCCAAGGTTCGCTGGTGGATTACGGCATGTTTTTGCAAAGTCTGATGCTGGCCGCCCGTGGTCGGGGCCTGCACACCTGCCCGCAGGCTGCCTGGAATGGTTTTTCAAAAATCATCTTGCCTCATATTGGTGCTGGGGCCGATGAAATGCTGGTCTGCGGTATGGCTCTCGGCTATGCAGACGAGACCGCCGTGGTGAACCGCTTCGAAACGCCCCGAGTGCCCGTGGCAGCTTTCACGCAATGGCTGGCATGACCATGGGTGCTCTCCGATGATCATTGCCAGTTTGCTCGACACCGACTTGTACAAGTTCACCATGATGCAGGTGGTGTTGCACCAGTTTCCGGGCGCACGGGTTGAGTATCGTTTCAAGTGCCGCAACCTCGATATCGATCCCCAAAGCGGCCGTGCTGGTCGACAGTTGGCGGCTCATGTGTCTGAGATTCGTGACGAAATTCGTCATTTGTGCAGCTTGCATTTCCAGGATGCCGAACTGGCCTACCTGCGGTCCATGCGTTTTATAAAGAGCGATTTTGTTGATTTTCTAGGGCTGTTCAAGCTCAATGAACAGTGCGTGACGGTGTCGCCTCTGCCATCTGGCGACATCGACATCGTGATCAAGGGACCTTGGCTGCATACGATTTTGTTTGAAATTCCGGTGCTGGCAATCGTCAACGAAGTGTTTTTTCGTAACACCCAACCATTGCCCGATTTGCTCGAAGGCCGGCGTCGGCTCGATGTGAAGATCGGCCAGCTGCAGGCCGAGGGCTTGAGTGACCTGAAGATCGCCGATTACGGCACCCGCCGGCGCTTTTCCAAGGCCTGGCACGAAGAAGTGCTGCGGGTTCTCGCTGCACGCTTGGGCAGCGGCCAGAGCAGCGGCGAAATGTCTGTCGCGGGAGGGCAATTGGCCGGAACCAGCAATGTGCTTTACGCCATGAAGCTCGGCCTGGTACCGCTAGGCACCATGGCCCACGAGTACCTTCAGGCTTGCCAAGCCTTGGGGCCAAGGCTGCGAGACAGCCAAACCTATGCCTTTGAGTCTTGGGCCAAAGAGTACCGGGGAGACCTTGGTATTGCGCTGAGCGATGTTTACGGCATGAGCGCATTCCTGCGTGATTTCGACCCCTATTTTTGCAAGCTTTTTGATGGTGCCCGACATGACAGCGGCGACCCCTTCGAATGGGGTGAAAAAATGCTGTCCCACTACAGTCGAAACCGGGTCGATCCTCGCACCAAGATCCTGATCTTCAGTGACGGCCTCACCGTCACCCGCACCATCGAGCTCTACCAGCGCTTCAAGGGACGCTGCCAACTCGCCTTCGGGATAGGCACCCACCTGACAAATGACCTCGGCTACGAACCGCTTCAAATCGTCATCAAGATGGTCCGCTGCAACGGTCAGCCGGTGGCTAAGCTTTCCGACACACCAAGCAAAAATATGTGCGATGACGAGAAATACCTGGCCTACTTGCGTCAGGTGTTTGACATCGAGCAAGCTCCCTGAGCCTTGGCTCGAGGGGCATTTTTTTACACTTTCAAGGAGAATGTTTCTGTGTTAACCGCGATTGTGATCATCTTCGTCTTGGCCTACGCGGCCATTGCCCTTGAGCACCCCTTGAAAATCAACAAATCGGCCTCGGCTCTGATTGGGGCGGGATTGCTATGGACTGTGTATGCCATGGCCTCGGCGGATGCGGCGCTTGTCAGTTCCGAACTCGGCGAGTCCCTGATGGGGACGGCTCAAATAGTCTTCTTCCTGATTGGCGCCATGACCATCGTGGAGGTGGTCGATGCGCACAACGGCTTTGAGGTCATCACCTCGCGGATTCGTACCACACAACTCTCCAGCCTGATGTGGCTTGTAGGTTTTGTAACTTTTTTTCTCAGCTCGATTCTGGACAACCTCACCACGACCATCGTGATGGTGTCGCTGATGAAAAAATTACTTGATCGGCGCGAAGACCGCTTGTTTTTCGCCGGCATCATCATCATTGCCGCCAATGCGGGCGGTGCCTGGACCCCGATTGGAGATGTCACGACCACCATGTTGTGGATTGGCGGCCAAGTGACCACGATGGCCATCATCCAAGGGGTTTTCATTGCGTCTATGGTGAACATGCTGGTGCCCCTGTGTGTGATTGCCTGGGTCTTGCGGGGTAAACCGGTGTTCCCCCCTGCACGCGTGCAGAGTGCAAGCGACACGGCGCCGACCACATCCTTTGAGCGCAACACCATGTTCCTGCTGGGCCTGGGCGTTCTGATAGCCGTGCCAGTGTTTAAAACCATCACCCACTTGCCGCCTTACATGGGTATTTTGATGGGCCTTGGGCTGCTGTGGCTGGTGGGCGACCTGCTCCACCGCAACAAACAGGACGATGACAAACAGCACCTGACGCTGGCCCATGCCCTGTCGCGAATCGACATGGGCTCCATCACTTTTTTCATCGGAATTTTGCTGGCGGTAGCAACTCTTGAGCACACTCATATTTTGAAAACCATCGCTCTTTGGCTAGATCAGCACGTGGGTCGGCAAGACCTGATCGTGATGCTGATCGGCCTGGTCAGTGCGGTGGTCGACAACGTGCCGCTGGTGGCAGCGTCAATGGGCATGTACAGCTTGACCCAGTACCCGCCTGACAGTTTTTTGTGGGAGTTCATGGCCTACTGCGCGGGCACGGGCGGCTCTATCCTGATCATTGGTTCAGCGGCAGGTGTCGCGGCGATGGGCTTGGAGAAAATTGACTTTATTTGGTACATGAAAAAAATCAGTCTGTACGCCCTGCTGGGCTATTTTGCTGGGGCCTTTTGCTACATCGTGCAGTTCAACTTGACACATTGAGCCATGCGAGCCAAGCCCCGAGTCCTGATTGCGCGTGCGGTTTTCCCTGAGGTTATCGCACGCCTGTCGCAACATCTTGAGGTCCATGCCAACCAGGCGGACGAAGTTTGGTCTAAGGCCATACTGACTCAGCGTCTGGCTGGCATGCAGGGCGTTTTCACGACTGGGGGAGATTCGATTGACCAGCAGGTTTTGGCCGCCTGTCCGGCACTCAAAATCTGCGCCAACATGGCGGTTGGTTACAACAATTTTGACCTGGCAGCCATGACTGCGGCCGGCGTTCTCGCCACTAATGCGCCCGATGTCCTGACCGAAACCACCGCCGACTTTGGTTTTGCGCTGTTGATGGCGACCGCACGGCGCATCACCGAAAGCGAGCATTACCTGCGTGCCGGTCTGTGGACCAAGTGGAGCTACGACCTGTTTGCTGGTGCCGACATCCATGGCGCCACACTGGGCATTCTGGGCATGGGGCGCATTGGCCAGGGTATCGCGCGGCGTGGTGCCCATGGTTTTGGCATGCAGGTGATCTACCACAACCGCTCTCAACTCGCCCCCGAGGTCGAAGCCGAACTGCGGGCCCGCTATGTCAGCAAGGCCGAACTACTCGAGAGGGCTGACCACTTGGTGTTGGTGCTCCCCTATTCGGCCGCGTCCCACCATGCCATTGGGGCGCCTGAACTGGCCTTGATGAAACCCAGCGCAACACTGATTAACCTAGCCCGCGGTGGTATCGTGGATGATGCAGCGCTAGCCCAGGCCCTGCAAATCAAAACTATTGCAGCTGCCGGGCTCGACGTGTTTGAGGGCGAACCGGCTCTTCACCCCAATCTTTTGAAAATACCCAACGTGGTCTTGACGCCGCATATTGCCAGCGCCAGCATCCCCACGCGGTTGGCTATGGCCAACTTGGCGGCAGACAACCTGCTTGCTTTTTTTGCCGGGAAAGCGCCGCTAACCCCACTCAATCCTGAAGTCCTGCAAGGCGCCGGCAAGGCCGCTGCGGCGGACTTGCCGCAGGTTTAGCAAGGGCTCGCATGTCGGACTGGTTGTTGTGGTTGGTGCCGGCATCGAGCCTGATCACTGTCTGCCTGTTGCTCATTGTGCTCAGGCAGGCACTGCGCGAGCGCTCGGCAGACGAGCCGCAAAAACTCTCGCACGCTCTGGTTGCCCTGACTACGGCTGTGGAGCGCATTGAGCGGGAGCTGCGCAGTGAAGTGCAGACCAGCGCCCGCGACAGCCGTGCCGAGTTGATGCAGAGTTTGGCGATCTTTCAACAAGCCTTACTGGGTCAGTCTGGTGATGTGGCGCGCACCCAAAATGAGCAGATCGATTCCTTCCGGGTCCAGCTCGGCGCCACGCAGCAACAGCAGGCGGCCTCGCTGGTGCTGGCGCGCGACGCTCAGGACATGGCGCTCAAGCGCTTTGCCGAAGGCCTGAACGAGCAGCTGCGCCTGGTGGCAGAGGGTAGCGAACGCAAGCTCGGTGAAGTGCGTCTGGTGGTCGAGCAGCGCCTCACGGCTTTGCAGGACGGCAACGAGAAAAAGCTTGACCAGATGCGGGCCACTGTCGATGAAAAGCTGCAGACCACGCTGGAGGCCCGCCTGGGTGAAAGCTTCAAGCTGGTGGCCGACCGCCTGGAGCAGGTGCACAAGGGCTTGGGCGAGATGCAAACACTGGCCGCTGGCGTGGGTGACCTCAAACACCTGCTCACCAACGTCAAGACGCGGGGTATTTTTGGCGAAGCCCAGCTGGCCGGGCTGCTGGAGCAGGTGTTTGTGGTGGACCAATACGCGGCGCAGGTGGCGACCCGGCCCGGCAGCAAGAATATGGTTGACTTCGCCATCAAGCTCCCTGGCAAATCAGAGCAGGGCCAACCCCTGTGGCTTCCAATCGATGCCAAGTTCCCGAACGAAGACTATGAACGTCTGCTGGATGCCCAGGGCCGCGCTGACGCGCTGGGTGTCGAGGTGGCGGGCAGGGCGCTGGAGTCGCGCATCCGGCTGGAGGCGCGCTCCATTGCCGATAAATATATAGAGCCACCCCACACCACCGATTTTGCGATACTGTTTTTGCCAACCGAGGGCCTGTACGCCGAGGTGCTGCGCCGCCCCGGCCTGATGGAAAGCCTGCAGCGCGACCACCGTATCACCCTGGCTGGGCCGACCACGCTGCTGGCCATGCTCAGCTCGCTGCAGATGGGGTTTCGGACGCTGGCGCTGGAGAAACGCTCCAGCGAGGTATGGCAGGTGCTGGGTGCGGTCAAAACCGAATTTGGCAAGTTTGGCGATGTGCTGGCCAAGGTCAAGTCCCAAACCGAGACCGTGCTCAAGACCATCGATGGCGCCGAGACCCGCAGCCGCGCCATGGGACGGGCCTTGAAAAAAGTCGAAGCGCTGCCTGATCTGCAGGCGCAAGCGCTGATTCCGGCCGACAAGGACTTTGATCAGGAGCCTGATGCGGCCTGAGCTTTTGGCCCGTTTGGTGGCTGGCCATGTCTGTTTGCACGCCTGTATGGCCGGCACCCGAATGGCAGCGCCCTTGCTGGCTTTGCGCCAGGGCTTCAGCCCGCTGGCGGTCGGAATTTTGCTAGCGCTTTTTTCCTTGACCCAGGTGTTTCTGGCGTTACCGGCTGGCCGGTTTGCCGATCGCCACGGGCTCAGGCGCCCGGTTGGCTGGGCGGTTGTGGTCTCGGTTATTGGCGTTGGGCTGGTGGTGGTGTTCCCTGTTTTTCCATTGCTCTGCCTGAGCGCACTCGTGACGGGTGGCGCCACTGGCGCAGCCTCGATTGCTTTACAACGCCATGTTGGGCGCGCTGCCGAGGGGGCGACCGAACTCAAAAAAGTGTTCAGTTGGCTCTCAATCGGGCCTGCAGCATCAAATTTTGTGGGCCCGTTTAGCGCCGGCTTGTTGATTGACTATGCCGGCACGGCGCCAGGAGATACCCAGGGCTACCAGGCAGCTTTTTTGTTGTTGGCGCTGTTGCCCCTGGGGTCCTGGCTACTGGTGCGCTCTGTTGGTCAAAACCCGGCGTCCGGCGGGCCACGACTGGCACAAGCTGGCAGGGCCTGGGACTTGATGAAAGAAGTGCCCATGCGCCGCTTGATGCTGGTCAACTGGTGCCTCTCGTCTTGCTGGGACGTCCATACCTTTGTGGTGCCAGTGATCGGGTATGAGCGCGGCTTCAGCGCCTCGGTGATCGGGACCATTTTGGGCTCATTTGCCGTTGCCGCAGCGCTGGTCCGCCTGGCCATGCCGGTATTTGCAGCCCGCTTGCGCGAGCATGTGGTGGTTTCTGGCGCAATGCTTGTCACTGCCCTGATGTTTGCTGTCTATCCGGCCATGCACACGCCCCTGGGCATGGGGGTCTGCTCGGTGGTGCTCGGCCTGGCTTTGGGTTCAGTGCAGCCCATGATCATGAGTACGCTGCACCAAATTACCCCTGAGCACCGGCAGGGCGAAGCTTTGGGCCTGCGCTTGATGGCGATCAATGCGTCCAGCGTGCTGATGCCACTGCTGTTTGGCTCGGTGGGCGCCGTAGTTGGCGTGTCTGTGGTTTTTTGGTCGGTGGGCCTGGCCGTGGGCGCAGGGGCCAGGCCGGCTTGGCTGCTGCGACCGTCTGCCCACACGACGCCCAGTGCGCTTGCCGAGCGTCGTGGTACTGGAGATTGAAGCCTACACCCGTTTGCGGTACTCGCCGGTGCGCGTATCTATCTCTACCTTGTCTCCCTGGGCCACAAAGATCGGCACCCCGATTTCGAAACCGGTGGAGATTTTTGCTGGCTTGAGCACCTTTCCCGAGGTGTCGCCCTTGACCGCTGGCTCGGTCCAGGTGATCTCGCGTACCACACTGGTTGGCATTTCCACGGAAATCGCCTTGCCGTCATAAAACACCACCTCAAGCGACATGCCGTCTTCCAGATAGCTCAGCGAATCACCCATATTTTCTGCTTCAACCTCGTACTGGTTGTACTCGGTGTCCATGCAAACATACATGGGCTCGGCAAAGTAGGAATATGTGCACTCTTTTTTGTCCAGTACGATTTGATCCATTTTGTCGTCGGCCTTGAACACCACTTCAGTGCCAAAGTTGTTCAGCAGGCTCTTGAGTTTCATGCGCACGGTGGCCGAGTTACGCCCGCCTCGGCTGTATTCAGTCTTAAGAACCACCATCGGGTCTTTGCCATGCATGATGACGTTGCCAGCGCGAATTTCTTGAGCAATTTTCATAAGAGAGAGTTGAGTGTGAATAGGCCGCTGTTTGACGGCAGGTGCGGCAGCAGGCGAACACTGGGCCGCCTCGGTTCCGCAAAGCCCTTGAGTTTAATGGCTTTTTGACACAAACCGCAGCAGTTGGCTGGTCAAGTCATCGAGTTCGAGCAGGGCCCTGCGCGCCGCTAAAACGCTGGTTTGCCATTCGGCCAAAGCCAACATGGGCAGTTCTACACGCCGCGCGCTGCTTGCGCTGTTCCAGACGCTATGGAATTGTCGGAGCGAGGCTGGCGCCTCGATCTGATCTAAAAAAGCCTGTAATTTGACTTCGTGAGCCCCATCGCTTTGCTGATAAATTTGCCAGACCAGCGGTTTGCCCGCCCAAATGGCCCGCACCAGCGAGTCCTCGCCCCTGACGAAATTCAGATCGCAGGCCCATAAAAGATGGTCGTAATCGGTTTGACTCAAAGCCGGAAGATAAGCAATCCCTAGCCTGCCAGCCCGGTTCCAGTCCGGCTGAGCCCTGTTTTTGTCGGCCACAGCGCCTGCCACAGCAGCGCTGGCGCGTCCGCAGGTGACCAGCATTCGGGTTTTTACTGTGCCCTGGGCCAAGCGGCTGAGCAGGTCGCCCAGGGCGGCCGGTTCGTAGCAGAACATCGACAGCAATTGCTCGCCCGGCGCCCGCAGGCCCAGTTGGCGTAGCCAGGGTTCCCGCTCAAATGCTTGCTGGCGCTCGGCCAGATCAGTCTCGCGCAGCAGGCCGCCACTGGCTGCGGTGAACCCGGGGTAATAGAAATATTTGATCAGGCCACGCCCCGGACCTCTCATCACGGGTGAGGGCAGGCCGTGGTTGCGCGCCACAAAGCCCTCTGCGCTCAGGTACTCCAGGTTGAGCCAGACTGGTGGCACGGCCCCGACGAGGTTGACCCGGTGTTGAATGTATTCAGGCGTAATCTCGCAGCCAAATGCCTCGATCAGGATGTCAGCCGGGGGCAGGGCGGTGGGCAGCATGGACTGCGACCATGAAAAGTGCTGTATGCCGGGTAGGGGCTGTGGTGCCATCCATTGCAATGCGCTAGCGTCATCCACCCACAGCCGCACCAGTTCGCCGCGCCGCGCCAAGTCTGCCGACAGTCGCCAGCAGACCCCGATATCGCCGTAGTTGTCGATCACCCGGCAAAAAATGTCCCAGAGTTGCGCTTTTTTCACCCTTGGGATTGTCCACAATAGCCACCTATGACGGCCGCCCCCGAGTCCACCCCCAACGAGCCAGAAGCAGCCCAGGCAATTCTGCTGCTGCGCGAAGAGTTGCTGCGGCAAGTGGCAAGCCTGCCGACATTGCCGGGGGTGTACCGCTACTTTGACAGCCAGGACGGGGTGTTGTATGTCGGCAAGGCGATCAATTTGCGCAAACGGGTTGCCAATTATTTTCAAAAAAACCATGGCGCCACCCGCATCGGGCATATGGTGAGCAAGATTGCCCGCATGCAGACCACGGTGGTGCGCTCCGAGGCTGAGGCCCTGCTGCTTGAAAACAACCTGATCAAGACCCTCAACCCGCGCTACAACATTTTGTTCCGCGATGACAAGAGCTACCCTTATCTCAAGCTGTCTGGTCTGGGTACATCGGCTGGCGCTGCAGGCCAATTTCCCCGGGTGTCCTATTACCGTGGTGCGGTAGAAAAAAAGCACCATTATTTCGGCCCCTACCCCAGCGCCTGGGCGGTCAAAGAAGCGATTTTGTTGATGCAAAAGGTATTCCGGCTGCGCACCTGCGAAGACGCGGTCTTCAACAACCGCTCCCGGCCCTGTCTGCTGTATGAGATCAAACGCTGCTCGGCACCCTGCGTGGGCCATATCGCCCCGGCAGCCTATGCGCAGGACCAGGCCAATGCCGAGCGCTTTTTACGCGGCGACGCTCAGCAGGTGATGCAGGGGCTTGAGGCCAGCATGCTTGCGCACGCCGAGCGGCTTGAGTTTGAGCAGGCAGCAGAGTTGCGCAACCAGGTCGCGGCGCTGTCCAATGTCTTGCACCAGCAATCGGTGGACAACGTGTCTGACCGAGATGTCGATATCCTGGCCGTCAAGGTCAGTGGTGGGCGTGCCTGCGTCAACCTGGCGATGGTGCGCGGTGGCCGGCATTTGGGTGACAGGCCTTATTTTCCTGTGCACGTTGATGACGCGGTGTCATTGAGCCTGCCCGATGAGCAGGAGGGTGTTGAAGGGCAGGGCGATGGCGTGGCGAGCCCTGAATGCAAAATCCTGGAGGCCTTTGTGGCGCAGCACTACCTCAGCCAGCCGATACCCGCCTCGCTGATCGTCAGTGACCCGATCGGCAAACCATTGCTCCGAGCCCTGTCAAGCCAGGCTGGTTTCAGGGTATCGGCGGTACACCAACCGCGCGAACAGCGGCGTGCCTGGTTGGACATGGCCCAAACCAATGCCGGTTTGCAACTCGCCCGCCTGCTGGCCGAAGAGGGCTCGCAACAGGCCCGCAGCCGGGCCCTGGCCGATGCGCTTGATTTGGGGCTGGACAATCTTGATGAGCTGCGCATTGAATGTTTTGATATTTCGCACACCGCTGGCGAAGCCACCCAGGGGTCTTGCGTGGTCTTCCAGCAGCACAAAATGCAAAGCGCCCAGTACCGGCGCTATCGCATCGAGGGCATCACCCCGGGCGACGACTATGCTGCCATGCGCCAAGTGCTGCTGCGACGCTACAGCGCAATCGCTCAGGCCTTGCAAGAGGCGCAAAAAACCGGGGCTGGCCGACCGGGGACCGCCCGCCTGCCCGATCTGGTGCTGGTTGACGGCGGCAAAGGCCAGGTGACCATGGCGAGAGAGGTATTTGAACAACTCGGGCTCGACCTTGGGCTGATCATCGGCGTGGAAAAAGGCCAGGGGCGCAAGGTCGGTCTGGAAGAACTGGTGTTTGCCGACGGCCGCGAAAAAGTGTATTTGGGCAAAGACTCGGCCGCGCTGATGCTGGTGGCGCAGATCCGCGACGAAGCGCACCGCTTTGCCATCACCGGTATGCGAGCCCAGCGTGCCAAGGTGCGCTTGGATGGCGGCAAACTCGAAGACATACCAGGGGTCGGCCCGCGCCGCCGCGCCAGCCTGTTGCAGCGCTTTGGTGGCGTGCGCGGTGTGGCGCAGGCCAGTGCCGACGACATTGCCACAGTTGAGGGCATTTCCCGCGAGCTGGCCGAGGCCATTTACCGAGCCCTGCATTGATAGCCCCCGCCCGCTGCCGCTGAGGCGGCATGCCACAATCCGACCATGTTTTTAACCATTCCGACCCTCATGACATGGGCGCGTATCGTGGCCATTCCCTTGGTTGTCGGGGTGTTTTATTTGCCTATTCTGCCGGCCAGCCAAAACCTGTTGGCCACAGTGCTGTTTGTGGTCTTCGCTGCCACCGACTGGCTCGATGGTTACCTGGCGCGCAAGCTCAATCAGGTGTCGGCTTTCGGCGCTTTTCTCGATCCTGTGGCTGACAAATTTTTGATTTGTGCCTGCTTGCTGGTGCTGGTTGATTTGCGCCGGGCTGACGTTTTTGTGGCACTCATCATCATCGGGCGTGAGATCGCGATTTCAGCGCTGCGCGAGTGGATGGCCCAAATCGGAGCCTCCCGCAGTGTGGCAGTGCACCGGGCCGGCAAGCTCAAAACACTGCTGCAAATGGTGGCAATTCCTTTTTTGCTATTTGACGGGGTGCTGTTTGGCATGGTCGACACCCGGCTGTGGGGTACCTGGCTGATCTGGATTGCTGCCTTCATGACAGTCTGGTCAATGGCCTACTACCTGAAAAAAGCGCTGCCAGAAATTCGGGCGCGGGTCCGTTGAGTCGGCCCCCTGCAATCAGCCTGATTCAGGCCATGCCGGTGGTTTTTGTCTTGATTTGGAGCACCGGCTTCATCGTGGCGCGCTATGGCATGCCCCACGCGCCGCCGATGAGCTTTTTGGCCCTGCGCTATGCCCTGTCGATCCTGTGTTTTTTGCCCTGGATCCTGCTGGCACGCGTGGCCTGGCCTGGGCGTAAAAGCCAGTGGATGCATTTGTCTGTCACCGGAATTTTGATGCACGCTTGCTACCTCGGCGGCGTCTGGGCTGCGGTCAAGGCCGGCATGGGTGCTGGTCTGTCGGCGCTCATCATCGGGCTACAACCGGTGCTTACCGCCATCTGCCTGTCGGCCAGCGGTGGCGCTGTTGCGGCGCGGCAATGGCTTGGCCTGGGCCTTGGTTTCGCTGGCCTGTTGCTGGTTGTGTCGACCAAATTCGGCCCAGGGGGTGAGGCTAATTGGCTTAACACCGGCTTGGCGGTTGGCGCACTGCTGAGCATCACGGCGGGCACCCTTTACCAAAAAAAATTCATCCAGCCCTGCGATGTCAGAAGTGCTAACCTGGTTCAACTGGCTGCCGCCCTGGTGGTCACCTTGCCGCTGGCGCTGCTGGAGCCCGCGGCGATTGCCTGGGAGCCAGAACTGTTGTGGGCCATGGCCTGGTCAGTGCTGGCCCTAACCTTGGGTGGTAGCTCTTTGCTCTACCTGCTCATTGAGCGTGGTGCCGCGACTTCGGTGGCAAGCCTGATGTACCTGGTGCCGCCCAGCACGGCGCTCTTGGCCTGGTTTTTGTTTAATGAAACAATTACAGTCATCACTTTGGTCGGCACGGGCTTGAGCGTCTTGGGCGTCGCCTTGGTGGTGCATCAAGCAAAGACCCAAACTGCGGCTTCTCAGACCAACAAGGAGACTCAATGAGCGCAAAAAGAATCGCCGTCATTGCTGGCGACGGTATCGGCAAAGAGGTGATGCCCGAGGGCTTGCGGGTGCTGGATGCCGCCGCCAGAAAATTTGGCATTGAACTGCACTTTGACCACTTTGATTTTTCCAGCTGGGATTACTGCGAGCGCCACGGAAAAATGCTGCCAGACAACTGGAAAGATCAGATCGGCAGCCATGACGCGATCTATTTTGGCGCAGTCGGCTGGCCCGAAAAAATCCCCGACCATGTCTCCCTGTGGGGCTCTTTGCTTTTGTTCAGGCGTGAATTTGATCAGTACGTCAATTTGCGACCGGCACGGCTGATGCCGGGCATCATTGCCCCAGTGGTTCGGCGTGATGGCAGTGCCCGTGCGCCTGGCGAGATCGACATGTACATCGTGCGTGAGAACACCGAGGGCGAATACTCCAGCATTGGCGGGCGCATGTACCCTGGCACCGAGCGCGAGATCGTCATGCAAGAGACCGTGATGTCCCGTGTTGGCGTCGACCGAGTCTTGAAGTTTGCCTTCGAGCTGGCTCAATCCCGTCCGAAAAAGCACCTCACCAGCGCCACCAAATCAAACGGCATCGCCATCACCATGCCTTATTGGGACGAGCGGGTGGTGGAGATGGCCAAGCGCTACCCGGATATCAGGCTCGATAAATTTCATATCGACATCCTGACGGCCCATTTTGTACAGCGGCCTGATTTCTTTGATGTGGTGGTTGCCAGCAACCTATTTGGCGACATCCTCAGCGACCTGGGGCCGGCCTGCACCGGCACCATCGGCATTGCCCCCAGCGCCAACCTCAATCCCGAGCGGCTGTTCCCGTCGCTGTTCGAGCCTGTGCACGGCTCGGCGCCCGACATCGCTGGCCAGGGTATCGCCAACCCGATCGGCCAAATCTGGTGCGGCGCGATGATGCTTGACTTTTTGGGCTACCGGCCGGCCCATGACGCTATCCTGGCCGCCATTGAGGCCGTTTTGCAACCCGGTAGCGGCACGCCCCGAACGGCCGACTTGGGTGGCAATGCTGGCACCTCAGACCTTGGTCGGGCGATTGCCGCAGCGCTTTGAACTGCATCAAATCAGTCAGCGGCGACCTAATCCACATCTGATCCCGCTTAGAATCCGGCTCCCCAGACTTTGACCCCTGTGTTGTTTGCCGGGATTTTTTTCGCTGCTTGCAGCCAGTCTGTCGGATAGCGGTCCTTGTTGTTGCCAGTTAATTTTTGAGGTGCCGAGTGAACAAGGCAGAAATGATCGAACACATTGCCCAGCAGGCCGACATCAGCAAAGCGTCGGCGGCAAGAGCCCTGGAGGCTGCCCTTGGCGCGGTAACTCTGACACTCAAGGCAGGGGGCACGGTGTCCCTGGTGGGCTTTGGCAGCTTCCTGGTGGGCGATCGGGCCCCCCGTGTCGGCCGAAATCTCAGCACTGGCGCCGCGATTAAAATCGCGTCATCCAAGGTCCCCAAGTTTCGTCCGGGCAAGGCATTCAAAGATGCCTTGAACTGACAGCCGGTTAAGGTGGGGTGCTTAGCTCAGTTGGTAGAGCGGCGCCCTTACAAGGCGTAGGTCGGCGGTTCGAGCCCGTCAGCACCCACCACCCTGGCCAAGGCGAACAGTTGGTTCGCCTCCTATGCGTATTGATTGGAGACTGAGTGCATGTTTGAATTTGTCCGCCAGCACACGAAGATCATGATGGGTGTGATGTTCCTGCTCATCATCCCTTCGTTTGTGTTGTTTGGTATTGACGGCTACGCCAAACTGCGTGACAAAGGTGAGGCGATGGCCTTAGTAGGTGGGCAGGCGGTCACACAGGGCGACTGGGATTTTGCCCATAAGTCAGAGACCGACCGGCTGCGAGCGGCCATGCCCAACCTGGACCCCAAGTTGCTTGATTCGCCCGAGGCCCGCTATGCCACCCTGGAGCGTTTGGTGCGCGAGAGGGTGCTGGCAAAAGCAGCAGACACCCTTAAACTGACCACCAGCGACACCCGACTGGCGCGTGATTTGCAAGAAAACCCCACCATCGCAGCTTTGCGTCGGGCA
The DNA here is from genome assembly GCA_014190675.1 of Comamonadaceae bacterium. Taxonomy (GTDB): domain Bacteria; phylum Pseudomonadota; class Gammaproteobacteria; order Burkholderiales; family Burkholderiaceae_C; genus Rhodoferax. The sequence continues at coordinate 9,511 of BJGT01000008.1, read as the reverse complement.
GACGGCTCGCTGGACATGGAGCGTTACCGCCAACTCGTGGCAAGCCAGGGCCTCACCCCCGAAGGCTTTGAGGCGAGGGTTCGGCAAGACCTGTCGGTGCGCCAGGTTGAGGCAATCGTTACCGGCACCGGCGCCACCTCGGCTGCGCTGGCCGACGTGGCCTTGAATGCTTTTTTCGAGCGCCGGGAGGTGCAGTTCGTGATTTTGTCCAGCGCAGAATTTGCAGCCAAAGTCAACCCGTCAGAAGCCGACCTGGAGGCCTTTTATAAGGCCAACCCGACCTTTTTTCAGGCTCCTGAACAGGCCAGCATTGAGTACCTGGTTCTCGACCTCGAGGCAGTCAAAAAAGCAATCGTCATCAGCGATGCTGATTTGAAATCCTATTACGAACAAAACCTGGTGCGGCTCAGTGGCAACGAAGAACGCCGCGCCAGCCATATTCTGATCAATGCCGCCAAAGACGCACCGGCGGCGGAGCGAAAAGCAGCCCGGGCCCGGGCCGATGAGTTGCTGTTGCTGGCGCGCAAAGCTCCCGAAGGCTTTGGCGAGTTGGCCAAGAAAAATTCGCAAGACACCGGCTCTGCCACAAGCGGCGGCGATTTGGACTACTTTGCCCGGGGCGCCATGGTCAAGCCCTTTGAGGATGCGGTATTCGCCATGAAAAAAGGCGATCTCAGCGAGGTTGTGGAAACAGACTTTGGCTATCACATCATCAAACTCACCGACGTGAAAATCCCCAAGCAGCGCAGCTTTGACGAGTTACGCGCTGGCATCGAGACCGAACTTAAAACACAGCAGGCCCAGCGCAAGTTTGCTGAGAGCGCTGAGGCCTTTACCAACGGCGTGTACGAGCAGTCAGACAGCCTCAAGCCGGTGGCAGAAAAGCTCAAGCTCGAGATCAAGACGGTTGCCGGTTTGGGGCGCCAAGCGGCACCTGCTGCCAAGGGCGTGTTGGCTAACCCCAAATTTCTGAACGCTGTTTTTGCATCAGACGCCATCGACAAAAAACGCAACACCGAAGCGGTCGAGATCGGCCCTAATCAACTGGCCGCCGCGCGGGTTGTTCAGCACACGCCAGCGCGCACGCTGCCGCTGGCCGATGTCAAGTCGCTGGTTCGCGATCGCGTGGTGGCGAGCCGTGCGGCAGAGCTGGCCAAAAAAGACGGCGCAGACAAGCTGGCAGCCTGGAAGGCCGGGGCAGACGCCTCTGTCATGCCGGCAGCGGTTACCGTCTCGCGCGACCAGGCGCAAAACATTCCACCTGCCGTACTCAAGGCAGCGCTGCGCGCCGATGCTACTGCGTTGCCGCAATTTCTTGGCATTGACCTTGGCGCCTCTGGCTATGCGGTGCTGCGGGTCAACAAAGTCACGGCACGCCCGGCGCCTCTTGAGGCTGCTGCCAAACAGGACCGGGGACAGTACACCCAGTGGTGGACAGCCGCTGAAGGCCAAGCCTATTACGCCCTGCTGAAGGATCGCTTCAAGGTGGAAATGCGCGCGCCCAAGCCTGCTGGTAGCCCCGGTGGCACACCGCTGAGCGCAGTGAATTAGAAATTTGCCCAGCCCGACTGAAGATATAATTTCGGTCCGCGGTGGCTGTAGCTCAGTTGGTAGAGTCCAGGATTGTGATTCCTGTTGTCGTGGGTTCGAGCCCCATCAGCCACCCCATATAAAACAACAACTTAGCCTCGCTTCACAAGAGCGGGGCTTTTTTGTTTGGGGTGCTCGTAGCCACTATGTAGCCACTGGTACAGGGTTTTGTAACGTATAGCCAACCCCGGCAACACCACCACGGCCCTAAGCCAAGCAATTGAAAAAAGTTTTTTCGTTTGCAGGTTTTCGACGTATGGTTCATGGCTACCTGTAAAAGCCACGTGAAGTGGTCAAAACCTGCTGACCATAGGGACCAAGTGCTCTGGACGCCCCACCACGGTCCAAGCTCTGGGACCTGATTGCTCGTAGGGCTGTAAAAGGTCCTAACGCTTTATCTGTTGGCACAGGTCAAGTGGTTTCTATAATTTCAACGAGAGTGCGGGATAAGTCAAACGAATCACTAATTAAAGCCCTTTTAGGAGACACAGTGCGCCAACTTTTCGCCCTGCCCTGCCTGGCTGCAGTCCTGCTGCTGGCGAGCCCCGCCACACAGGCGCGTGTGGCCCGCATAGTTATTGACAAGATCGAACGTCTGGCCGACGGCAGTGACTACGAGGTGCTGCGCGGCCGGGCCTTCGGCGTGCTGGACCCCGCCGCGCCAGGCAACGCGGTGATCACCGACCTGCAGCTAGCGCCTCGCAACGCGGCGGGCCTGGTGGAGTACACCAGCACCTTCCAGCTGTCCAAGCCGTTGGACATGGCCCGGGCCAGCGGCGTTCTGTGGTACGAGCTGGTCAACCGCGCCGGCCTCATAAGCACCTTTCCTTCCATCACGCCTCAGGGCCATGTGACGCTGGTGAACGGCTGGCAGGGCGATATCGCTCCCACAGCCAGCAACTTCACGGTGCAGGTGCCGGTGGCTCGCAACGCAGATGGCTCAACCATCACCGGCACAGTGATGGCTCGCCTGGCAGACGTGCCAGCCGGCACCACCTCGCGCACACTGGCCATGCTGGCCAACGCCATTCCCTATGACGCTGCGTCGCTGGAGACCACACAGGCTCGGCTCATCACCAAGAAGGCCGAAAAGCGTTCGGGCGAAACAACGGGCGTTCAAACTGTGCCAGCCGGCGAGTGGGCCTTTGCCGACTGCAGCAAGACGCCCTTTCCCGGCACGCCGAACCCGCGCATGCTTTGCCTGAAAGCCGGCTTTGACCCGGCCCTGCTATACGAGCTGACCTACCTTGCTAAAGACCCGCTGGTGCTGGGCATCGGGCTGGCCGCTATTCGCGACGTGGCCTCGTTCTTCCGATACGCAGCAACTGACGACGCCGGCACCGCCAACCCGGTGGCAGCGCGTATAAAGCACGCGCTGGGCCACGGAACATCGCAGTCGGGCAACGCGCTTAAGACTTTTCTGCTGCAGGGCTTTAACCAGGACGAGGCGAAGCGCATCGTGTTTGACGGCGCCAACCCGCACATCGCGGGCCGGCTTACCGCCGTGAATGTGCGCTTTGGTATGCCCAGCGGCTCCGGCACACTTTACGAGCCCGGCGGAGAAGGCGTGCTGTGGTGGACGCCCTACCAAGATGCCGCGCGGGGCCGAGCAACAGCCAGCATGCTGGACCGCTGCCGCGCCAGCAACACCTGCCCCAAGATCTTCGAGACCTTTGGTGCCGCCGAATTCAACGCACGCCTGATGACGGTTGCCCTCACTGGCACCGACGGCAAGGCCGACCTGCCGCTACCGTCCGACGTGCGGCGCTACTACTTTCCCGGAACCACTCACGGCGGTGACGACGTGGGCGGCTTCAGCCCCTCGCCAGTGGCCATTTCCAGCTGCGTGCTGGCGAAGAACCCCAACCCTCAAAAAGAAACCATGGCTGCGCTGCAGCAAGCCCTGCTGCAGTGGGTGACCCAAGGCACCGAGCCCCCGCCGAGCGGCTACCCGCTGCTGGCCGCGGGCGACCTGGTGCCCAACAACGCCGCCGCCATGGGCTGGCCCGCCATTCCTAAGGCACCGCCACCCGACGGGATGGCTGTGGGCCTGATGGACTATGACTACGGCAGCATGCTCAAAGCCAATGACTTCGCAGGCGTGCTCAGTCAGTGGCCTCCCGCGATCCGCCAGACCCTGCCCGCGCTGATGCCCAAGCTGAACGCCGATGGCAACGAAACAGCAGGTATAGCGTCGGTGCTGCACCAGGCTCCGTTGGGCACCTACACCGGCTGGAATGTGACACGCAGCGGCTTCTTTCAGGGCCAGCCGTGTGGCGGCGGACTCACGGGTGGCTATATTGCGTTTGCCCGAACGCAGGCAGAACGCCAAGCCATTGGTGACCCGCGCCTGTCGCTAGAAGAGCGCTATGGCAACCAGCAGGGCTACGTGTGCACGGTGCAGAAAGTAGCATCTCGCGAAGTGGTGCGCCGCATGCTGTTGCCGGCCGACGCCCAGCGCTTGGTCGCCCAGGCCAGCACCACCCCTGTGCTGCCATCAGTAACCGCCTCGGCCGAAGCCACGGCCATGGCCGAGCGCCTGTGTCGCAATTGAAGCCAGCCATCTCAACAAACCCGGACTCCTTCATGACCCACCCTTTAAGCACCCTGGTGGCCGCGGCCAGCGCCCTAGCCTTAGCATCCTGTAGCGTGCTGCCGCCCTCGCCCCACGTAGCCCGCGTCTCGCCACCTACCGAATGCAAGGCCTGGGTCGGCACCGACCGCAATGCCGAACTACCGGGCTACCTGCTGCAGCAACCTAGTGGCGCAACCGTCTGTGTGCCGCTACTTCTCACCGCAAGCCAGCCGACTGCTGGCTACAGCGGCGACTATTACGTGGACGAGTTCACCGACGCCAAGCTCAAGGCCCGCTGGGCGGCCTGCAAGGCTGATGAGGCCTGCTTCAAGCGCATCAACGCCCAGATGCTGCGCTGGCTGCCGCCCAACAAGGAGCGCTCGACCCGCGTTACCGGCACGGTGGACCCGATAGGCAAGATCGACTCCGACGGCGTGGTCGACCTGCGTGACATTCGCCGTCCCGGCTTCTTTGCCAAGGCGCCCTACCATGAGGCAGTGGCCGAAGCCCACGGCCGCACCCATGTGGTGGAATTCACCGTGCCGCGCGATCCGCTTGAGCGGCTCAAGCTCAACATGCAGGACGACATCAAGCTGCGCGGCTGGTACGCCGAAGGCACGGGTGTGGACGACGGCAAAGGCGGCAAGGCCCGAGCGCTAGTCATCATGAGCGCAGGCGGTGGTAGCCAGCTCACCGCCATCCGCCACCCGGAGGATGTGGCTGTGACAATTGACCCGGCCACCCGCCGCGCGACCGAGGTGCGTTATCCGAACAAGACCACAGAAGGTTTCGGCATGCGCGGCTGGCGCGACACCCTTTACGCGCTGAACCAGGCTGGCTTTGACGTACTGGCCTACGACCGTCGCGGCGAGGGCCTGTCGGGCGGCTTCAGCGACACCAACACACTAGAGCAAAGTGAAGATATTTTCCGCGTGCTAGACCAAATGGAGTCGGGACGCGGCATGCGCATGTTGACGCCGAGCGGACAGGTGCTTGAAGGTTCTTCAGCGGGCGGCAAGCTGATGGCAGGACAGAAGGCACGGCAGATTCCGTTGTTGCTGCTTGGCTACTCGCGTGGCTCGATGGCTACGGGCTGGGCGATGGCAAAAAACTACTCAGGCGCGTGCACCTACGATCTGGTTGCTGTCACCTGCACGCCGCCAAAGGAGTTTCCCAATATCAAGGGTGCAATTCTCTATGCGTCGTTCGTGAGTGGGCCCGGCTATCTGCCCGATTCACCAGACCTCGCTGACCGCAATCTTTTCTTGGGTGGCATGGTGGCAGAGAACTACGTCGCCTTCTATCCTAACTCCGCCGTGTTGGCGAGCATGAACAAGTGGCCTGCAGTCTTCTTTGGTAAAGGTTTGTGGGACCGCGCCGAAAGTCTTGAAGGCACGGTCGCAGCCTATGACCGCGTGCGAGGTTTGAAGGAAATTGTTGTATCGCGTGGCCCGCACTCCATCGAGACGTGGCCGGAACAGGAGCTGACTTACCTGCGCGCCCGTACCGTCGAATTCGCAAAGTCGGCTTTGCAGGGCAAGACGACAGTGCCTGGTGCGCGGACATGGACAAATATCAAGGAGCTCGTGGCGACGACGCCTGAGGTGTGGGAGCATTCCTCTCGACCAAAAGGTAAGTAAGCTCACACAACATAGTCTTTCCGTTCTGAAAAGCACTGCTTTTCCGCGAAATTTTGGTTTAATCAGCGCCATCAATAGAACCTATTTCACGGTTGGCTTTTTTTGCCGACTACCGCTTGTTTGGGCAGGTTACCGCAGGTTCATGCGGCGTGCAGAGGTCCCTGCAGGTCAAAATCTGCCTCGCCCACCCGGTCACGCAGGGTCGCCGCGTGGACCGCACGCTCGGCGCGTTGCTGGGGGTCAGGCGTAACGGTGTTAGCGGCTGCAGCCAGGGCTGTGAGCATGCTGCTGCGACTTTGATAGCTGTCAAAGACGAACAGGCGCATGTGGGTCCAGGGGGCGTCTGGCGTGCGGTCTACCAGTGTCATGAAACTGCGCAGGGCGCCCTGGCGGCGTGCCTCCTCATCGACGGGCTCAACGTGTTGGTTCAGGTAGGCAGAGTAGGCATCCAATTGCCCAGGTTTGGCGCGCCAGTAGATGGCGCGGGCGCAGGCTTGCAACGTCATGATTCAGTCAACCGTCGCGCCACTGGCTAGGAGGACTAATGCGGTGAGGAGTAGGCGTTTCATGTCATCCTCCAATGAGACCAAATAATACACCTGTCGCGGCATACCATCTCGTGAGTCAGGCTCACGGGCGCACTAGGCAGCCCCCACGACACGAAGACTGGGCAACCATCAACAGCTGGCAACCCGGTACAAAACACGGATTGGTAGCGGTATAGCGCAGGTATAGAGACCAAACAAAAAAGCCTCACTGGGGTGAAGTGAGGCGTAAGCCCCGATGGCCACCCAAATTCCCCCACCTGTGGCCACCTCAAACTCCCCCACCCCGAGCGGGGTGTGACGATGGGTTGATTCCCGCCGTTTCGCCGCCTCGGCCAGTACCAGGCAGGACGTTACCTTCAACCCCCTCACATAAGAGGGGAAACTGGATTGAACGTCTTGAAACCACATCTACAAACGACGATATTGACACTGCTGGGGGCTGGCACGAGCCACCGACAGATTGAGCGGGTAACGCGGATTGATCGAAAGACCATCCGCGCGTATGGACAGCGCCTTGCCGCCGAGCGCTCAAACTCCCCCGGGGTGGCCACCGGCTCTGAGTCCCAAACTCCCCCGCCCCGGCCACCGGCTGTCGCTGTTGTTGGGCCAACGGTATCGGCCTGCGAACCCCACCGCACCTTCATCGAGGGGCAGTTGCGGCTCAAACGCAACTTCATGGCCATCTACCAAGACCTGGTGGACAAGCACGGGTTTACCGGTGCCTACAACAGCGTCAAGCGCTTTGCCGGAGGGCTGCGTCGGCGTGAGCCTGAGCAATTTGACCGGTTAGAGTTTGCTGCCGGTGAAGAGGCGCAGGTTGACTATGGCGAGGGCGCGCCTACCCGTGTTCCTGGCACCGAGCGCTACCGCAAGCCGCGCCTGTTTGTGATGACGCTGCGTTATTCGCGGCGCAGCTTTCGCCGCGTGGTGTGGAAGTCCGGCCAGCAGGCCTGGGCGCGCCTGCACGAGGAGGCATGGCGCTATTTCGGCGGCGCCTGCCGCTACGTGGTTCTGGACAACCTCAAGGAAGGCGTCATCAAGCCCGACCTGTACGAGCCAGAGCTCAACGCGGTGTATGCCGCCATGCTGGCCCATTACGGGGTAGTGGCCGACCCCGCTCGGGTGCGCGACCCCAACCGCAAGGGCACGGTGGAGAACGCCATCGGACACACGCAGGCCACAGCGCTGAAGGGGCGGCGCTTCGAATCCATCGCCGAGCAAAACGAGTACCTGGAGCACTGGGAAACCAAGTGGGCCGCACCACGGATCCACGGCAGCGCTCGGCGCCAGGTCGAGGCCATGTTTCAGGAGGAACGACCTCACCTGCTGCCCTTGCCGCTGGTGGGCATGCAGTATTTCACCGAGGAGCAGCGCACGGTGTATGACGACACCTGCATCCGGGTCGATCACTGCAGCTACGCCGCCCGACCCGCCGCCATCGGCACCCTGGTGCTGGTGCGCCTGTTCGAGCATCGCCTGGAGATCCGCGACCTCAAGACCCAGGCGCTGGTGCGCACCCATGAGCGCGCCGTCAGGCCAGGCACCGTGGTGCTTCCCATGGAGGAGCGCGTCTTCAACCCCTCGCGCGAGACGCAGCGCATTCTGAGCCAGGCCAAAGCGATCGGGCCGGCCGCCCACAAGCTGTGCCAGACCTTGTTCGAGCGCGAGGGACGCGTGGCTCAGCGCGCGCTGTGGGGCATCGTGGGGCTGGCACGCAAATGCCCTCGGCGCTTGGTCGACAGCGCGTGCGAGCAGGCCATGGCGCAGGGGGTGTACAGCTACAGCCTGGTCAAGACGTTGGCCGAGCGACTGCTCAGCGATGCCCTGCTATTGCTGGACGCGCCCATACAAATCGCGTCGCCCCTGACCCAGAGCCACCCGCTGATCCGCCAGGGAGGCGACTACGCCGATCTGTTCACCCTGGGCGCGCAGCAAAGCGCCCAACTGCCGACCCCCAAACCCCAGGAACTTTGATGACCATGAACATGAACGACATTGAACGCGCGCTGCGTGAGTTGCGCCTGTCGGGCGTGCGAGCCACGCTCGATACCCGCATCCTGCAGGCCCAGGCCGCCCAGCAGCCATTCCTGGAGACCTTCTCCCTGATCCTGCAAGACGAACTCGACCGGCGTCGCTCCCGCCTCAGCGAGCGGCGCTACCAAAAGTCCGGTCTCGATGAGCGTGCAACGCTGCACGACTTCGATTGGCGCTTCAACCCCACGGTGCCACGCCAGGCGTGCTTCGAGTTGCACACCCTCAAATTCATCGCCGAGGGGGTCAACCCGATGATCATCGGCAAGCCCGGCACGGGCAAAAGCCACATCGCCAAGGCCCTGGCATACCAGGCCACGCTGCAGGGCTACGACGTACGCTACGTGGAGGCCGACAGCACGTTTGCGCAGTTCAGCCTGGCAAGCCCGCATGAGCAGGGCAAACGCCTCAAGGACCTGCTGGAGCCTGACCTGCTGGTCCTCGACGACATATTCCTTGCCCGGCGCATCACCGATGCCAGCGCCGAACTGCTGCAAACCGTGGTGCACCGCCGCTACAAGCTGCGCCGCTCCATCGTGGTCACATCGAACCGGGTGGTCCAGGACTGGGGGAAATACCTGGGCGACAACACAATGAGCACGACCATTTTGGATCGGCTAATGCATCGCTCTGCACTGCTGGAGTTCGAGGGCAAGAGCTACCGGATGAAGGAGGCCGCAGCAAAGATCACCTTGGCCACCTGAGCGCCGCGCATGGCCCCGCACACCCGTCCGCCGTGGACAAGCCACCTGCCCACAGGACGAGCCTGTGGACAGCCCCTACGGGGTTCGTGGCCTGCCCACCGCTCCTCGGCCGATGCCTAACGGCCTGACGCGCTTCGCTTGCCAAACAGCCGTTGAAATTGAAACCAAAAAAAGATGGGGCAACCCGTCAAGCGAGGTGCCCACTCCCAGACCATCCCAAACACCGATAATTTGGCCGTCCTGCCTGGAGGAGTTTGGGTGGCCACAGGTGGGGGAATTTGAAGTGGCCATCGGGGGTGGCTGCGGCATACACATGCACCGAGGCATGGCTCACCAACAGGGTGTAGCCGTCAGCGACCTGCTTCGAGACATACTCTGTGCCCACCAGACCACCCGCTCCAGCCCGGTTTTCAACCACCACGG
>BJGT01000007.1 GCA_014190675.1 Comamonadaceae bacterium | reverse complement strand
GCAGACCAAGCTGCGGTGGTCGACCCGCAGCTGCGTGTGCGTGGTGTCGAGGGCTTGCGTGTGATCGACGCATCGGTGATGCCCAAAGTGGTATCCGCCAACACCAATGCGGCAAGCATCATGATCGGCGAGCGCGGCGCACACATGCTGCTGGAATAAACGGCTTTGATGTCCTGCTTCCCTGGTGCTCTGCTGCCTGGCCGACGTGGCCTGGCAGACCTGGGTAGCGATGGCGATGGCTATGACGATGCTCGGGCGTTGAACACTGGCGCTAACACCGGGGCTTGCACGGCAGTAAACCAGCCTCCTCAGCCGGGCGCCGTCGCCTTGTCTTTTTGCCCTGACTGCGATCCAAAATCCTGCTCAATACCCACAGCCGGGTGATTGAAGCGCACCGGGCCGTCGGGGCGTTGGTTGATGTATTGGTACACCAGCGGATCAGTGCTTTGGTGGGCTTGAGCCACCGAGCCTTGAAACACCAACTTCCCTTGGTCAAGGATAAGCACATGATCGGCAATTTTCAGGGTCTGCTTGATTTCATGGGACGCAAAAATGCTGGTCAAACCCATGGCATCATTGAGTTGCCGGATCAGACCTGCGATGACCATGACTGAAATTGGATCGAGTCCGGTAAATGGCTCGTCGTACATCAAGAATTCAGGGTCTAGCGCGATTGCACGGGCTATTCCGATGCGCTTGGCCATACCCCCCGAGACTTCGCTGGGCATCAGGTCACGGGCGTTTCGCAGGCCCACCGCATTGAGTTTCATCAAAACAATGTTGCGGATCAGCGCCTCGGGCAGATCGGTATGTTCGCGCAAGGGGAAGGCCACGTTGTCAAAAACGCTGATGTCAGCGAACAGGGCAGCAAACTGGAACAAAACCCCCATGCGACGCCTGACCGCATAGAGTTGCGCTTGGTCCATGGGGCCTATATCCTCACCATCAAACAGCATTTGCCCTGACCAGGCCCGGTGTTCGCCACCCATCAAGCGCAGGACGCTTGTCTTGCCGGCGCCCATTGGCCCAATCAGAGCGGTTACCTTGCCCCTGGGTATGCAAAAGGATGTGGATTGCAACAACGCCTGCTCACCATAGCCAAAGCTGAGCTCGCGGAATTCGACAAGTGTTGGGTTGAGACCAGGTGGCATGAGCAGTCAGGTAAGGCGGGGCACCAAGGCTGGATCATAGTGGCCAAGCTCAAGTGGGTGCAACCCTTTTGATGGTATTTTCAAAATGCACTTGAATCGCTTTTTGAAGCTTCTTGACGTCTTTTTGCTCAAGTGCTGCAGCGATTTGTTCGTGATCATCCAAGGCCCCACGCCAGTTTTCTGGCGTGCTGTTGCCGCTGTATCGCAAACTGCGCATGCGTTTGCTGAGAGTTTTGTGAACCATGGCCAAAGAATCGTTCTGCGCCATATCGATCAGCGCATCATGGATTTTCTGGTTCAACTCGAAGTACTCAGAACGCTTGCCCTTGTCATAGAGGAGCTTCATTTTTTCGTGCATGGACAGCACGCGATCGATCTTTTTTTGTTCTGCCTTGCAGGCTTTTTGTGCAGCAAAACTCTCTAGCACGGCCATGACTTCGAGCATATCGGCAGCATCTTTGGGGCTGAATGTCTTGACCACCGCGCCGCGCAGGGGCAACAAATCTACCAAGCCCTCAGAGGCCAGCACTTTGAGCGCTTCCCGAATTGGCGTACGGGAGACGCCCAGTTCCCGGCTGATTTCAAGCTCCAGCACCCGCTCACCTGGTTTTAATTTTGCTTCAACAATCAAATTGCGCAGGCGGGTGGTGACCTCAAGGTGCAGGGAAGTTCTGGCGATGGGGTCGTTGGAGGGCATGGAGTTCCTGTGGCTGGCGCGAATACGGGCCATTGTAGTGGGCCAGGTTTGCTACAATCTGTAATTACAGGTTACTGATTGATGGAGCAAACTTGACCCAAGCAACCATTGCATTGTTTACCGGCGACCCTGCCGGAATTGGCGCTGAATTGGTGCAGAAATTACTCGACCAGCCAGCGCTCAGGCCAAGCGCCAGCATCCTGTTGATTGGCCAGCAGGCAGCGATTCGTGCCACCGCAGATGTGCGCTGGCACCCATGGTCCGGCATTGATGCGCCAGCATTCGAGCCCGGCATTGCTACTGCCCGCAACGGTCGCTACATGCTCGACGCACTGGCCGAGGGCGCGCAACTCGTCGCCGATGGCAAAGCGGATGCCTTTTGCTTTGCCCCCTTGAACAAAAGCGCCCTGCGCTTGGGCGGTATGCACCAAGAGGACGAACTGCGCTGGTTTGCCGAGTTTTTAAACTACCAGGGCGTTTGCGGTGAACTCAATGTTCTGCAGAACCTCTGGACTGCGCGGGTCACCTCGCATGTGCCTCTCAAAGAGGTCAGCCAAGGCCTGTCAAGCAGCAAGGTCTGCGATGCCATCAGGATGATTTCAAATGCGCTCAAAGCCGCTGGCAAATCGCAACCACGAATAGCGGTGTGCGGGCTCAACCCGCACAACGGCGACAACGGCAACTACGGCGATGAAGAGATCTCAGTAATTGCGCCCGGTGTGCAACTGGCCGTAGCCGCTGGCTACCCAGCAGACGGACCCTTCCCTGCCGATACCGCCTTTGTGCGCGCAATCCGCAAGGAAGGGGGCTACGACGGCGTGGTCACCATGTACCACGACCAGGGCCAAATTGCCATGAAGCTGATGGGCTTTGAGAAGGGCGTCACGGTGCATGGCGGCCTGCCAATACCAATCACCACGCCAGCCCACGGCACCGCCTATGACATCGTCGGAACCAAGCAAGCCAATCCGCAGGCCATGTTCAATGCCTTCGAACTGGCCTGCCGAATGGGCTTGCACCATCGCCAATCAAAAACCGCTTAACTCCCTCAACATCACACGGAGACATCATGAAGAAAACCATTGCTTTTCTGTTCGCCGCCTGCATCAGCATTGCCATGCCGGCCCACGCCCAGTCCACTTACCCGAGCAAGCCTGTGCGGCTTATGGTTGGCGCCGGTGCCGGTGGCGGCACTGACATCATTGCGCGCATGCTGGCTGAAAAAATGGCCGAGTCTTTTAAGGGCACATTCGTTGTTGAAAACAAACCCGGGGCCTCGAACACCATTGCCGCCGAATTAACCGCCAAAGCGCAAGCCGATGGCTACACCCTGCTGGTGGCCACCAACACCGGGCAGGCGATTGCCCCGCATTTGATCAAGCTGTCCTTTGATCCCATGAAAGACCTCACCCCAATCGGCCTGGTGGTCACGGTGCCCAATGTGCTGGTGGTTGGCGCCAATGTCCCAGCCAATACCGTGAAGGAACTCGTGGCCCTGATGAAGGCCAAACCGGAAGACTTCAAGTACGCATCGTCGGGGATTGGCAGCACGCAACACATAGCGGGCGAGGGGTTTGACATCGCCGCTGGCGTCAAAAGTGTGCACATACCCTACAAAGGCAGCGCGCAAGCGCATCTGGACATCATTGCCGGCAATGTTCAAATCATGTTTGACACCACCTCTTCGGCCATGGGCCAAATTAAGGCCGGTAAATTCAAAGCCCTGGCAGTCACCACGCCACAAAGAAGCGCTGAATTGCCCAATGTCCCCACCTTGACCGAAGCCGGCGTCAGCGGCTCCGACATGAGCACCTGGTACGGTGTCTTTGTGACTGCAGGCACGCCGCCAGAGGTGGTCTCCCGGCTCCAATCAGAGCTTGCACGCATCATCAAGCTGCCCGATGTGCAGGCAAAACTCAGGGGCTTGGGCGGCGAGCCTGGTAATCTGAGCGTTGAACAATTCAGCCAACTCAACCGGCAGGAGTTTGAGCGCTTTGGCAAATTGATCAAGCAAGCCAACATCAAAATGCAGTAACACCCTGCTGGCCTGGCCCAGCCAGGCAGCATCCAAGGGTCTTCGTCACACGGTATGTCGCAAGGCATGGCCGTGTCAGACTATCATTCACGCCAGGGTACCGTTATTGACCAACGCACAGGAATCAGCCATGTCCAGAATGGAAGAACTACTCAAGCAGCAACACGACATTGCTTTGGCTATTGAAGCCGAGTTCATCAGAGGTCGAGATGCTGCGGCAAAGGGAGAGGCCGAGGCGCAATACAACCTGGGTGTGATGTACCAGAAGGGACAGGGCGTAGCAAAAAACGACGCCGAGGCGATGCGCTGCTACAAACTCTCAGCAGCACAAGGGAATGTGATCTCACAGTTCAATCTCGGCCTGATGTTCGAAAAAGGACAAGGCGCCAGCGAAGACTTTGTCCAAGCGCTGCATTACTACAAGCTGGCAGCCGACCATGGCCACGCTGCCGCGCAATACCGCCTGGGCCTCATGCACAACTGTGGTCATGGTGTTAAACAAGACTTTCAAGAAGGGATGCGCTGGTACAAACTCTCTGCGGCCCAAAACCATGCAGATGCGAAATATGGCATTGCTTTCATGTATGAACACCACCAGGGGGTTGAACAAGACGATATGGAGGCCTTCACCTGGTATCGGGCAGCAGCCGAGCTGGGACATTTTGATGCGCACAACAAGCTTGGCGTCATGTACGAGCATGGGCGCGGCATCAAGCAGGACTTTGCACAGGCCCTGCATTGGTATCACTTGGCAGCCGCGCGTGGGCACCATGCTGCGCAGTACAACATCGGCGTGATGTATGAGCATGAACAGGGGGTCAAACTAGACTACCACGAAGCGCTGCGTTGGTACCAAGCAGCCGCTACCAAAGGCAGCGCCGATGCACAAACCAAAATGGGCTTTATGTACGCTAACGGCCGCGGTGTCGCACAAAACTACCCAGAGGCCATGCGCTGGTACAAGTTGGCTGCGGCTCAAGACCATGCCGCTGCCTTGTCCAACCTGGGCTTTATGTTCGATCAAGGGCAGGGGGTTGAGGCAGACGATGCCCAAGCGCTGCGGTGGTACACCATGGCCGCCAAAAAAGGCGACCCGAACGCGATTAAAAACCGCGACCTGGTCCAGGCCAGAATAGAAGCACACCAGGCCCAGCACCCGGGTTAGTCGGGTGCTGGCTTTCTTTTTGCAATGCCCATGATTTTGGACAGAATGCCCAGCATGACCTCGTCTGCGCCACCGCCAATCGAAGCCAGGCGACCATCGCGGTAAGCGCGCGCGATTCGGCTCTCCCACGCATAGCCCATGCCACCCCAAAACTGCAGGCAACCATCGGGCACGCTGCGGTTGAGGCGTCCGGCCATCAGTTTGGCCATGCTGGCTAACTCGGTGACGTCCTGCCCCTGAACATACAGCTCGCAGGCGCGGTAGGTCAGGGCCCGCAGGGCTTCCACCTCGGTTTTCATCTCGGCGAGTTTGAACTGCACCCATTGCTGGTCTGCCAAGGTAGCACCAAACAACCGGCGCTCCTGCGCCCAGCCTATGGTGTCTTGGATGCAGTTGTTGAGCCCTTGCAAGGTGCTGGCCGCCGCCCACAGGCGCTCCTCCTGGAACTGCTGCATCTGGTAGACAAAGCCCTGGCCCTCTGCGCCAATGCGGTTACGTTGTGGCACGCGCACCTGGTCGAAGTAAATCAGGCCGGTGTCGCTGCTGTTCATCCCGATCTTGCGGATTTTTTTCGCCACCTCAATTCCCTTGGTCAGCTGCCCGCCGCGGCCTTGGCGCATGGGCACCATCACCAGGCTTTTGTTCCGGTGCGCCGGGCCTTCGCCGGTGTTCACCAGCATGCACATCCAGTCGGCCTGCAAGCTGTTGGTGATCCACATTTTCTGGCCGCTGATGAGGTAGTCATCACCGTCCTTGCGGGCCTGGCTTTTGATAGCCGATACATCGCTGCCGGCGCCGGGTTCGGACACACCGATACAGCCCACCATATCGCCCGCAACAGCCGGGGCGAGAAACTCTTGGCACAACTCGGGGCTGCCAAAGCGAGCCAGCGCTGGCGTGCACATATCGGTCTGCACACCGATGGCCATGGGAACGCCGCCGCAATGGATATGGCCCAGGGTCTCGGCCATAGCCAGGCTGTAGCTGTAATCCAGACCCGCGCCACCGTAGGCCTCGGGTTTGGTCAGGCCCAGCAGGCCCAGGCTGCCAAGTTTTTTGAATACTTCATGGGCCGGAAAAATACCGGCCTCCTCCCACTCGTCCACATGGGGGTTGATCTCTTGGTCTATCAAGCGTTTGAGACTTTTTTGGACTTCGCGGTGTTCGTGGGTAAATTGCATGTTGGCTCCGCAAACAGTTTGATTTTGGCTGGTACTTCAGGCCGCTGCGCGCAGCCCCAGGCAGGCACGGGCTTCGGCAGGGGATGCGACATCGCGCCCGGCAGCGCGGGCGCAGCCGGCCAGCGCAGCAATCAGCGCACCGTTGCCACTGGCGCGGGACCCGTCAGGCAGGTAAAACGTATCCTCCAGGCCAGTGCGCAGCATGCCGCCGAGATCGGCCGTGGCCTGATGCACCGGCCAGATGTCCTGGCGCCCAATCAGAGTGCTTTGCCAAGTGACATCAGGCTCGATTTGCCGGTGTAACCAGGCCAGTAATTCGGCATCGGCGGGCATACCAGAGTCCACGCCCATGACAAAGTTGTAATCCAAGTGATCGGTCATGCCGGCTTTTTTAAACATTGCCACCGAGCGAACAATGCCGACATCAAAGCATTCGAACTCAGGCATGGTGCCAGTCTCATGCATCACCTCCAGAAAAGCCCGCACCTTCTCGACAGGGTTGTCAAATACCATGGGCGGCCAGGCCCAGCGGCCGTCCGAGCGGATCTTGAGGTAGTTCAGTGTGCCCGCATTGCAGGCCGCAATCTCGGGCCTGACGCGGCGGATACAGGCCAGTGGGCCTGCGATGTCCAGACCCACCACACCGGTGCTCAGGTTGATGATGACCCCGGGGCAGGCATCGCGTATGGCCTGGGTCACTGCCCACGCCAGATCCGGGTCCCAGGAGGGCAAGTGGCCCATGGCTTCTTGCTGGCAACGCAGGTGTACATGCATGATGGTCGCGCCGGCGTCATAGGCACTCTTGGCCTCGGCCGCCATTTGCCTTGGGGTGACTGGCACCGGGTGTAGCAGGGGGTCGGTCAACACGCCGGTCAGGGCGCAGGTGAGTATGGCTTTTTGCATATTTTTTCCTGCCTGCTGCTGATTTGTGGGTCTGGTTCGGGCTTTAGAGTTCGAGCTGACGCGCAGCCAGTTCTTTCATGATTTCTTCGGTGCCCCCGCCAATGGTCATGACCTTGACTTCGCGGTAGATGCGTTCGCTGGCGCTGCCGCGCATGTAGCCCATACCGCCAAGAATCTGCACCGCCTGGTCGGCGCAAAACTGCATGGTCTGGGTGGACTGGTTTTTCAGCATACAGACCTCGGCCACCCAGGCCGGGCCAGTCTGTTGCTGGTCGGCTTGTAGCGAGAGTTTGTCTAGCCAGGCACGGCTCGCTTCGATACGCATGCGCATATCGACCAGTTTATGGCGCACCGCCTGGTGGCTGGTGAGTGGCTGACCGAAAGTTGTACGCTGACGCGCCCAGGCCAGCGCTTCGTCATAGCAGGCCTCGGCCATGCCCACGGCAGTAGCCGACATGCCCAGGCGCTCACCATTGAAGTTGGTCATGATGATTTTGAAGCCCTGGTTTTCGTCTCCCAACAAATTGCCCAGGGGCACACGCACATTGTCAAAGTGCAGGGTGGCGGTGTCCGAGCAATGCCAACCCATTTTGTGCAGCCTGGTGCGCGACAGGCCGGGCGCATCCCCTGGCACGGCCAGCATGGAGATGCCGCCTGCGCCTTTGATTGCCGGGTCGGTGCGCACAGCCAGGCTGATCCAGTCAAAGCGCATACCCGAGGTGATGAAGGTTTTTTCACCCTGGATCACATAGTGATCGCCCTCACGCCGCGCGGTGCTGCGCAGGCTCGCCACGTCCGAGCCAGCGCCGGGCTCGCTGATGCCCAGCGCGGCAATTTTTTCGCCCGCCAGCACCGGCGGAACAATGGCCCGTTGCAAGGCCGGACTGCCATGATTGATGATGGGCGGCAGGCCGATGCTGTTGCTGCCCAGCCCCGCTAACAAACCACCGCTGCCGGTGTAGCGGGCCATGGCCACAGCAAATGCATTGCGAAACATCCAGGGGGCGGGAATTCCACCCAGTTCCTGCGGGTAACCCAGCCCCAGCCAGCCGAGTTCGGCCCAGCGCCGGTATATGCTGCGCGGAAACTCCCCGGCCGCCTCCCATGCTTCGAGATGAGGTGCCACCTCGGTCTGCGCAAAGCGGCGCACTTGGGCCAGCATCAATTCGGTATCGGCCAGGTCTACATCACTCATGCGATCATCCTTTTGAGGTGCCAGGGTTTGCGCTCAGCCAGCCAGGCCATCAGGCGCCCAGGGCACGGGCGCGCAGCAGGGCCGGCCGGCTCAGCAGGCGTGCCAGATAGTGCTGCACCTGCGGCGCATATTGCGCGCCCAAGTCCAGCCCCGCGGTGGTACCCAGAAACAGCGCATAGCCGATGCAGATATCGGCAATCGTGAAACGCCCGTCGCACAGGTAATTACGGGTCAGCAGATGAGTGCTGAGCAGGCGCAGCCGCGCCAAATACCATTTTTTGTAATCCGCCACCGCTTGCGGTAACCGGCGTTCTGGCGGCTCCATCAGCCCGTAGCGCAGCGCTACGGTTTGCGGGAATGTGAGGGTGGCGTCGCTGTGGAACAACCAGTTGATGTAACTGCCGTATTCGGGGTGTTCCGGGCGCAGGCCAAACTGATGCTTGCCGTAGCGCTCTACGAGGTAGTGGCAGATGCCGCTCGATTCGGTCATGCGGATATCGCCGTCGATCAGGTAGGGAATCGTGCCAAGCGGGTTGAGGGCCAGAAAGTCTTTTTTCAAAACACGCGGCGGAAAAGGCAGTACTTCGAGCTCGTAGGGCAAACCCATTTCCTCCAGCGCCCAGAGTGGGCGCAGCGAGCGCGCATCCACACTGTGGTAGAGCTTCATGGGCTTGCCGCTACTTCCTTTTGGCCGGGCGCAAGGCTGATCAGCAGCTGACGCGCGCGAACTTGCTGGCCGGCCTGGCAGCTCACCGCTGTGACCAGGCTGTCCGCGCTGCTGCTGATAACAAACTCGATTTTCATGGCCTCGAGCACCGCCAGCGCCTGCCCTTTGGTGACGTTTTCGCCCGCTGTGACTAGCACCCGCAAGACCTTGCCGTCCATGGGCGCGAGCATGCGCCCATCCCCCAAAGCCGCGGACTTGGCGACCGGAGACAGGGTGGTGTCGGCGTAGCTCAGGGTCTGGCCGCCATAGGACAAATACACGCTGCTGCCCGCCACCATGTAGCTGGCCTTGGCTGCCAGGCCAGCATGCATGAAGCGAGCCGTGGGGACTTGCAGCTCGAGAATCTGGATGTCCAGTGCCTGCCCTTCAAGTTCGGTGAGGTAGTGGCCATCGCCAAGGGCGCTCACACTGACCCGCATCGAGCGCTCGCCGCATTGCAGCAGCATCGGCACCTGCGCGGGAGCCGAGCTTTGCCACTCCAGCAGCTCAGCATCCAGCGCCGCATCGGTCTGCAAGGCCAGCGCCTGGCTGCGGTACAGCAGCAGCGCGGCAAGCGCGCTGTGCAAAGGCGTGGGAACTTGGCTGGCGGCAAAGCTTTCGGGGCTCAGGTGCTCGGTCACAAAGCTGGTTGAAAAATCGCCTTGCGCAAACACCGGGTGAGCAATGATCTGGCGCAGGTAGTCGCGGTTGCTGGGCAAGCCCAGCAGCAGGGTTTGGTCTAGCATCTGCAGCAGTTTGCGCCGCGCCTCCTCACGGGTTTCGCCTGCTGCAATCAACTTGGCTTGCATGCTGTCATAAAAGACCGGCACTGTGTCACCCGGCTGCAGGCCATGGTCAACACGCATGCCCCTGCCCTGTGGCGGCTGCCAAGCCAGCAGCCTGCCGGTCTGGGGTAAAAAATCGTTGGCAGGGTCTTCGGTGCACAAGCGCACTTCCATGGCCCAGCCGCTGCGCCGGGCATTGATGGCCTCTTGGCTGAGCGGCAGTACCTCGCCTCGGGCCACGCGCAACTGCCAGGCCACCAGGTCGAGGTCATAGACAGCCTCTGTCACCGGATGCTCCACCTGCAAGCGGGTGTTCATCTCAAGAAAATAAAAGCTGCCGTCGCGCGCCAACAAAAATTCCACAGTGCCCGCACCCACGTAGTCCACCGCCCGGGCAGCGGCCACTGCAGCTGCCCCCATGCGCGCACGCAGGGCTTGGTCGACCGCCGGGCTGGGCGACTCTTCCACCAGTTTTTGATGCCGCCTCTGCACCGAGCAGTCGCGCTCGCCGATGTGCACCAAATTGCCATGCCGGTCGCCAAACACTTGGATCTCCACATGCCGCGCCTGCAGCACGGCTTTTTCGATCAACAACTGCCCATCGCCAAAGGCATTGACCGATTCGCTGCGGGCCGACTGGATGGCGGCCGGCAAATCAGCCGCTTCCTGCACCAGCCGCATGCCGCGCCCACCACCGCCGGCTGCAGCTTTGACCATCACCGGCAGGCCGATCTTGATGGCCTCGGCCAGCAGGCTCGCATCACTTTGTGCATCGCCCTGGTAGCCCGGCACGCAGCGCACACCGGCAGCGAGCATGCGTATTTTGGCGCTGCTTTTATTGCCCATGGCCTCAATAGCCTGCCAATCCGGTCCGATAAACACCAGGCCGGCGCCCTGCACCGCCTGCGCAAAATCTGAGCGCTCGGATAAAAATCCGTACCCAGGGTGGATTGCTGCTGCACCACTGGCTTTGGCAGCCGCTATGAGCTTGTCGCCGGCCAGGTAAGACTGCGCGGCCGGCCCGGGGCCGATACACAGCGCCTGATCGGCCAGGCTGACATGCAGCGCCTCGCGGTCGGCATCGGAATACACCGCCACCGTGCTGTAGCCCAGGCTCTGGCAGCTCCGGATGATGCGCACCGCAATCTCGCCCCGATTGGCAATCAAAACCCTGTCAAACATCGGGGGTGGCTCTGGTGGCGCGGCGGTGGTCGGCCGATTCATCGTGGTTGGGGGGCACAGGTGTGGGCAATCGAGGAGGCCGCAGCTCAAAAACGGGCCACGCCGTAGCTGTTGGCTTGCAAGACCCGGGTGCGACCCTCACGGCAAATCGACAGGGTCATGGCCAGCACCCGGCGTGTATCACGCGGATCGATCAGACCGTCGTCATACAGGCGGGCGGTTCCGGCCAGGGCTTGCGACTCGCGGTCAAATTGACCAATCACCGCAGCTTCCATGGCAGCAAATTTGCTTTCCTCTTGGGCGCTAGGTTGGCGCCCCTCCTTGATGATTTTTTCGCGGTTGACAATCGACAGCACCTTGGCCGCCTGCTCGCCGCCCATGACGGCGGTGCGCGCATTGGGCCAGGCGAAAATAAAGTCAGGCCGAAAGCCTCGCCCCGACATGCCGTAATTACCTGCGCCAAAGGATGCGCCTATCACCAGTGTGATGCGGGGCACCCGCACATTGGCCACCGCCTGGATCATTTTGCTGCCGTGCTTGACGATGCCACCCTGCTCGCTCTCGGTACCCACCATATAGCCGGTTGTGTTCATCAAAAATACCAAGGCAATATCCCCCTGGTCGCACAACTGCATGAACTGCGCGGCCTTGGTCGCACCCTTGGCTGTGATGGGGCCGTTGTTGGCAACAATACCCACCGCCATGCCGTGGATATGGGCCCTGCCACAAATCGTGTGGCTGTCGTATTCGGTCTTGAAATCCAAAAACTCGCTACCGTCCACAAGGCGGGCAATCACCTCGCGGCAATCATAGGGCTGGCGGTAGTCCAGCGGCACCACGCCGCACAGTTCCCCGGGGCTGTAAAGCGGTGGCCGCACCGCTGTTTGGGGCAACGCCGGGCGGTGTTTGTTCCAGTCCAGGCTGGCCAGGATCTCGCGCGCTAGGCGTATGCCGTCGGCATCGCTTTCGGCCAGGAACTCACTGGTACCGCTGATCTGCGAATGCATTTCGGCGCCGCCGAGCGCCTCGTCTTCGGCGATCTCTCCGGTAGCCGCTTTGAGCAGCGGCGGACCCGCCAAAAATACCTTAGCGTTTTTGCGCACCATGATGGTGTAGTCTGACAGGCCCGGCACATAGGCCCCGCCCGCGGTGCTGGAGCCGTGCACCACCGTGATTTGCGGAACACCCGCTGCGGACAACAAGGCCTGGTTGGCAAAGGTGGTACCGCCGTCAATGAAGATGTCGGCCTGGTACAGCAGGTTGGCGCCGCCCGATTCCAGCAGGCTGATGATGGGCAGTTTTTGCTTCATGGCAATGTCCTGCATGCGCAGGGTTTTGCGCAGACCCCAGGGCGTGATCGTGCCCCCCTTGATGGCGCTGTTGGAGGCAGTCACCATGGCCCGCACGCCGCACACATAGCCGATACCGCAAATGCTGTTGCCCCCGGCCAGCGAGCCGTCTTTGTCGTCATGCTGCTGGTAACCGGCCAGAGTGGAGATTTCCAGAAACGGTGTGCCGCGGTCGAGCAGCAGGTTGACGCGCTCGCGCGGCATCAGCTGGCCACGCTTGTGAAATCTGGGTTTTTTCTCGGCCTCGGCGGCCCGCACCCGACCTTCGACCGCACGAACCTGCGCCAGCGCTCCCAGCATGTCATCGCGGTTGCGCACGAAAGCTTGGCCAAGCGTGTCAAGCTGGCTCTCTATCACTGACATCGACAAACTCCTCGGTATGCTGCCAAGCTGGTGTCAGGGCATGCCAAATCTGCCGGCATGACCAGCTCAGGCACGGTCTGCCCCCATCTTATAAGAACTCAGCCCAGGCCCGGCTTGAGCTGATAAGACATTGAACAAAGAGTTTTCAGCGCCTAAAAAATGTTCTGCAGTGAATGACCATCACCGCGAAGGCGCCGTCGATAAAATGAAAGCCTTTTAGGGGAATTCGTGTGAATGGTGCCGAAAGCCTTGTGCACAGCCTGCTCAATAGCGGCGTGGAACTGTGTTTTGCCAACCCCGGCACCAGCGAGATGCATTTCGTTGCCGCGCTCGACCGCATTCCCGGAATGCGTTGCGTGCTGGGCCTGCAAGAGAATGTAGTCACTGGCGCTGCGGATGGCTATTGGCGCATGACGGGTAAGCCCGCGGCAACACTGCTGCATTGCGGCCCTGGCCTCGGCAATGGCCTGGCCAACCTGCACAACGCCCGGCGTGCCCGCTCCGGCATCGTGAATTGCGTGGGTGACCAAGCAAGCTACCACCGACCCTTTGATGCGCCGCTGACTGCCGACACCGAGGGCTTAGCCCGTAGCGTCTCGCACTGGGTTCGAACCAGTACGAAGGCCTCCGAGGTTGGCGCCGATGCCGCAACTGCAGTGCACGCGGCACGCACCTCGCCCGGGCAGATCGCCACCTTGATTCTGCCTTCTGACACCTGCTGGGATGAGGGCGGCGTGGTGGCCGATGCCCTGCCCCTGTACAGCGTGCCCCAAGCCGAGATGCAGGCCGTACGCAATGCGGCGCGCGTGCTGCGCTCCAAGACCAATGTACTCGTGCTGCTGGGTGGGACCATGGGCACCAGCGAGGGGGCGCAAATCCAGGCCAACCGAATTGCGTTAGCGACCGGTGCCAGGCTGCTGGGCGAAACCTCCAATGCGAAGTTCCAGCGTGGCCAGGGTCGGCTGCAATTGGAGCGCGTGCCCTACTCCGCCGAATTGGCGATCAAGAATCTGGCGGCGGTGGAACACATCATCCTGGTCGGCGCCAAGGCACCGATCGGCTTCTTCGCGTATCCCAAGCTGCCGTCGAAGCACTACCCCGAAGGCGCATCCATCACCGAGCTGACCCGGCCCGAGCAGGATGCGGAGTCCGCGCTGCGAGCGCTGGCCGAGGAGCTCAAGGCCCCGCATGCGCAAATGCCCGATCCTGGCCCCCGCCCGCAGGTCGAACGCGGCTCACCCACGCCCGAGGGGTTAGCCCGCACCGTTGCGGCGCTGATGCCGGAAGGCGCCATCATCGTGGATGAGGCTGTGAGCTACGGCCGCGGCTTTTTTTCGCACACCCACGCTTCGCCCAAGCATGACTGGCTGCAGATCACCGGCGGCGCCATCGGCTGCGGGGTACCGCTGGCGACAGGGGCTGCGATCGGGGGCGGAGGACGGCGCGTCATCGCGCTACAGGCAGATGGCTCGGCTTTGTACACGGTGCAGGGGCTTTGGACTCAGGCACGGGAAAAACTGCCGGTGACGACGATCATCCTCTCCAACCGAAAATACCAGATCTTGATCGGAGAATATCAGGGCGTTGGCGCCAACCCGGGGCCGACGGCGATGAACATGCTGGACCTCAGCAATCCCGAGATCGGCTGGGTGAAATTGGCCGAGGCTATGGGCGTGGAAGCCGCACAGGCCACGACGCTGGGCCAAGTGGCGGACCTGATGGCACACAGCATCGCCCGGACCGGGCCCTTCCTGATTGAATTGGTGATCTGAGTGGCACGGGCCAGTGCGCAATCCCGTTCTCGTGCCCTCAGCGAAATACCCAAGACCGCGGCTCAGGTCGACGCCTTGCGCTTGGCCTCGATCCGCAGGCGCAGGCCGTCGATCATGGGCTCAGCGCTCGTGTTTGGGTTCACACGATAGGCGCGCTCTAGTAGCTCCAGGGCCCGCTCGGGCTGATCTTTTTCGGCCAGCATCTGCGAATACCCCGACAGGGCGCCGAAATGGTTGGGCACACGCTTGAGAACCTCTTCGCAGTCTTTTATCGACAGGTCGTGCTGGTCGAGCATGTAGTAGATGGTCGCGCGCTTGTTCCATGCCTCGGCGAAGGCAGGGCGCTGGCTGATGATGTCGCTGAACACCGCCACTGCCTTGGGCAAATTGCCAGACTGCATCAAGCCCATACCCTGTTGGTAGAGTGCATCGATGGCGGCGTCACCAGAGCGGCCCCACAATCGCCAGATGATCACCACGGCGGCCTGGCGCAGGCTTGGGTCGGCGTCGAGCAGACGCGGCATCAGGGCCTCGGCGTCGCCGGCTCCGCCGGTGTTTGCCAGCCCAACCATGCCCTCCAGCCGCCGCAATGGGTCGGCATGGTCTAGGGCCAGCAGGGCTTGCTCGCGGTCAAGCGTGACTTGCTCCGCAGCGACGGGCCTAGCTAAACCCAAGCCGAGGGCAAGGGTCGATGCGCAGGCCAGGGCGCACAGGCGTTTTACGGACAAACGAATAAAACAAATAGACATTTCAATCACCTCAAGGTCAGTGGCGCACTCGTAATCAGACATCAACCCCGTAAAACAGGCTTGATCAGCAAGTCGGGTAAGGACGATTTTGAGCCAATTTCCAGGAAATCGCAAGCTTGTGAAGACAGCGTGTAAAGGCTTGTGAAAGCCCATGCTCTGCTGAGGCACGCGTTTCAAATTGTTGGACCATGCTGGTTACTGGACGACCAACCATCACCCTGCACAATCTGAGCGGCCGGGCAACCCGGGGGCCAAGCGCTCGCACACCCATGCCAAGACATCGCGGATTTCAGGGCTTGGCAGGCACAGGCAAATCGAGCCGTAAAAAGGCTTCGGGAGGCGCATCGTTTTTTTCCATCAACAAAGCGACCTGCGCCATCAAGCGCTGTTGCACTGCCTCATCCCGGATAGGCTGCAATTGCTCGGGGTCTGCGACAAGGTCAAACAGCACGGTCGTCGTGTCTTCATAGCCACTTCCCTGCCCTGTATGCCCCACCGGTTGGCCTTTCGCATTGCGCCGCGCCGGCACTTTGAGCAGCGGCACGCCCTGGGTGAAATTAAAGCCGCGTGCCAGCTCGGCCTGGGCCAGGTCGGCCACCGCAAACATGGACTTGAGGTGCATGGGCATCAAGGTGTACTCATACAAGTCCTGTCGGGTCATGTCCCGCGGATAGCGGAAATAGGTGTAGCGCCCGTCGGTGATATTGGTCGCGGCGCCAAACATGCCGTAGATCGCCGCCTCGCGCAAGGGCATGTCCTGCTCCAACAGTGGCAATAGCGAGTGGCCTTCCACCGTGGTCGGGGGTTTGACCCCATGCAGCGCCAGCAAGGTGGGCATCAGGTCGGTGGTTTGCGTCAAGGCCTGGCGCCGCTGGCCAGCCTGCGCTGCAAAAGCCGGATGCGCAATCATCAGCGGAATATGCGCAATTTCATTAAAAAATGGCATGCGGTTCTTGCCCCACCAGTCGTGCTCGGCCAACAAAAAGCCATGGTCAGTGCTGAGGATCAACGTGGTGTCCGCCCACATGGCGTGGCGATCCATGTAGTCGAGCAATCGGCCAAAGTACTCGTCGCACATGCTGAGCAAGGCCGCATAGTTGGCCCGCATTTCCTGCACCTCGAGCGCAGTTTCCTCGCAGCACTTGTAGCGCGGCCAATCTAGTATCGGACCGGTATAGCCCGTGGGGTAAGCCTCGCGAAAACGCGCCGGCGAGGCAAAGGGCTCATGCGGGTCGAAGCACTCGAGATGCAGCACCCAGTTGTCAGCGTCGCGGTTGGTATCCAAAAAGTCAAAGCCAGCCTTGAAAGTGCGCGGGCAGCAAAAATCAGCCTCTTCTTTCATGTGCTGCCGGTTCACCATGGCTTGCAAGCGGCCATCGTTAGGGCCTTCGGGCTGCTGCATGGGGTGGTACATCTGCCTGAAACGCTCCAAGGGCGGTTGCACCATGGCCTTCCATTTGTCCCACTCCTGGCCCCGGATAAATTCCCACGAAGAATAGCGGTTGTGGTAAGTCGCCCCGCCATCCTCCCAGTAGTGGTAATGGTCCGAGATCAGGTGCGTATACGTACCCCGGGCGCGTAGCAATTCGGAGAAGGATTGGTCAAAGGGCTCCAGCGCACCCCAGCTACGGTGTAAAAAATTAAGGCGCCCGGTATGTAAATCGCGCCGGGCCGGCATGCATGGCAAGCTGCCGACGTAATGGTTGTCAAAGGTTACTGCCCTTTGGGCAAAGCGCTGGAACTGTGGTGTGGCCACCGCACTACCGCCGTAGCACTCCAGCGCATTACGCACCAGCGAATCAAAAAGTACAAATATCGTCTTCATGGGTGCGCCTTACAGTGTCGATGCAGTCCGGCGCCGAGCAGCCGCGTGCGGCGCATACAGACCTTTGTGGCAACATGTTACTATAGATAGAACTATAAAGTTTTTGATGCAGAACTCGGCTCATCCCATCTTCCCCGCCAGCCCGGTTCCGCTGTATGCCCAGCTGGCGGATTTGCTGCGCCAGCGCGTGCTGCGCAGGCTGTGGGAGCCGGGTACCAAAGTGCCTTCGCTGGAGGCCTTGGTGGCCGAATTTCAGGTAGCCCGCGTCACCGTGCGCCAAGCCATTGACATACTCACGCGCGAGGGCCTTCTGCTACCCCAGCGCGGGCGCGGTACCTTTGTCACCGAGCAAGTGCGTACCGAACGCTCGCTCACGCTAGAAACCTCTTTGCGCGGGCTGGCCGACGCCTACCGCAATGACAAACCCGAGCTCACCTTACTGGAAGAAGCCGGTGTGCAACCGCCGCTCACCCCCAGGGACGGCAATGCAGCACCTGCTTACCACTATATGCGCCGGGTGCATTCGCGTGATGGTCAAGCCTACTGCGCAGCGTCGATTTTTATAGACCAACGAGTCTTCCGCCAGGCGCCCAAACGCTTTCGCCAAGAAACCGTGATCCCGGTCATGATGGACCTGCCCAAAGTGAACATCGCCAAGGCCCGCCAGAGCTTGCGCATTTCGACGGCCGATGTCGAAATCGCCCGCCTGATCCAGGTTCCAGTAGGTTCGCCGGTGGCTGAAGTGCGTCGTATTTGCCTCGCTCCGGACGGCACGGTTTTGTACCTCGGACAGATTACCTACCGGGGTGATTTCATCCAATTCGAGATGCAGCTCACGCTTTAACGATCCTTGCAACTACCACTGAAAGGCACTGCCATGCAAACCAAGCTACCGACTCCCCGTCATGTTGCACTGCGCAGCCTGCTGCTAGCCACCAATATTCTTGTGGCTTGCTTGTTTCAAGCCCAGGCGCAAAGCTACCCCAGTAAACCTGTTCGCGTTGTGGTGCCCTGGCCAGCAGGTGGCCTGGTCGATGTGGCGGCACGCCAACTGGGCAGCCGCCTGCAAACCAGCCTTGGGCAGCCCTTTGTGGTGGAAAACAAACTCGGTTCCGGGGGCAACATTGGCGCAGACCAGGTGGTCAAAGCCAGCGCCGACGGCTACACCCTGCTCTTCACCACCAGCGCCTTGACCATCAACACCGCCATGCGCGCGCCCATGCCCTTCGATGCCGTCAAGGATCTCGAACGGGTTGCCATTTTGGCCTATGGGCCGCTGGTGTTGGTCGTTCACCCCAACAGCAACATCACTACGCTGGAAGACCTGATCAAAACCGCGCGCGCCAAGCCCGGCGCTCTGAGCTACGCCTCGGCCGGTATCGGCTCGCCGGCGCACCTGACCGGCGAATTGCTCAAATCGCGGCTCAATTTATCTGTGATTCACATTCCCTACACCGGCGCGCCTGCGGCCATCACAGACCAAATCGCCGGGCGTATTGACTACCAGTTTGCCAACGCCGCTGTGGCCTTGCCGCAAATTAAAGCAGGCAAATTGCGCGCACTGGCGGTTACCAGTCCCCAACGCATGCCGGGCTTGCCACAGGTGCCCACCATGGCCGAGGCCGGCGTGCAAGATTTTGAAGTGGACCAGTGGCTTGGCTTGCTGGCGCCCAGGGGCACACCACCGGCGGTGATCGATAAATTGGTCAACGAAGTCAATAAAATTTTGGTACAGGACGATTTCGGCCAGGCACTTGCCAATGCCGGCATGAACAGTGCCAAACCCGGCAAGCCAGAAACTTTCGACGCATTTTTCAAACAAGAGTTGGTGCAGTGGACCAAGGTGGTCAAGGCAGCGGACATCAAGCCTGAGTGAGTTTGTCCAGCGATGACCCGATGTAATTTGAACAATACTCCTCTGGAGTCTCTATGCATTCAATGACGCGCCGTCAATTTCAGCAACAGTTATTGGGCTTAGGCGCCATCGGATTCGGTCTGGCCGCAAATGGCTATGCGCAGACACAAAGCACGGGAGATAAGTGGCCCATTCGTGCGATTCGCATCATTTCGCCCGATGCAGCAGGCTCCGGGAACGACATTTTTGCCCGCCTGATTTCTCCCCTTTTGTCAGAGGCGCTGGGGGGAGCGGCCATCGTGATAGAAAACAAACCCGGCGCCGGCGGACGTATCGGTGTGGAGGCGGCTTTCCGCTCAGCACCGGACGGTCACACACTGTTGTTGGGCAATGCCGGCTCCAATGGCATCAATGCCGCCATCTACAAAGATCTGCCCTACGATCTTGAAAAAGATTTTGTGCCCTTGTCTTTGCTGGCCGTGGGGCCCAATGTGCTGGTGGTCAATGCCAAAAACAATGATGTCAATGATTTGGCCAGCCTGATCCGGGTGCTCAAGAGTCGCCCCGGGGAGATCAACTTCGGCATCACCACACCGGGCTCATCGGCCCACTTGATGACCGAATTGTTCCGCCTTCAATCAGGCACTCAATTTGTCTCCATCTCTTACAAAGGTGCGCCCGAAGCTGCGCGCGCACTCATCGGCGGAGAGGTACAAGCCAACTTCACCAATTTGTCCAACATCATGTCGCAAATTCAGGCCAAAGAAGTCAAGGCCATCGCCGTGACCACCGCCACCCAAACACCTCTGTTGCCAGGCGTCAAATCGATGGCAGAGCAAGGTATGCCCGAATTTGACGCTTCTGCTTGGACCGCGATTTTTGCCCCCAAAGGCACGCCCAAGGCCATCACCGATCGGCTGCAAGCCGCCCTGGTTTCACTACGCAACAACGCCGCCCTGCGAGAGCGATTTTTATCTCAGGGAACACAAATGATCATGTCCGATGGAGAAACTCTGGGCAAACGGGTCAGCGCCGATGTGCAACGCTGGAAAGCTTTGGTCGCAGCCGCCAAAATCACGGCGAACCAGTAGCCCGCTAGGTCTGGTTCATCGATTGAGTTGGGTTTCAATCCCTGGAGGTACGCGCTGATAGGGGTATTGCGCCAGCAGGCTTTCATCGAGACCCTGCACAGCCAACGAGGCACTCAAGCCTGCCCCGGGTTGACGTAAATGCCCCCGGTGCGGATCAATGTCTTCAAACACGGCCTGGA
This sequence comes from Comamonadaceae bacterium, assembly GCA_014190675.1. GTDB lineage: Bacteria > Pseudomonadota > Gammaproteobacteria > Burkholderiales > Burkholderiaceae_C > Rhodoferax. Next base: position 45,883 of record BJGT01000007.1, on the reverse strand, counting down.
ACGAGCTTAAACCCACTTGTGTTCCAGCCGCGGCCAGTAAAACACCTTGCTGGCGAGCGGCCTGCCGAATTCTCGCAAGGCAGGCCAATGGGCGTGCGTCTCTGCCAGCGGGCATTCAAACCAATGCAGGCCCACCGGTTCGAGCAGCGCCAGTGTCGACAAGACCCGCGCCTCATCCATGCGCCAATGGCAATCCACCATCAGCAAGACTTCGGGTCCCATCGCATCTCGCAGGGCCTGTAAACAATCGATGCCGCGGTGGATGATGGCCTGCCCCTGAGAGCTGCTACACACTGTAGGCGTCAAACCGTCAAAGGCGTAATCTTGAAACGGGTAAAGCCCTGTGCCTGGTTTTGTTCGACACAAGAAAGAAATGGCTTTGAATAGATTCGATAGTGATCATGAATCCATCATATCTTCCGCCTCCTACAATCAAGATCAAAGCACACTTTTAAGATCGCCATGATGCCCAACGCCGCCAAAAAACCCCACCGTCTGCGACCCCTGCCCGCCTTTATTTTTGCCAGCCGCTGGTTGCAGCTGCCCCTGTACATAGGCCTTATCGCGGCGCAGGGGGTGTATGTGTTTCACTTTTGGCTGGAGCTGGTTCACCTGCTCGAGGCGGCCTTTGGCAGCCAGACCGCCTTGCAAGCCTTGATCTCCAGCATTGGCTACAAAGAGACCACGATCACGACTTCGCTCAATGAGACCATCATCATGCTGGTGGTACTGGCACTGATCGACGTGGTGATGATTTCCAACCTGCTGATCATGGTGATTGTGGGGGGCTACGAGACCTTTGTGAGCCGTATGGATCTTGAAGGGCACCCAGACCAACCTGAGTGGCTCAGCCATGTGAACGCCTCGGTGCTCAAGGTCAAACTGGCCACGGCCATCATTGGCATCAGCTCCATCCACCTGCTCAAAACCTTCATCAACGCTGCCAATTACGCGGACAAGGTTCTGATCGCCCAAACCGCCATACACATCACTTTTTTGTTGTCGGCCATCGCCATTGCCTACACGGATAAACTGATGATTCGGCTATCGGAACAAGACCACTGAGCGCGGCCCAAGCCCAACCAACTACGCAGGATTTGCACCCCATGACCACCATCCGCCAAGCTGATCTGATCGAATCCGTCGCTGCTGCCCTGCAGTACATCAGCTACTACCACCCGGCCGACTACATTGCCCACCTCGCCCGCGCCTACGAGCGTGAGCAGAGCCCGGCGGCCAAAGACGCCATCGCGCAGATCCTCACCAATAGCAAGATGAGCGCCACCGGCCACCGGCCGATCTGCCAGGACACCGGCATCGTCAACGTGTTCCTCAAACTCGGCATGAATGTGCGGTTGGATGGCTTCACCGGTGGGCTGGATGACGCCATCAATGAAGGCGTGCGCCGCGCCTACAACCACCCGGACAACACCTTGCGCGCCAGCATCGTGGCCGACCCCGAGTTCGCCCGCAAGAACACGAAGGACAACACACCGGCGGTGATCTTCACCGAAATCGTGCCCGGCGACACGCTGGAGGTGACCGTGGCCGCCAAGGGTGGCGGCAGCGAGAACAAAAGCAAACTGGTGATGCTCAACCCGGGCGACTCGGTGGTGGACTGGGTGCTCAAGACCGTGCCCACCATGGGCGCGGGCTGGTGCCCGCCTGGCATGCTGGGCATCGGCATTGGCGGCACCGCCGAAAAAGCGGTGTTGATGGCCAAGGAGAGCCTGATGGAGGACCTGGACATGTACCAGCTGCAGGCCAAGGCTGCCGCAGGTGCCGTACTGAACCAGACCGAGGCCCTGCGCCTGGAGCTGTTCGAGAAGGTCAATGCGCTGGGCATCGGGGCCCAGGGCCTGGGCGGCCTGACCACGGTGCTGGATGTGAAAATCAAGATGTACCCCACCCATGCGGCCAGCAAGCCCGTGGGCATGATCCCCAACTGTGCCGCCACGCGCCACGCCCACTTTGTGCTCAATGGCAGCGGCCCGGTCTACCTAGACCCGCCCTCGCTCGACCTGTGGCCCGACGTGGCCTGGACGCCCGACTATGTCAAGAGCCGCAAGGTCAATCTCGACACGCTTACACCGCAGGAAGTGGCGAGCTGGAAACCCGGCGACACCCTGCTGCTTAGGGGCAAGATGCTGACCGGCCGCGATGCTGCGCACAAACGCATCCAGGACATGTTGGCACGCGGGGAAAAGCTGCCGGTGGATTTCACCAACCGGGTCATCTACTACGTCGGGCCAGTCGATCCGGTCAAAGACGAGGCCGTGGGGCCGGCCGGTCCCACCACTGCCACCCGGATGGACGGCTTCACCGAGATGATGCTGCGCGACACCGGCCTGATCGCCATGATTGGTAAGGCCGAGCGCGGCCCGGTGGCGATCGAGGCCATCCGCAAGCACCAGAGCGCCTACCTGATGGCCGTGGGCGGCGCCGCCTACCTGGTCAGCAAGGCCATCAAGAGCGCCCGCGTGGTGGGCTTTGCCGACCTGGGCATGGAAGCCATTTACGAGTTTGACGTGGTCGACATGCCAGTCACAGTGGCGGTGGATGCCGGTGGCACCAGCGCCCACATCACCGGCCCGGCCGAGTGGCAAAAGCGTATCGCCAGTGGCGAATTCAAGGGGATCGCGGTTAAGGCGAACTGAGTATCCCCTTCTGAGCCAGCGGCGGGTGGCGGTTTGGGATTTGTCGTTGTGCTTGTGGATTTGGTTGCGGGATCAGGCCGGTGGGGCATTCGGCTCCGCGGCTGTCCTCCGCCCTGCGGGCTCCCCCTTGATGCCGCTGCGCCGAACGCCCCACCGGCCTGATCTGGCACTGTGGTTGGTGCACAGTGCAAAGAGTCAGGGGCGTCGCCAATCACCGGTGTAACGATGTACTGGTTTACCTGTAGCTGTTGCGCCAACCCCTGGCCTGCTGCAGGGGCCGACGGCGTGTCGCAGCGAGGTTAAGGAAGGAGCCCGCAGGGCGGGGGGACACGAGCAGCGACACGCCGTCGGCCCCTGCAGCTTGCCAACCAAGGCCCCCTGACTCCCGCAGGATGGGGAACACGAGCAGTGGCACGCAGTCGGCCCCTGCAGCGCGACAAACATGGCCCAAACACCAATGCACAAACCACAACAGCACCAGCGCCCCCAAAGCCCAACCCAAAGTGGTGGCAAAAACGCGTGCTAACCGCCCAAAACTCGACCCGCCTCGATCGTGATGCAACGGCTGCAGCGGCTGGCAATGGCGCGATCGTGGGTGACCAGTACCAGGGTGGTGCCCTGCTCCTGGTTCAAGGCAAACATCAACTCCATCACCTTTTCGCCGGTGGCGAAATCCAGGCTGCCGGTAGGTTCGTCGGCCAGCAGCAGCGCTGGCTGAACCACAAAAGCCCGGGCCAGGGCCACGCGTTGCTGCTCGCCACCACTGAGCACTCGCGGGTAATGGCGCAGCCGCTCGGCCAGCCCCACCCGGCCCAGCATGGCGGTGGCGGACTGGCGGGCATCGCGCCGGCCGGCCAGTTCCAGCGGCAGCATCACGTTTTCCAACGCGTTGAGGCTACCCAGCAGTTGGAAACTCTGGAACACAAACCCGACTTGCTGCGCCCGCAGGCCGGCACGTGCGTCTTCATCCAGGGTGAACAGGTCCTGCCCGGCCAGCCGCACCGTGCCCCGGGTGGGCGTGTCGAGGCCGGCCATGATCGACAGCAGTGTGCTTTTTCCGGAGCCCGACGCGCCGACGATGGCCACGGTTTCCTGCGGTTTCAGCGCAAAATCGATATCGCGCAAAATGTCAAGGGTGCCGGTGGAGTCGGTGACCGACTTGGACAGATGCTCGACCGAAATAATTGAATCAGACATGGGACTTTCTTTGGACCGACGACACTTTATCGCGCTTGGCTTGGCTGGGACTGCCATGGGGGCTTGGGCAACTTCAAGCACCGTAACCACGCCCGCCAAAAACCAGAAAATTCTGGTGCTCGGCGATTCGCTGAGCGCCGAGTATGGCCTCAAACGCGGCACCGGCTGGGTGGCACTGCTGGAGATTCGCCTCAAAGCCGAGAAGCTCGATGCGGTCGTGGTCAATGCCAGCATCAGCGGCGAGACCACTTCAGGCGGTCGTTCGCGTTTGGGCGCTCTGCTGAGCCAGCACCGGCCTAGCCATGTGGTCATCGAACTCGGCGGCAATGATGCGCTGCGCGGCCTGCCGCTTAGCCTGACCGAGGACAACCTGAGCCAAATGACACAAACCGCTCAAAAAGCCGGCGCCAGTGTCCTGCTGGCGGGCATGCAGGTGCCGCCCAACTACGGCCGGGACTACGCCGACCGTTTCGCTGCAATGTTTGCCGCGGTGGCCAAGGCGAACAAGGCTGCACTGGTGCCGTTTCTGCTGGCCGGCGTGAGCGACGGACCGGATCCAACACAGCTTTTCCAGGCCGACCGCATCCACCCGACAGAGGCCGCCCATCCCATGATATTGGGAAATGTTTGGCCAACGCTGAGAAAAATTTTGAAATGAGCCTGACCACCCTCAGCGCCGAGCAGGCGATCAGCCGGCTGCACGAATTTGACGCCGTGATCGACGCCCGCAGCGAAGACGAGTACGCGCAAGACCACCTGCCCGGCGCAGTGAACTGGCCCACACTCAACAACGCCCAACGGCACGCCATCGGCACGCTGTACAAGCAGGTCAACCCGTTCGAGGCCAAAAAACGCGGTGCCGCTCTGGCCGCGCGCAACATAGCAAGCCACATCGAGCGCGAGTTGCTGACCACTGCCAAGGAGTGGCGCCCACTGACCTATTGCTGGCGCGGCGGCAAGCGCAGCGGCTCGCTGTCGCTGATCCTCGACCAGATCGGTTTTCGGGTGACACTGCTGGAGGGTGGTTACAAGGCCTTCCGCGCCGTCGTGGTGCACGACACCGAGCGCCGTGTGGCCAACTTGGACTGGCGCGTGGTCTGCGGCACCACTGGCTCGGGCAAAACACGGCTGCTGCAGGCGCTGGCTCAGGCCGGCGCGCAGGTGATTGACCTAGAGGCCTTGGCCAACCACCGCAGTTCGGTGCTGGGGGCCATTCCGGGCCTGGCGCAGCCCAGCCAAAAGCGGTTTGACACCCTGATCTGGGATGCGCTGCGGCAGATCGATCCGGCGCGACCGGTTTTTATTGAGAGCGAGAGCAAGAAGGTCGGCAATATTGCAGTGCCCACGGCTCTGATCGAAGCGATTCGGCGCAGCCCCTGTTTCAGGCTGGCTCTGCCAGATGCGCAGCGGGTAGCCTTGCTGATGGAAGACTATGCATTTTTTGTAGAAAACACGGCCCACTTTTGCGACCGCCTGCAGGCACTCAGCGAGATTCGCGGCAGAGCCCAGGTTGAGAGCTGGCAAGCCGCAGTGCGTGCCGGACGAATTGCCTGCGTGGTGCAGGAACTGCTGACGCTGCACTATGACCCGGTGTATCTGCAGTCGATGCAGCGCAACTTCACCGGGTTTGAGGCTTCAGTGCTGCTCTCCCCGGCAGACCATTCCGCACAGGCCATGAGCGAACTCGCCCGCAGGCTGATCAAGGACTCGAACCCAGCCCAACTGGGCGCAAGCGGCTAAGCAGGCAAAGTGGGGCTGATCCCAGCAGCGGACGCTTCGCCGCCTTCAGCTTGGTCGGCATCAGGCTCAGCTGACTCGGAACCAGGCTCCCCAACCTTTCGCTCAGCCTTGTGCTTGAGCTTTTCTTCTTTCTTTTTTTTCTTTGCAAGCTCTTTTTGCCGCTTTTCGTAACCGTAATTGGGTGTAGCCAAGGTGTGCTTTCAAGTAGTTGGAGACACTTTAACATTTTGCCGAGCCGCTCTGGGCGGGCGGCAGTGTGCTCAAGCGAAGGCCAGTTGCAGGGCTTGCGCCAAATCATCTTGCAAGTCGGCTGCGGATTCCAGCCCGATGGAGAACCGAACCACGGTGCCGGGGTGCAGCGCGCTGGGCCAGGCGCTGCGCAACGCTGCGATCTCGTAGCTCATGGCAAGGCTGGTGGCCCCCCCCCAGCTGTAGCCGAGCTTGAAAAGTTGCAGAGCATCGCAAAAAGCGTCAACCTGCGCGCGGCTGAAACGCGCGTCTACCATCACGCTGAACAGGCCAGCGGCACCACCCGGGCCGGCTTTGCACAGCGCCTGCCAGGCCTGGTGCCCGGGCGAACCGGGCAAGGCCGGGTGCAGGACCTGGGAGAATTCAGACCGGCTTTGACACCAGCGCGCCAACTGCCGAGCTGAATCGTCATGCGCTGCATAGCGCAGTGCAATGCTGGGCAAACTACGCAAAATAGTTTCTGCATCATTGGCGCCAACAGATAGCCCCAAGCGCATGTGGGTGGTTTGCAAAACCCGATGCAGCGCCGCATCTCGGGTGATCACGCTGCCCATCAGCACATCGCCGCCACCGCTGGGGTATTTGGTAAGAGCATGCACCGATATATCCACACCCAACCCAGGGCTGCTACCGGGTAGCAGATCAAAGGGCGCGAAGGCCAGGCCAGCGCCCCAGGTGTTGTCCAGAACGCACAGCACCCCATGCTCACGGCAAACGCGCACCAACGCTGGCAGATCGGGGAACTCCATGGTGATTGAGCCTGGCGCCTCCAGCCAGACCAGGCGCGTGGCGGAGCTGATGTTGGCGGCCAAATCTTGCGGGTCCAAAGGCTTGTAAAAGCGGTGACTGATGCCCCAGGCGGACAGTTCTCCGGCGGCCAACGCCTTGTTAGGGCCGTAGGCATTGTCCGGAATCAGCACCTCGTCACCGGAGCGTAAAAAGGCCAGGGCCACATGGGCAATGGCGGCCAAGCCGCTGGGCGAAAGCTGGCAATACAAGCCACCCTCCAAGGCGCACAAGCGCTCTTCGAGCGTGTAGGTGGTGGGGGTGCCATGCACGCCGTAGGTGTAGCCGCTTTTATCGGTCCACTTGGTACTGCGTACCGCGGCCATGTTCGGAAAAAAAACGGTTGATGCCTTGAACACGCCAGGCTGAGGCGCAGCAAACTCCCCTTGTGGGCGGTAGGGGTGGTGGATCAGGGCGGTGGCAATGTCTGACGGCTGCGCCATGTTCAAACGCTCCACTTTTGAATCAATTGCTCAGGACGCATTGCGTCGTAGCCCTCGAAAGGCTGATGAATCCAAGGGTTGGTGGGCAAAAATTCCACCGAGTAATCAGGGGCGAAGCTTGACATGGCCTTGGTCCAAATGACAGCGCTGCGCAACTCGGTGATGGGTGCGTAGTTGGTCCGCAGCTGCGCAATGACCGCCTTCAATGTGTGCCCAGAATCCGCTAGGTCGTCCACCAACAGCACCCGCCCTGCAATCTCTCCCTTGGGCGTGGTGATGAAGCGGGCAATATCGAGGTGGCCCTGCACGGTACCGGCGTCCGAACGGTAAGAACTGGTCGACATGATGGCCAGCGGCTTGTCGAACACCCGAGACAAGATATCGCCCGGGCGCATGCCACCCCGTGCCAGACACAAAATGGTGTCGAACTGCCATTCAGATTGATGGATTTTGATCGCCAGTTTTTCAATCAGGTTGTGGTACTCGTCATAGCTGACATACAGGTGTTTGCCGTCTTCGGTCAACATGGTTTTGCTCCTGAATTTATAAAAATAAACCGCTTTTTGGTGCTCGAGAAAACCGGGCCTGGGCGGGCCTGGTGACGTGGCAAGGGCGCAGGGCAGAGCCCGCTGCCGATGGCCCCGGTTGAATTGGCAGGGCTGGCATCGGGCTCAATCGGCCAGAAAGGGGTGGCGCATCATGATGGTGTGATCACGGTCCGGGCTGGTTGACACCATATGAATGGGTACGCCCGTGATTTGCTCAATGCGCTGTAAATAAAAACGTGCTTGCATCGGCAAGCGATCAAACTGCGTGACACCGACGGTGCTGCCACTCCAGCCCTCAAGCGTTTCATAAACCGGCTTGCAACGGCTGATGTCCTCGGCGCCAAGCGGCAGGATGTCAGTGCGCTCACCATCGAGCTCGTAGCCGGTACACAGCAACAACTCGGGCAGGCCGTCCAGCACATCGAGCTTGGTGATGCACAGGCCACTCAGGCCATTGACCTGGGCCGAGCGCTTGAGCAGCGCAGCGTCAAACCAGCCGCAGCGACGGCTGCGCCCGGTCGTCACGCCTTTTTCAGCCCCCACGGTGCTCAGGTGGTGGCCCGGTGTACCCGGCGTTTCCCAATCGAGCTCGGTCGGAAAAGGCCCCCCGCCAACCCGGGTGCAATAGGCCTTGGTGATGCCCAGGATGTAATGCAACATGCCGGGCCCCACGCCGGCGCCAGCGGCGGCATTGCCGGCCACGCAGTTGCTGGAGGTGACATAGGGGTAGGTGCCGTGGTCAACATCGAGCAGGGTGCCCTGGGCGCCCTCGAACAGCAGGTTGGCGCCCTTCAGGTGCGCCTCATTGAGTTCGCGTGACACATCGGCCATCATCGGCCTGAGCAGCTCGGCGTGGCGCATGGCCTCGTCAAAGACCGCATCAAAATCCAGCCGACCAGCCCGCAGATAGGCTTGCAGAGTGGGACCGAAATCAAAATTGGTGGAACCCAAATAAGTGCTCAGCACATGGTTGTGGAGCCCGAGCAGTTCGCGTAGCTTGTGTGCAAAGCGCTCGGGGTGCTTGAGGTCCTGTACGCGCAGCGCGCGTCGGGCAACTTTGTCTTCATAGGCCGGCCCGATACCCCGCCCGGTAGTGCCGATCTTGGCATTACCGCCGATTTCTCGCGCCGCCTCACGCGCCAGGTCAAGCGCCACATGGAAGGGCAGGATCAGCGGGCAGGCCTCGCTAATGCGCAACCGGCCACGCACCTCAACACCGACCCGCTCCAAGCCTTCGATTTCCTCAAACAGTTTGGCCGCCGACAGCACCACGCCGTTGCCAATGTAGCACTTGACGCCAGGGCGCATGATGCCGCTGGGAATCAAGTGCAGGGCAGTCTTGACGCCATTGATCACCAGGGTATGCCCAGCGTTATGACCGCCCTGGAAACGCACCACGCCCTGGGCACTCTCGGTCAGCCAATCGACCAGTTTTCCCTTGCCCTCGTCACCCCACTGGGTGCCGACCACGACGACATTGCGTCCCTTGATTGCTTGCATGGTTTGCTGCTGCTCCTGTGTTGCTTAAATCGTTTGCACTTGCCAACTGCCAGCAAATTCAACAAGTTCGCGGTCGCAGTGAAACTCGTCCTCTTCATGGTCATGGCCAGGCAGGGCACAGACCACAGTCTCGCCCTGCGCTCTCAGAGCGGCAATGGCCGAGCGCAGCGCACCGGCGTCTCGCCAGGGCGCCCGAATCGCAGCGCGCAGGGGCCGCGGCGCCAGCACGCCTACCAGGGCTTTGAGGTCAAGACTGAAACCGGCCGCCGGCCGGTTGCGGCCAAAAACGGCGCCAACCTCGTCATACCGGCCGCCCCGCACCAAGGCATCACTGCCACCGCGGGCATAGATCGAAAAAGTGGCTCCGCTGTAATAGGCATAGCCGCGCAGATCGGCTAGGTCAAAGCTCACCCTAGCCCCCTCCACACGGTGGGCGAGCCACCTGAGCTCGGCCAGTGCCTGGGCAATTAGGGGGCCGGCCGGAAGCAGTTTTTCGGCCTCAGTCAATACCTCAGCGCCGCCATAGAGTTGGGGCAGGGCCAGCAAGCCGCGTCTGCTGGCGGCGGGGGCAGAGCGGGTCAGGACTTTCAATTCGCTGAGGTCTTTGGCAGCCAGCGCGGCATGGATCTGGGACAGCCCAGTGGCTGACAGCGCCATATCAGCCGTCAAGGCACGCACGATACGGGCGTCGGCCATATCGACCGCCAAGGCCTGCGCCTTCACCGCGCTCAAACCGGCAAGAGCCAATGACAACACCTCGAGGTCGGCCTCCAGGCCGGCGTGCCCGTAGATTTCAGCGCCCAGTTGCAAAGGCTCCCGGGTGGCATGCGGTCCGCCCGGCCGGGTGTGCAAGACCGGGCCGCAATAGCAAAGGCGGGTGACGCCCCGGCGGTTGAGCAGGTGGGCATCGATTCGGGCCACCTGCGGGGTACTGTCTGCGCGCAGGCCCAACATGCGCCCGGAGAGCTGATCGACCAGTTTGAAGGTTTGCAAGTCGAGCGCGCTAGCAGCACCGCTGAGCAGGGATTCCAGGTGCTCGAGCAACGGCGGTATGACCAGCTCATAGCCATAGCAACGCGCCATGTCCAGCAATTCCCGGCGGAGTTCTTCGATGTGCCGCGCCTCGGACGGCAGTACATCGGCAATGTGATCCGGCAGGACCCAGGCGGACATGGATAGGCAGTGAGGCAGTTGAAAGCCAGATTTTACCGGGCGCAACAGGAGCCCAAGGCTTCAGCCCGGGACGCTGAAAAAGCCGGTCATGCAAACCACCAGATCAACAGGCACCCGGAAAGGATGCTGCACATACCGAAGAACCGCAACTGCCCGTCTTTCAGGAGCAACATTTGGGTGAACATGCGCCGCCAACCGGCAGGCGAAAGCATAGGAAACAGGCCCTCAAGCACCAGCACCAGGCCTAGCGCCAGCCAAAAAACATCTTCGCTCAAAGTCTACTTAGTCGGGTTTGGAGAGGCTGGCAAGGCGCCCACAGCACCGCGGAAAACCTTGAAAAATTCTGAGGATGCCGGGTCGACGACCATGACATCGCTTTTTTTGCCCAAACTGGCCTTGTAGGCATCCAGGCTACGGTAAAACTGGGCGAACTGAGGGTCACGCCCGAAAGATTCGGCGTAAATACGCGATGCCTCGGCATCGCCTTCGCCCTTGATTTTTTGCGCATCCCGATAAGCGTTGGCCACCGCTACCTCACGTTGCCGGTCTGCATCGGCGCGGATCTTTTCGCCTTCAGCACCCCCGGTAGAGCGCAGTTCGTTGGCAACCCGCTTGCGTTCGGCCTCCATACGCCGGTAGACCGACTCGGTGATCGCCTCCACATAGTCGACCCGGGTGATGCGCACATCCACCACATCAACACCCCAGGGTTTCTCGCCGCGTACTTTCTCGAGCACTTCACGCTTGACGTCGGCCATCAGGGCCTCGCGCTTGAGTGACAGCAACTCTTTGACCGTGCGTTTGTTAATTTCTTCCTGAAAGGCATTGCGGACCACGCGGTTGAGTTGGCTGGCGCCAGCGGATTCATTGGTACCCACATTGCGGATGTATTGGGATGGCTCGGAAATTCGCCACCGCACATACCAGTCAATCACCACCCGCTGTTTCTCGGCCGTCAGCATGGGCTCGGTGTCGGTGCTGTCCAGGGTGAGCAGGCGCTTGTCGATATAGACAATATTTTGCAAGGGTGGCGGCAACTTGACATTCAGGCCTGGCTCGGTGATCACATCCTTGATCTGACCCAGCGAATAGACCACGCCAAACTGGCGCTGATCGACCACAAACAGCATCGAACTCGCCAGCCCCAGCAGCACCAGCAGCGACGCAAGAATAAATCCCAGACGGTTCATATCAGGCTCCTAACGGGAATCACGGTCACGCGACCGGGTGGTATCTCGGCCACGGGCTTCTGCCGGTGCGGCGGGTGCGGCATTGCCAGGGGCAACGGGAAGCGCCATCGCAGGGGGCGCTACCTCGGCCACGCCAGAGCCGTTCTGCGCCGACATCTGCATGATTTTTTCAAGCGGCAGGTACAAGAGATTACCCCCCTGCCGAGAGTCAACCATGACCTTGGTGGCGTTGGCATAGATTTGCTGCATGGTGTCGAGGTACATCCGGTCCCGCGTGACCTGCGGAGCCTTCTGATACTCGGTCAAAACCGAACGAAATCGCTGGGCATCACCCTGGGCCTGGGAGACCACGCGCGATTTGTAGGCGTCGGCCTCTTCTTTGAGTCGCGAGGCCGAGCCCACAGCCCGCGGAACCACGTCATTGGCATAGGCCTGGGCTTCATTTTTCGCGCGTTCACGCTCTTGCCCGGCTTTGAGGACATCGTCAAAAGCGGCTTGCACCTGCTCCGGGGGGCGAACGCCGCCCTGCTGAAGGTTGATACCCACCACCTCAATACCGACTTTGTAGCGGTCCAGTATTTTCTGCATCAGCGCGCGTACTCGCGGCCCAATCTGGTCGCGCTCTTCGGACAGGGCACTGTCCATACGCATCTTGCCGACCACCTCGCGCACCGAGGACTCGGCAGCCTGAACCACTGCCTCACCGGGGTTTTTACTCTCGAACAGGTAGGCGCGAGCGTCGCTAAGCCGGTACTGCACCGCGAACTTGATTTCAACAATGTTTTCGTCCTCAGTCAGCATGGCCGATTCACGCAGGCCGGTGGCCTTGATCACGGTGTCGCGCCCAACATCAACCGAGCGGATTTGGGTCACGAAAATCATCTCGTGCCGCTGTATCGGATAAGGCAGACGCCAGTTAAAACCAGCCAGTGCCGTGGACTTGTAGCGCCCGAATTGCGTGATGACAGCCTGCTGACCCTCCTCAACAATGAAGAATCCAGTTGCCAACCAGATCAAAGAGGCGGCTCCCGCCAACAAGCCCAGGCCGATACCCGCGTTCTTCATGTCGGGTTGAAATCCGCCACCACCACCACCATTGAACGGCCCACCCGCACCGCCCCGCCCACCTGACTTTGGGCCGCCGAACATACCGCCGAGCTTGCGGTTGAAATCTCTCCAAAGCTCATCGAGGTCAGGCGGCGTGGCGTTCTGACGCGGCTTGGGCGGGCGATCATTGCCGGCGGGCGGTGTTGGCTCCGGCGGCGGCGACTCTGGACGCCCAGGCCCACCCGCACCTTCGGCGGGCTTGTCATCACCGCGCCCCCAACGCGAGTCATTCAAGTTGAACATACCGCGAATTTTTTTTGGAATGGTCGGCCAAGACATGGCACGCATATGGAGTTTCATCGCAAGATTCCAGTACTAAGTTGTCCGATTGTGCCCAAATGAACGACCGCCCCTTCATCTGGAAGGGTATACATACCATCCGGCTCGACACCGCCATCGCGGTGCACCCGCCCGGCCAAGTAAGCGCGCAGCGCCGGCAGACCCTCGCCTTGCTTGGCGCTGACAAAGATACGCGGTGTTTGCCGGTCCGCCACAGCAAACCAATCCTGCATCAGCAGCGGCCGCCGGGCCGGATCCAGCGCATCGAGTTTGTTGAAGACCAGCAATTGCGGTATGTCGGCCGCGCCGATGTCAGCCAGCACCCGCTGGACTTCGGCCATCTGCTCCAGCCAGTTCGGACTTGCAGCGTCCACCACATGCAGCAGCAGATCGGCATCCACCGCCTCTTGCAGGGTGGCTTGGAATGCGTCGACTAGGCCGTGTGGCAGGTCCCGGATGAAGCCCACCGTGTCAGACAGAGACACCGAGCGGCCCGCCTCGCCCAAATACAGCTGCCGGGTGCTGGTATCGAGCGTGGCGAACAGCTGGTCAGCCGCATAGGCCCGGGCTTTCACCAGCGCATTGAAGAGGGTCGATTTGCCGGCGTTGGTATAACCGACGAGCGATATATTGAAGGCATCTCGCCGTTCACGCTGACGTCGCTGGGTCTGACGCTGACGCTTGACCTTGATCAAACGTTCCTTGATTTTTTTGATGCTCTCGCCAATCATGCGTCGGTCAAGTTCGATTTGGGTTTCACCCGGGCCGCCGCGCAAACCGATGCCGCCACTTTGGCGCTCCAGGTGCGACCAGCGGCGCACCAGGCGCGTGCTGATGTACTGTTGGCGAGCGAGTTCGACTTGCAGCTTGCCCTCATGGCTTTGTGCCCGCTGGCCGAAGATCTCCAGAATCAGCAGGGTGCGGTCGTTGACCGGCAGTTCCAGGTGACGCTCTAAATTGCGTTGTTGCGCCGGACTCAGGCTTTGGTCGAACAAGATTTCGACCGCGCCGAGTTGGTTGGCAAGCATTTTGATCTCGTCGGCCTTACCGCTGCCAACGAACAAAGCAGCATCTGGCGCCCGGCGCTTGCAGGTGAGGCGCGCCACCGGCCTCAGGCCCGCGGTTTGGGCCAGCAAACCCAACTCTTCCAGCGCACCATCAAAATTGGGAAGGCCAAAATCCACCCCCACGAGCAGTGCAGCTGCGGGTTGGCGTTCAGGCGGCTGCAGGTGGGTCACCCTCGCCAGTAGAAAAATTCACAGCTCGCCCCGGCACAATGGTTGAGATGGCATGTTTGTAAACCATTTGAGTCACGGTGTTGCGTAGCAGCACGACATACTGGTCAAAAGATTCAATCTGACCCTGAAGCTTGATGCCGTTTACCAGGTAAATGGCGACCGGCACATGCTCGCGCCGCAGTGCGTTTAGGAACGGGTCTTGAAGTAACTGACCTTTGTTGTTCACGATATCCTCCGTGTTCGAATTGTTGAGGGGCCAAACGATAACACAGGGCCGACAAGCCACGTCCGCGCCAAGGACTTGGGTTTATAGAAGTGTTTACGGGTCGGGGTACTAGCGCGAAGTTTTATCAACAAAAGGGTTGCTGGCGGTTTTGAGCTCGATACGCAGAGGCGTGCCTACCAGGTCAAATTGCTTGCGAAAACGCCCCTCCAGGTAGCGCTTGTAGGTGTCGGTGACATGCTCCAACGAGTTACCGTGGATGACGATCACCGGGGGGTTCATGCCCCCCTGATGGGCATAGCGCAGTTTGGGGCGGTACATGCCGGAGCGCTTCGGGCTTTGGTACTGCACCGCTTCGAGCAGCAAACGGGTCAGCACTGGTGTGGTCATTTTGCAGTTGGCGGCCTTGTGGGCCTGGGCGATGGAGGTCCAAAGCGGTCCCAAACCTTGGCGCTTTTGCGCCGAGATCAAATGCATGGCAGCGAATTTCAAAAACGGCAGGCGGGTCTCGATAGAGCGCTTGACCAATTCACGCTGGTAGTCATCCACCGCGTCCCATTTGTTCACTGCAACCACCACGGCGCGGCCATTTTCAAGAATATAGCCGGCAATGTGTGCGTCCTGGTCGGTCACGCCCTGTGTCGCGTCGATCAACAGCAGCACTACATTGCAGGATTCGATCGCCTGCAGAGTTTTCACAACCGAAAATTTTTCGATTGCCTCAAACACTTGACCGCGGCGGCGCAGGCCAGCGGTGTCAATGAGTTCGAATTTTTGTCCGTTACGCTCAAAGGGTACCGAGATGGCGTCGCGGGTGGTTCCTGGTAGGTCAAAGGCCACCAAGCGCTCTTCACCAAGCCAGGTGTTGATCAGGGTTGACTTGCCGACATTGGGCCGTCCTGCAACTGCGAGCCGGATCAAGCCCAGCGACTGCTCAGCCGTCTCCACTACGGTCTCGGGCAGGCTCAACAGGGACAGTGCCAGCTCTATCAGCGGCCGAATGCCGTGACCATGGGCGGCAGAAATAGCCTGCACCGCACCCAGCCCAAGCTCAAAAAACTCGCCGACTTGCAAACCTGCCTGCAAGCCCTCCGACTTGTTGGCGACCAGCAGGCAGGGCTTGCCCAAGCGTCGCAGGTAGTTGGCGATGTCATGGTCTTGGCCCGAGATACCGTCACGCGCATCTACCAAAAACAAGACCACATCCGCCTCGGCCACCGCTTGGCGGGTTTGTTTGGCCATTTCACGGTAAATCCCGGCATTCGCATCGGGCTCAAAACCGCCGGTGTCGATGACGATAAAGTCCTGCTTGTCCAGCCTCGCATTGCCGTAATGGCGGTCACGGGTGAGCCCGGCATAGTCCGCTACGATGGCATCGCGGCTTTTGGTGAGCCGATTAAACAGGGTCGACTTGCCCACATTGGGTCGCCCGACCAGGGCAAGAACCGGTTTCATTGGCTCGGCCGCCCGGCCTAATCGGGTTTAAATCCGAAAACGCCACCCTTGCGCGTGACCACCACCAGTGTGCCGCCTGCAAGCACTGGACCGCCGACAATCTCGGAGCCATCGGTAGGCATGCGGGTCAGCGGGGTGCCGTCCTCCCGGCTTAACCAATGCAGAAGGCCCGATTCATCGCCCACGACCACAGATCGCCCCACCGCCAGCGGGGCGCTCAAGGCCCGGTAGCGCAGGTGCTCGGCAACCCAGGCGGCCTGCCCGTCGGCGCGGCGCCATGCCATCACCCGGCCGTCGCTCTCAACACCAAAAACAGAGCGCTCGTCGCCGTGCAGTCCGACCGAACCATTGGCCGCTTTGCTCCACAGCAAAGCGCCTTTGGCAGCGTCGGCACATCCAACAGCCGCCTGGAAAGCCCGGGTGCAGACCACATCACCGACCCGGCTCACCCCCGCCACCAGATCGACCAAACGCTCGACATCATTGGTACCGCGAGGCGTGGCGATGGCAACATCCCACCGGGTACTGCCGTTGCTGGGGTTCATGCCAACCAGGCGCCCACCCAGGCCCGCCACCAAGGTGTCACCGACCGCCAGCAACACGCCAGCCTGGCGCAAAACCAGGGCCTCGCCGGGACGCTGCTGGCTCCACAGCTTTCGGCCTGAGCCGCCGTCAAAGGCTGCCACGCCCCGGTCAGCAGTGAGCAAGAACACCCGCCCACCCGCCACTAGGGGCGCTGTGAAACCCTGCGCATTGAGCTTCTCGCGCCAGATTTCCCGGCCGTCCTGCAGCGCCAGCAGTTCGTTGCCGCGCGTGAGCAAAGCCACCAGACGGCCGTCACTGCCAACACCAGCGGCCAGGGGCCCTGACACCTTGGCGCGCCAGAGTTCTTTACCGGCTGCGGCATCAATCGTCACCACCTGCCCATCTGAACTCGCCACAGTCAGCAGGCTGCCATTCACCCTGGCGTACATCGGAAATTCAATGGCTCCGACTTGGGCGGTCCAGGCCAGGCGCACGCCCACCAGTTTGGGATCAGGCGCAAGTTCGGCTGGTTTGAAGCGCGGCGCCGTGCCAGAGCAGGCTAGCAGCACCAGCGCCAGCCCAATGCCGAGCAGGCGGCGCAGCGCCAAGCGCAGGCGCAGGTTCACGGCGCCCCTTTGACCAAGGTGGCTTCGGGCTGCGGATCAACGCCCAAAGCGTTCAATTTAACCTCCACCAGGCGGCGGTAGTCGGTGCGCGGCTCCAAGCTGCGGTAGGCTTTTTCGTATTCGGCCCGAGCCTGGTCTTTTTTACCCTGCAGCATCAGGAGGTCGCCTTTTCGGTCAGCCACCAGGCCATCAAATTGGGGCGCAAACTCCAGCCCGAGCTGCTTGAGGGCATCGTCATAGGCCTTGGCGTCCGCCAGGATGCCAGCAAGGCGCAGACGCGCCACCGCCTGGTAGCCACGGTCGCCCGATTTTTCAGACAGCCAGTTCAGGGCCTCTTTAGCTGCCTCGGGCTTGCCCGATTCGAGGTATTGGCTAGCCACCAAAAACCCGGCCTGCTGGGCATAGGCGGTGGCCCCGAATTTATCTTTCATGTCGGCAAACGCGCGTTCTATTTTGGCCAAATCACCGGTCTTCACAAGCCGCTCGACTTCGTCGTACAGCGCTGCTGCCTGCGCTGCTTGTTGCCGCTGCCAATATTGGTAACCATTCCAGCCAGCGTAGGAGCCCAGCACTGCGATGAGCAGCCAGGTGATGGGGTTGCCGTACTGTTTCCAAAAATGCTTGAGCTGATCAAGCTGTTCTTGTTCTTCGAGATCGAGTTGGTTTGCCATGGGGGTGCCGAATTAAGTGGGCGATTGTAGGGTCGGCCCCCAAGTCGCGATGTCAGCCCAGGCATGGCTGATCTGGGCCCCGCTGCCGTCACGCAGCGGCTTGATCGTCACACTTTGCCGGCTGAGCTCATCTGCGCCAAAAACCAGCGCAAAGCGTGCACCGCTGGCATCAGCGCGTTTGAATTGGGACTTCAAGCTGGCCATCTCACCGTCAACGCTGGCCTGCATCTGAACACTCACGCCCAGAGCGCGCAAGGCCTGCAGTTGTTGCAAGACCAGGGGCATGGCGTTCTTATCGGCAACCACAGCATAGGCATCTGGAGCCATGTCAGGGCGTTCCTGCCCCTGCTCCTTGAGGAGCTCGAGCAGGCGGTCAACGCCCAGGGCCCAACCGACCGCGGGCGCGGGCTTGCCGCCAAGCTGCTCAATCAGGTAATCGTAACGACCGCCGGCGCACACCGTGCCCTGGGCGCCCAAGCGGTCGGTGACGAACTCAAACACGGTGAGGTTGTAATAGTCCATGCCGCGAACCAGTCTTGGGTTGACGCTGTAGGCCACCGCATTGGCATCAAGAATCGATCGCAGGGCATTAAAGTGGCTCAGGGAATCCTGGCCCAAAAAATCCAGTAAGCGCGGTGCTGCGGCAACCACCGGCTGCAGGGCCGGGTTTTTGCTGTCGAGAATACGCAGTGGGTTACTGTGCAGTCGGCGGCGCGCGTCCTCGTCGAGCAGCTCAGCATGCTGCTCGAGATACTCAATCAAGGCCCGACGGTGCTGCAGCCGCTCGGCCGGCTGGCCCAGGCTGTTGATTTCAAGCCGCAGGTCACTCAGACCGAGGTCCTGCCACAGCGCCACTGCCAGCAGGATAAGTTCTGCATCAACCTCGGCCCCACCGAAGCCCAGTGCCTCAGCGCCAACCTGGTCGAACTGCCGGTACCGCCCCCGCTGGGGACGCTCATGCCGGAACATCGGGCCAATGTAGTAGAGCCGTTTACCACCATCGTAGAGCATGGCATGCTCCACCACGGCGCGAACCACGCCAGCCGTGCACTCTGGGCGCAATGTCAGGGAGTCACCATTGAGCCGGTCTTCAAAGGTGTACATCTCTTTTTCGACGATGTCTGTAACCTCACCAAGTCCGCGGGTGAACAGCTGCGTGTGCTCGACAATCGGCGTGCGGATGTTGCGGTAGGCATAGCGCGCCATCAAGCGTCGCACTCGGGCCTCTAGGGCCTCCACCGCCGCGGAATTCGGCGGCAGCACATCATTCATACCCTTGACGCCATTCAGGCGGGCCGCAGGGGCTGGAGTTTGCGGCCTACTCATGGGCCGACTCACTGTGTGGCCATCGCTGCTTTGCCAAAGCGCTTGTCAATGTACTGCTCAACAATTTTCTGGAACTCCTGTGCAATCGCGTCGCCCCGCAGGGTCATGCATTTCTCGCCGTCAATGAACACCGGGGCCGCGGGGGCCTCGCCGGTGCCGGGCAGGCTTATGCCAATATCAGCATGCTTGCTCTCACCGGGGCCGTTCACGATGCATCCCATGACGGCAACACGGAGTTTTTCCACCCCGGGGTATTGGTCGCGCCAGAGCGGCATCTGGGAGCGTAAAAAACCCTCGATCTGTTGGGTCAACTCTTGGAACGTGGTGCTGGTCGTACGACCACAACCGGGGCAGGCTGTCACACTCGGCACAAAGGAGCGCAGCTCGAGTGCCTGCAAAATGTCAGAGGCAACCACCACTTCCTGGGTTCGGGACTCGTCGGGCTGCGGGGTGAGCGAGACGCGAATCGTGTCGCCAATGCCCTCCTGAAGCAAGATGCCCAGGGCCACGCTGGAAGCCACAACGCCCTTGCTACCCATGCCAGCCTCAGTCAAGCCCAAATGCAAGGGGTAGTCGCAGCGCCTGGCGAGTTCCCGATACACCGAGACCAAGTCCTGCACACCGCTCACCTTGCAAGACAAAATAATCTGATTGGGTTTCATGCCCATCTCGCCGGCACGCCGGGCAGATTCAATGGCCGACGTGATCAGCGCCTCGTACATCACGGGCTTGGCCGGCCAGGGCGTGGCGCGGCGGCTGTTGTCATCCATCAGTCCGGCGAGCAATTCTTGGTCCAAGCTGCCCCAGTTCACGCCAATGCGCACCGGCTTGTCCCAGCGCATCGCCGCCTCGATCATCAGGCCGAACTGGCGGTCTCGCTTCTCGCCCTTGCCGACATTACCCGGGTTGATGCGGTACTTGGACAGAGCCTGAGCACAGTCGGGAAAGTCTGTCAACAAACGGTGCCCGTTGTAATGGAAATCGCCCACCAGAGGCACATCAATGCCCATCCGGTCCAATTGCTCACGCACAAAAGGCACCGCCTGCGCAGCCTCGGGCGTATTCACAGTAACGCGCACCATCTCGGAGCCGGCCAGCGCGAGTTCTTTCACCTGAATCGCTGTGCCGATGACATCAACCGTGTCGGTATTGGTCATGGACTGCACCCGGACCGGGGCATCCCCGCCCACCGTGATCACGCGGGAGTTCCAGACGACGCGCGCCTGCCTAGACTGCCGGGGCCGGGCATAGGCAGATTCAATTGGTACAGAGCAGTCCATTATTTCACCTCGAAACGGGCAACCTTGTCTTTGGTTGACGCAGTCAAATCAAAATTCACGCCGCGAATCTGAACACTCATCATGTCCGCATTGCCCAACACCACCGACATCGGCAACGCAGCCGAGAAGCCGTGCACATCACCCTGTGACAGGTGCTTGCGCAGCTGCACCACACCCTTGGCATCGGTCACCTCGACCCAGGACAAGCCGCGTGCCTGCAGCACCAGCAGACCGCTGCGGCTAGCCGGCCCCTCCACCAAAGCCAGCGCACTGGCCGGTAGACTGCCGGGCAGGGCGGCCGAGCCGGCACCTCGGGCCTGTGTATCGGCCAACTCGGGGCGGGCTTCGGCCGGCGGGTTCAGCGGCGCTGCACCAGGTGTTTCAATCGGCACGGCGGCGACATCATCCTGGCTTTGCAACACCTGGTGAAAGGGGAAGAAAATCATCAACAACCCGGCAATGAGCAGTGCAAGAACAGCTATGCCCGGAGGCCTTAACAACTGCCCTGCAAGCGACGCCTCAGTTCGCTGCCCTTTGACCCGGTAGGAGGCATTGAGGCGAGCATCCCCCACATTGAGCCGGGGCACAAGGCGCTGCGGCAGCTTGGCAAGAATCGGGGCATCCGGAATATTCAGGACCCGGCAAACGCCGGCCGCCAAGCCGCGGGCGAACACCATGTCAGGCAATTCACTGAGCCGGTCAGCTTCAAGCGCCTCGAGCTTCCTGACAGGCACTTTCAAGGCCACCGCCAAGGCGCCGATATGCAGACCCTTGGCTTCGCGGGCAGCGCGCAGCATGGCGCCAGGCCGCTCGGGCGAATCGGCCTGGCCAGCGCCCAGGTCTGGCGCCTGCTCGGGCAAGGCTGTCGGCTCACTCATCAAAAGCGCCCCGTTGCAGGGAATCAGACTCGCGCGACAGCGGAAATCTCTTGACCAATTGGAGGCTCAGCTGTTCCATGGCAACACGATTATCCAGACCCCGCTCGACCTTGACACCCAGCCAAAAAGATTCGGCATTGGCCAGCTCGCTGTTGTTGAGCCGCCTGACATGCCACTGAGCTCGGGGCAAATCGCCACGCGCATGCATCAGGGCCGCCAAATTGAACAGTGTGACCGGGTTGGCCGGATCGTACTCGTGGGATTTGAGCAAATTACGCTCTGCCTGGTCTGACATTCCAGCCCTGGCCTGACACAGTCCCAGCGCGCGAAAGGTTTTTGCCTGCTCGGTGTAGCCCGGGTCAGACAGCACCTGCTCAAAACGCTGGAAGGATTCTGGCCAGCGCTGCTGCTGACACAACAGCCAAGCAAGGTTGTGCTTCACATTGGCATCGCGCGGATTGAGCACCAAAGCCTTCCTGAAGCTTTCATCAGCAACAGAAAAATCTTTGAGGCGCAAATAGATCAGACCGCGCAAATTGTGTGCCGGGGCATACACCGGATCAGCCTGAAGCGCCTGATTGAGTTCGTCCAGAGCAACCGTGGTTTGTCCCTGTTCAAAATAAGCGAGGGCAAGTTCGAGGCGAATCCGGGCCCGCTTGCGCGCCGCCGGCTCATCGGATGGGGTTAGCAGGTCGCCCGCGGCCACGGCTGCAGCCTCTGGCGCAGACGCACAAGCACCCAAGACCCCCAACCCAGCCAATACAGCCATGCCCATGCCAAGGATCAGCGCCGACCGAAGCGCACGCCAATCCGTAGCCTGCAGGGCAAGTTTCTCTGGCATCGGTCAAGCCCCCGGCACAGACATGGCAGCCTCGGCTGCCGGTGCAGTCATCAGGCGACGCTGCCGAAACATGCGTTGGCCCACACCGGTGCGGTCTTGGACATCACCGGCGAGTTGACCGCAAGCGGCATCGATGTCATCACCCCGGGTCTTGCGCACCGTGGTGACGATGCCGGCATCGCTGAGCACCTTGGCAAAGGCCTGCACCTGAGCCGGCTTGGAACACAGCAGGCCAGACGCCGGAAAGGGGTTAAAGGGAATCAGGTTGAATTTGCAAGTCAAACCCTGTTTGGTGCGCTGTCGCAGCAACTGCACCAATGCCTGCGCATGGGGAAGTTGGTCGTTGACTCCATCGAGCATGCAGTATTCGAAGGTGATGAAGTCGCGTGGCGCATGGGCCAGGTAGCGGGTGCAGGCGTCGAGCAATTCATGCAGCGGGTATTTTTTGTTCAATGGCACCAGGCTGTCGCGCAGACTGTCGCTCGGGGCATGCAGGGACACCGCCAATGCCACCGGGCAGTCCAACGCCAAGCGGTCCATCACGGGTACCACGCCCGAGGTCGAAACCGTCAAGCGCCGCCTTGATAAGCCATAACCGTGGTCATCGAGCATCACCCGCAAGGCGGGCAGCAGTGCTGCATAATTTTGCAGGGGCTCACCCATGCCCATCATGACGATATTGGAGATCACCCGCTCAGACTGCTGTAGGTGCCGGCGCAGAAAATGCTCGGCAAACCACAGCTGCCCCAGGATTTCAGCAGTGCTCAGGTTGCGGCTAAAGCCCTGGTGCCCGGTCGAACAAAAACGGCAGCCCACGGCACAACCGGCCTGCGATGAAATGCACAGGGTACCGCGATCTTCCTCTGGGATAAAGACGGTTTCAATGGCATCTCCGCCGCCCATATCGAACAGCCACTTGATGGTTCCGTCTGCTGAAATATGCTGGGATAACAACACGGGCCCAGTCAGCCGCGCAGCGAGCGGCAGTTTTTGGCGCAAGGACTTGGCCAAATCTGTCATCGCATCAAATTGGGTAGCGCCTTTTTGGTGAATCCAACGAAACAACTGAACTGCACGATAGCGTTTCTCTCCCAGGCCTTCACAAAAAACGGCCAATCCCTCGAGATCGTAATCGAGCAGATTGACCGTCATGGGATGACTTATCGGCCGTAAATGTTCATGCCCGGGAAAAAGAACCCGAGCTCGACAGCAGCGGTTTCGGCGG
Source organism: Comamonadaceae bacterium (assembly GCA_014190675.1). Classification (GTDB taxonomy): domain Bacteria; phylum Pseudomonadota; class Gammaproteobacteria; order Burkholderiales; family Burkholderiaceae_C; genus Rhodoferax. The sequence continues at coordinate 22,726 of BJGT01000007.1, read as the reverse complement.
CGTCCGAGCCGTGCACCGCGTTGGCGTCTATGCTGTCAGCAAAATCTGCGCGAATGGTGCCTGCTGCCGCCTTTTTCGGATCGGTTGCACCCATCAAATCACGGTTTTTAAGGACCGCGTTGTCGCCTTCAAGCGCCTGGATCATGACCGGCCCGGAGATCATGAACTCGACCAAGTCCTTGAAAAATGGCCGGGACTGATGCACCGCGTAAAAGGCCTCTGCCTCCCGCCGGGACAAATGCACCATCCTGGCTGCAATCACCTTGAGCCCGGCAGCCTCAAACCGGGCATAGATTTGGCCAATCACATTTTTAGCAACCGCATCGGGCTTGATGATGGAGAGAGTTCGTTCGATAGTCATGTCAATTCATTCGCCTTAAAAGAAATTTGCCCCGATGGCAAGACCGCGCATTTTACGCCGCCCAAAGCGACAAAAGCGGCTGAGTGTTTGTCGGCCTGCTCAGCGCCCACGACCACCGCCGCGACGCGATGCGCCGCCACCGCCACCGTTGTTGTTGCCGCCAGCACCACCACCACCACCACTTTTGCGGCGTTGGCCCTGGTCCTGCCGCTGACGGGTGAAACTGTCGGCGCCGATGTAACCAAACGCAGTTTTCATCGGGTCGGGTTGGCTCGCAGCTGCCGAGCGATCACTGTGCTCGCCGCGTTGTGGGCGGGTCTTTCGAGCACCCATGCCCGCGCCGGTGGCGGTCTGAATCGGATCCGGTATGCTCACCGGGTCGGGCCGTGGGCCGGCATTGGGCTTGCGCGCACTGCCACCAGCGCGTGAGCCCCGATTACGTCCCCGCCCCCCTGGGCCGGTGGCGCCATCGCCGCGGCCCCGACTGGTGTTTGGCTGGGCACTGCCGACCGCCTGCATCAGCAGATTGATGTCGGTCTCGGCTAGCTCCAGCCAGGCCCCGCGCTTGAGGCCGCGCGGCAGCAGCATGGCGCCGTAGCGGATACGGATCAGCCGGCTGACAGCATGGCCTACCGCCTCAAACATACGTCTTACTTCACGGTTTCTGCCCTCTGAAATGGTCACCCGGTACCAGCAATTCGAACCTTCGCCACCGCCCTCTTCAATCGAGCCAAACTGGGCCATGCCGTCGTCGAGTTGGACACCATCGGTCAGTCGCTGCTTTTCCTCCCGGCTCAAGGCTCCCAAAACTCGAACGGCGTACTCCCGCTCCAGTCCAAAGCGCGGGTGCATCAAATGATTTGCCAGCTCCCCCGAACTGCTGAACAAGAGCAGTCCCTCGGTGTTGAGGTCAAGCCGGCCGACCGACTGCCATTTACCTTGAAACAACTTGGGCAGGCGGCGAAACACAGTGGGCCGGTTCTGCGGATCGTCGTGGGTAACCACCTCACCAGCGGGCTTGTGGTAGGCGATGACCCGGGCCGGTGGCGGATCAATCCGGATGCGAATCGGCTTGCCATTGACCTTGACATGGTCTCCAAACTGAATCCTCTGGCCAATGTGTGCAGGCTCATTGTTGACCGTGATGCGCCCCTCCATGATGAGCTGCTCCATCTCCAGTCGCGAACCCATGCCGTTTTGGGCCAGCACCTTGTGCAACTTGGGATTTTCGGCCTGTGGGGCCAGGACCCGCCGGGCCGGTTGCAGGTCTGGCTGAGCTTCATCTGCATCGAACAGACCAGACACCACGTCATTGAATCGACTGCTTTGCGCGCCGGGCTCAACGGCCGCTGGATCTGCCGCCTGCTCGGGCTGCAGGACTGGCGGCGCCGCTTGCTCGGGCAGCAGGCCGCTTGCATCAGTCACATCGGCGGTGTTCGCAGTCATTGCAGGCTTCCTGTCAAATCAAACAAGTCGGCTGCGGCCGGCGCGCCCTGAGCCGCTTGCGCAGCGCTGCCTGCGCCGGGGTCGGGCGAGTCAGTTGCTGCCGTCTGCAGGCTCAGGACCTCGCCAGCCCCAAGGGCTTCGAGCGCACCAGCCTGTTGCGCCGGATGATCTAGCAGGGGCAGTTGCGCCAAGGAGTTCAGGCCCAGGTCATCGAGAAAATGCCTTGTTGTTGCAAACAGCGCTGGGCGCCCAGGCGACTCGCGGTGCCCGATCACCTCAACCCAGGACCGGTCCTCGAGATGCTTGAGGGTCAAAGCGTTGACCGTGACACCACGGATGTCCTCGATATCGCCTCGGGTCACCGGCTGCCGGTAGGCGATGATGGCCAGAGTTTCTAGCGTTGCGCGGCTGTAGCGAGGCGGCTTTTCCGGGTGCAGGCGGTCCAGGTAAATCCGCAGCTCGGGACGGCTTTGAAAACGCCAGCCCGATGCGACACTGAGCAGCTCCAAACCACGCGGTGTCCAGTCAAGTTGCAGCGCCAGCAACATGTCGCGGATGGTATCGGCGCCGACCTCGTCCTCAAACAGCGCGCGCAAGTCGCGCATCTGCAATGGCTGCTGCGCGCAAATCAGTGCGGTTTCCAAAATACGTTTTGCTTCGGCCGTATTCATAGGTGTGACGGGTCCGGGTAGGGCGCCCTGATGGCGCGAGAACGGGGTGACTGCACACGGCGCATGAGGCAGATGGAAGCAACTGCTGCACGGGCACCCTGGGTGTTTGCTAGGAAGCCGCTGTTCGTGAGTCAATCCAAATTGTAGCGTAGGGCCAAATGGGCCAGGGCCGCCTGAAAATCTGCCGGCAGTGGCGCTTGAAAGCTCATTCGCAGTCCTGTGACCGGGTGGACCAACACCAGCTGACAAGCATGCAATGCCTGGCGGCGCATGCCCGCGGCCACAGCGCCGGCATAGGTTTCATCGGAGAGCAGGGGATGGCCCAACCAGGCCAGATGCACCCGCACTTGGTGAGTTCTGCCGGTGTGCAAGCTGCAGCGAAGCAGGCAGGCGTCGGCTGCATTTTCCAACCATGTGACTTCAGTCCTGGCCGTTTTACCTGGATGCAACGCCAAGTCAACAACCGCCATGCGCAAGCGATTGCGCGGGTCTCTGCCCATTGGGGCGAGCACATCGCGGCTGGGCGGGCCTGTCCAGCGGCGGTGGGCCAGCGCCAGATAATGCCGACCGAGCTCACGTGCAGCGATGGCACGCACCAGGGCGTCCATCACTGGTCGACTGCGGGCGACCACCATCAGACCGCTGGTGTCCTTGTCCAAGCGGTGGACGATGCCGGCACGGGGCAGGTCCATGAAAGCCGCATCAAAAGCCAGTAAACCATTGAGCAGGGTACCGCTCCAATTTCCAGGCGCCGGGTGCACCACCAGGCCAGCAGGCTTGTTAATCACCAAGAGATGCTCGTCCGAGTACACCACGTCAAGCGGCATCAGCTCTGGCCGAAATGCTTGGCTTTGGGCGCTGGGTCGTAGCCCAATGGTTCCGCCATCAGCCGCTTTCACCCTTGCCGCGGGCTTGCTGACCACCCGTTGGTTCAGGGTAACGGCGCCCAGCTCAATCAATTGCTGCAAGTAGCTTCGGGAAAATTCGGGCGCCAAGTCGGCCAAGACACGGTCGAGCCGCTGCCCGTGCTGCTGCGGACCGGCCGTCCAGGCACGCAACTCGAACTCCGGCCCGGCCTCGCCGGGCTCATCGACCGGCTCCTCAACGCCGTCGCCAAGGGGTACGCTCGATATACTCAGTCCGGATTTTTTCAAGAAAGTTGTCCCATGATTCGAGCCAAATTATCAGGGGTGCGCGCTAGCGCATTGGCCCTCGCTGTGTTGCTGCTGGGCGCCTGCTCCAGCGCGACCAAAGACCCGACAGCCGACTGGAGCCCGAGCAAAATATACGCCGAAGCCCGTGAAGAGGCGGGCAACGGCGCCTACGACAAGGCCATAGCACTGTACGACAAGCTCGAAGGCCGAGCCGCCGGAACCCCGCTGGCCCAGCAGGCACAACTGGACAAGGCCTATGCGCACTACAAGTCACGGGAAGCACCGCAGGCGGTCGCTACCTTGGACCGTTTCATGAAATTGCACCCGGCCAGCACCGCACTGGACTACGCCCTGTACCTCAAAGGCCTGGTTAACTTCAATGACGACCTCGGTATTTTTTCAGCCATCACCCGCCAAGACCTGTCTGAGCGGGATCAAAAAGCAGCCAAAGAATCGTTTGAAGCGTTCAAAGAGTTGATCAGCCGCTTTCCACAGTCGCGCTATGCCCCGGATGCGAGGGAGCGTATGGCCTACATCGTGAATTCGCTGGCGGAATACGAGGTGCATGTTGCCCGCTATTACTTTGACCGGGGCGCTTATGTGGCGGCAGTCAACCGGGCTCAGTTGGCGATTGCCGACCACCAGGGCACGCCAGCTGTTGAAGAGGCGATGTTCATTTTGGTCAAATCCTATGAAGCGCTGGGCATGACCCAGTTGCGTGATGACAGCCGGCGTGTGCTGCAGGCAAACTACCCGCAGTCGAGCTTCTTGAGTCTGGGTGTCAAGGCCGCCCAGAGTCCTTGGTGGAAACTTTGGTAAGTTCTTCCAGAAAGGCGGCCAATTCGGTCTCATCAGCCAGACGGCGCATTGGCGGCAGCGCGGCCAACAGCCGCCGGCCATAACCCATGCCGGTCAGCCGGGTGTCGCACACCACCAGCACACCACGATCGCTTTCATGCCGAATCAGCCGGCCAGCCCCCTGCTTGAGCGCGATCGCTGCCTCCGGCAGGTAATAGTCCTTAAAAACCGGGCGACCGGCTGCCTCTAGCCTCTGCGCCCGGGCCTGCACCAGGGGGTCTTGCGGGAAGGGGAAGGGCAACTTGTCAATCACCACCATCTGCAGGGCGGCGCCGGGTATGTCAACACCCTCCCAAAATGAGGCTGATGCCACCAGCACGCAACCCGCCGTGGTAGCGCTGCCACCGCGGCGAAAGCGGCTCATCAAGTCCCGCTTGGAGCCCCGGCCCTGGACCAAAATATCGAGTGATCCAGAGCCAGAGAACGCCTTGGCCAAGGCCTCGCTGATCAGCTGCAGGGCGCGCAAACTGGTGGTCAGCACCAGCGTCCTGCCACCGAGTGCGAGCGCGGCTTTGGCGACAAAATTTGCCACCTGGGCGCTGTGCTCCGGGTGATCTGGTTTGGGCAGGTCCCTCGGCACATAGAGGGCTGCCTGCCGCGCATAGTCAAATGGGCTGTCGATGCGCAACACCCGGGCTGCCGCCAGACCGCAGGGCTCGGTGAACCAGGTCAAGGCGGCGTCATCTCCCAGGCTTGCCGAGGTGAATATCCATGACCTGGGCGCCAAGGACTCTGCCTGAACCGCGAGCAAACGGGTCTGGACGGTCTGGGCGATATCCAATGGCGTTTCCATCAGCTTGAGGTGGCCACCCAGCTCCAGCCAGCGAGTCGAGCCGGCCGGACAGGGCAGGCGAAAACTCTCGATACGTTCGATCAGGCTGAGCACCCGCTCACTCAGGCGGGACAACTCCGGACCGGTTTCTGCCACCGATTCCAAGGCCAGACGGGCTTGGTCAAGGGCTTGATGGACCAGGTCTATCGCAACGCGCCAGGCCAGCGCCCGAGCATCATCGGTGTGCGCATCAAACCAGGGTAGTTTCACCGCGGCGGTCTGCTTGCCAAGCAGCAGCCGCCAGTCCAGCGCCACCTGCTGTAGCCGGGATGCCAGCTGCGGCCAATCGCACCAACCCCGCGCATGCAAAAGCCCAGCATTGAGCAGGTCACCGGCAAAATCGGATATCTGCGCGGTGCTGAGCTGCTGGCCCAAAAACTGAACGCCAGTTTCATTGAGTTGATGGGCCTCATCAAAGATGACAGTTTGCACCGATGGCAAAAGCTCGGCCAGCCCCGATTCCCGCACTGCCAGGTCAGCAAAAAAAAGGTGGTGATTGACCACCACCACGTCCGCCGAGAGGGCCTCGCGGCGCGCCTGATTGACATGGCAGACACGCCAACTCGGGCACTTCGAACCCAGGCAGTTGTCGCGGGTGGATGTGACGAGCGCAACCCAAGGCGAGCGCTCATGAAGGACGCTGAGTTCGGCCAGATCGCCCGAGACGCTGGCCTGGGCCCAGAGCTCGATGCGGGCCAAAATAGCCAATTGCTCGCTGTCCGCGGGGTCAGCGTCCAGCCGGGCGAGTTGGAGGCGGTGTTGACAGAGGTAGCTGGCCCGCCCCTTGAGCATCGCGGTCTTCAGCGGCAGGGCCAGCGCCTGCACCAAACCTGGCAAGTCACGGCCAAACAACTGGTCTTGCAAGGCCTTGGTGGCAGTCGACAGCAGCACCCGGTTCCCACTGAGCAACGCTGGCACCAAGTAGGCAAAGGTCTTGCCGATGCCCGTGCCGGCTTCAACCACCAGCACGCCGCCCTCCTCCAAGGTGCGGGTGATGGCCTGCGCCATGTCCAACTGGCCCGGCCGCAGACGGAATTCATGGGTCATCCGAGACAGGGCACCCTGCTCGGAAAAAGCCTCTTCAACCCGCCCTTGCAAGCCCATGGATCAACGCAGCCGATGGCTGCTCAAGGAACCGCTGACTGGGCTTCTCATGGGGCTGGCGTACTGCCCTCAAGTTTTGGCAACTTGCCGAGAATTCTCTCCAACTGCTCGGCGCCCTTTTGTTGCCGCTCTGCAGCATTGATAGCCAGTTCTTGGCGTCTGAGTAGATCAAGCAGGGCCCGCTGATGCGCCCGGTTGGCCAGGTGGCAGTCGCTGACTGCGAACCGGGCATAGCAACTGGCCTGCTGCTGCTCATAGCGCGCCGCCTCAGCCTGCCGGGCAGCGGCAATACGGCCACGCTCAGCGGCCGCGTCCGCCAGGTTCGGCGGGGCTGCGTCCGCCGTTTGGGCCTGGGCGCTCACGACCACCAGGGCCATGGCTGCGGCAAGAAACAAGTGCGTCATGTGAGCCTAGTGTCTACCAAACGCCGCGCTAAAGCCAGGAATTCAGGCGACTGCATTTCATGCAAGCGCGACACGGTGCGCGGAAATTCATGCGCCAACGGTCCTTCGGTGTAGAGCTGTTGTGGCGCCACCTCGGCCGACATGATCAGCTTGACCCGACGGTCGTACAGGACATCGACCAGCCAAGTGAAGCGCCGGGCCTCCGAGGCCAGGCGCACTGGCATATGAGGCACATTGCTGAGCAAAACAGTATGAAACTGAGACGCGATTTCAAGATAGTCGTTGTGTGAACGTGGGCCACCACACAGATTCTTGAAATCAAACCAGACCACGCCGCCAGCGCGCCGCCGCGCCAGAATCTGACGCGCCTCGATCTGCAAGCAGGGATCTTCGTCCTGTCTTTCTGCCAGCTGCTCAAATGCCGCGTCCATTTGTTGGTCGGCCTGCTCGCCCAAGGGCGTGTGGTAGAGCCTGAGTTGCTCCAGCTTCTGGCGACGGTAATCCTGGCCGTTGTCCACCTTCACCACTTCGAGACGGGTGTTGAGCAGTTCAATCGCCGGCAGGATGCGGCTGCGGTGCAGGCCATTGGGGTACAGATCATCTGGCATGAAGTTGGAGGTCGTGACAAACCCAACGCCATGATCAAACAGCGCCTTGAGTAGCCGGTGCAGAATCATCGCATCGGTGATGTCGGCGATATGAAACTCATCGAAGCAAATCAGTCTGTGCCGTTCTGCGATGCGCTTGCCCAGGGCATCGAGCGGGTTGGCCGTGCCTTGCAGCGCGGCGAGTTCTCGGTGGACCTCACGCATGAACTCATGAAAATGCAGCCGCGTCTTGCGTCGCACGGGGATGGCGCCGTAAAAACAATCCATCAAAAAACTTTTGCCCCGGCCAACGCCACCAAACAGGTAGACGCCACGCGGTATTTCCGGTCGACTGAGCAGTTTTTTCAGGGCGTTAGACCGCTTTTCTTTGTACTCAATCCAAGCCAGAGCGCAGCGCTCAAGAGCGGCTACTGCCAGCAATTGCGCCGGGTCACTGGTGTAGCCCCGCTGGCGCAACTCCCGCTCATAGGCATCGGACACCGGCTTCAAGGAGTGGGCCTGCTCCACAGCGGGTTTCGATCAATCGGCGCGGGCTGCAGCACCGGCCTTAGAAGTTCAGCGTGCGTTTGTCCACCGCCAGCGCCGCCTCCTTGATCGCCTCACCCAGCGAGGGGTGAGCATGGCAAATGCGGGCCAGATCTTCGCTGCTAGCGCGAAACGACATCGCCACCACGCACTCAGCGATCAATTCGCTGGCCATCGGTCCGACGATATGCACCCCCAAAATCTCATCGGTCTGGGCGTCCGACAGCATCTTGACCATGCCGGTCGTGTCGCCCAGGGCACGGGCCCGGCCGTTGGCTAAAAACGGGAAGGTGCCCGCCTTGAAGGCGCGCCCGGCGGTCTTGAGTTGCTGCTCATTTTGTCCGACCCATGCGATTTCAGGGCTGGTGTAAATCACCCAAGGGACGGTGTTGAAATCGACATGCCCATGCTGGCCGGCCATGCGCTCGGCAACCGCCACGCCCTCTTCCTCGGCTTTGTGCGCCAGCATCGGGCCGCGCACCACATCGCCCACGGCCCAAACGCCAGGCAGATTGGTTCGGCAATCTGCGTCGACCACAATGGCGCCCCGCTCATCGAGCGCCAGCCCGACGGCAGCAGCATTCAAGCCCTGGGTGTTTGGCACGCGACCGATGGAGACGATCAGTTTGTCGACAGCCAAGGTTTTCGACTCGCCCTGGGCATTCACATAGGCCACCTCAACCCCCTTGGCCGTGGCGCTGATGGCCCCCACCTGAACTCCGAGCTCGACCTTCAGGCCCTGCTTGTCAAACGCCTTTTTGGCCTCTTTGGCAATCTGCTGGTCTACCCCGCCCAAAAAGATTGGCATCCCTTCGAGGACGGTGACATTGGCACCCAGCCGGCGCCAGACCGAACCCATCTCCAAGCCGATCACGCCCGATCCGATCAGCCCAAGGCGCTTTGGCAGTTTGGTCAGGGCCAGCGCGCCCTCATTGGAGAGTATCTTGTCTTCATCAAATGGCGTACCGACCAAGGCCCGCGGACTCGAACCCGTGGCAACAATCACCTGTTTGCCGACCAGCACCCGCTCCGGCTCGCCGGTAGACATGGGGGCAAGCGCGATCTCGTAGGCGCCATCGAGAGCCTTGCCAAAGGATGCCCGAGCATGGAAAAAACTGACCTTGTTTTTTTTGAACAAGAACAAAATGCCTTCGTTGTTCTGCTTCACCACGCTGTCCTTGCGGCCCATCATGGTGGGCAGGTCCAGATTCAGGCCGGCCACGCCGATGCCATGGTCGGCGAAATGCTGGCCGGCCTGCTCGAAATGTTCAGATGACTGCAACAGGGCCTTGGATGGTATGCAACCCACGTTGGTGCAGGTACCACCCGGCGCAGGTCCTCCTTTGGCGTTGCTCCAGGCGTCAACACAGGCCACGCTAAAGCCGAGTTGGGCAGCCCGTATGGCGGCAATATAGCCACCGGGCCCAGCCCCGATCACGATCAGGTCAAAAGATTGGCTCATGGAGCGACTGCTTTCAGATATCAAACAAGAGGCGGGCCGGGTCTTCGAGCGCCTCCTTCATCGCCACCAGGCCGAGCACAGCTTCGCGGCCATCGATGATGCGGTGGTCATAGCTCATGGCGAAGTAGTTCATTGGTCGAACCACCACCTGCCCGTTTTCGACAACCGCTCGATCCTTGGTTGCATGCACGCCCAAGATAGCCGATTGCGGCGGGTTGATGATGGGGGTGGAGAGCATCGAGCCGAACACGCCGCCGTTGGAGATGGAAAAAGTGCCGCCAGTCATCTCCTCAATGCCGAGCTTGCCATCGCGCGCTTTGGCGCTGTAGTCGGCAATTTTTTTCTCGATTTCGGCAAAGCTCATCTGATCGGCATTGCGCAGAATCGGCACGACCAGACCCCGCGGCGAACCGACCGCGATGCCAATGTCAAAATAGCCGTGGTAGACGATGTCATTGCCGTCCACGGACGCGTTGAGTACCGGATATTTTTTGAGTGCATGCACCGCGGCTTTCACAAAAAAGCTCATGAAGCCGATCTTCACACCATGCTCTTTCTCAAATTTCTCCTGAAAACGCTTGCGCATGTCCATCACCGGCGCCATGTTGACTTCGTTGAAGGTGGTCAAGATCGCGTTGCTGGTTTGCGACAAGAGCAGTCGCTGAGCCACGCGGGCGCGCAAGCGACTCATAGGCACACGTTGTTCGGGGCGCTCGGCCAGGGCCACCGGCGGCATGGGCACCTCGGGCAACAGGGCCGGCCCCACACTCGCGGCCGGCAAGGCTTGCAAGGCGGCGGGCAGCACAGGCGCTGCGGACTGCAAGGAGGCCGCTGCGCTGAGCACATCGCCCTTGGTGATTCGTCCATCGCGCCCGGTGCCCGCCACAGAGCCGGCAGCGAGCTGTTTGTCGGCCATCAATTTGGCGGCCGCTGGCATGGCCACACCCGCCATTGGCGCAGCGGGCGGCGCGGCCTTGAGCGCTGCAGTCGCGACAGCGGCGGCGGCTCCAGCATGGCCCTGCGTGTCAATACGGGCGATCAATTGCTCAGCCATGACCGTCGCACCATCGCCCACCAACAACTCACGCAACACCCCAGCGCTGGGGGCCGGCACCTCCAACACCACCTTGTCGGTCTCGATCTCGGTCAAGATTTCATCCACCAACACCGACTCACCGACTTTCTTCTTCCACTGCAACAGAGTGGCCTCGGCGACCGACTCTGAAAGCTGCGGGACTTTGACTTCTACGATCGCCATGGGAATACTTTCTGTTTTTATTCAAAAAAAGGCTGGCACCCGGGCTTATTTGCTCAAAATGAATCCCTTGAGCTTGCCAAAGGCACCTTCTACCAAGGCCTTCTGCTGCTCCTGGTGCAGGTGGGAATAACCAACCGCCGGAGAGGCCGACGCGCCGCGCCCGGAATAGCCCAAGCGCTGACCATCGAGCATGTTCTCGTGGATGTAATGCTGCACAAAAAACCAGGCGCCCTGGTTTTGCGGCTCGTCCTGGCACCAGACCACCTCGCTGGCGTTGCTGTATTTTTTGAGCTCCTGGGAAAAAGCTTTGTGCGGGAAGGGATAGAGCTGCTCCACCCGCACAAGGGCAACATCGTCGAGTCCTTTTTCTTCCCGCCTCTTGGCCAAGTCGTAATACACCTTGCCCGAGCAGGCCACCACCCGCTTGACTTTGTCTGATTTTTTGACAATCTCTTCTTTGGTCTCGGGAATGATGGTTTGAAAGCTTCCCTTGGTGAACTCTGAGAGCGGCGAGCTGGCGTCCTTGTGGCGCAGCAGGGATTTGGGTGTCATGATGATCAGCGGCTTGCGAATGTTGCGCACCATCTGGCGCCGCAACACGTGAAAGATCTGGCTGGCTGTGGTGGGCTGAACCACCTGCATATTGGTGTCTGCGCTGAGCTGCATGAAACGCTCTAGGCGCGCCGAGCTATGCTCTGGCCCCTGGCCCTCGTAGCCGTGCGGCAACATCAGGGTGATGCCGTTGACACGGCCCCACTTGACCTCACCCGAGGCAATGAACTGGTCAATCACCACCTGTGCGCCATTGACAAAATCCCCAAATTGAGCCTCCCAGATGACCAGCGTGTTGGGGTCGTTGGACGCGTAGCCGTATTCAAAGGCCAACACCGCTTCTTCCGACAAAATCGAGTCGATGACCACAAAAGGGGATTGCCCATCGGCCACGTTTTGCAAGGGGGTGTAAGTGCCTTCGTCAAATTTTTCACGATTCTGGTCATGGATGACCGCGTGTCTGTGGGTGAAGGTGCCTCGGCCAGAGTCTTCGCCGCTCAGGCGCACCGGGTAGCCGCTCGCCACCAATGACGCAAAAGCCATGTGCTCGCCCATGCCCCAATCTACCGGCAGGTCACCCCGGCCCATCGCGGCCCGGTCGTCATAGACTTTGCGGACCAGCTGGTGCGGGGTGATGCTGGTCGGCAGGGTGGTGAGCCGCTGCGACAGCCGGCGCCACTCGGCCATGGGAATGCCAGTCTCGCCAGCATCGGTCCATTTTTTACCAACGAAAGGCGACCAGTCCACTGCGTACTTGCTTTTGAAGTTGGTCAGCACGGGGTCTACCGTGAGTTTGCCGGCATCCATGGCCGCACGGTAGGCTCTGACCATGTCATCACCAAGTTCGGCACCAAGCCCCTGCGCGGCAAGCCGGTCGGCATACAGGCGCCGGGTGCCGGGATGCTGCGCTATTTTTTTATACATCAGCGGCTGCGTCAGGGCCGGGGTGTCCTGCTCGTTGTGGCCAAGTTTGCGAAAACAGATGATGTCCACCACCACATCTTTGCAAAATTCCAGGCGGAACTCCAGTGCCAACTGGGTGGCCAGGACCACGGCCTCGGGATCATCGCCATTAACATGAAGCACTGGCGATTCGATCATCTTGACAATGTCCGAGCAGTACAGGGTGGAGCGACTGTCGCGCGGGTCGCTGGTGGTAAAGCCGATCTGGTTGTTGATCACGATGTGCACAGTGCCGCCCGTGGAGTAGCCACGGGTCTCGGCCAGCGCGAGGGTCTCCATCACCACCCCCTGGCCGGCGAAAGCCGCGTCGCCGTGAACCAGCACCGGCAGCACCTGCTTGCCATGCGGGTCGCCGCGGCGGTCCATGCGGGCTCGGACCGAACCCTCAACCACCGGGTTGACGATTTCAAGATGCGAAGGATTGAAAGCCAAGGTCAGGTGCACCGGGCCACCCGGCGTGACAACGTCTGAGCTAAAGCCCTGGTGGTACTTGACATCTCCGCTGGTCAACTCCTCGGGCGCAGAATGATCGAACTCGGCAAACAAATCAGCAGGCAACTTGCCCAGGGTGTTGACCAACACATTCAAGCGGCCGCGGTGGGCCATGCCAATCACGATTTCCTGCACGCCTTTGGCACCAGCCATTTGGATGAGCTCATCCATCGAGGCGATAAAGCTTTCTCCGCCCTCAAGAGAGAAGCGCTTTTGACCAACAAACTTGGTGTGCAAAAACCGCTCAAGACCCTCGGAGGCTGTGAGTCTCTCCAAAATGTGTTTTTTCTTGTCAGCATCGAAATTCGGTTTGCTGCGAATGAGCTCTAGTTTTTGCTGCCACCAGCGTTTTTGGTTCTGATCAGTGGCATACATGTACTCGGCGCCTATGGTGCCGCAGTAAGTCTGGCGCAGCGCGTTCATGAGCTCTCGCAGACTCATGGTGTCTTTGCCAAAAAAGGTGTTGCTGGTGTTGAACACGGCCTCTTGATCGGCGTCACTGAAACCGTAAAAAGCAGGCTCCAGCTCAGGAATTTGGTCCCGCTCGGCGCGCTTGAGAGGATCAAGATCAGCCCAGCGGGCGCCGACATTGCGGTAGGCGGCGATGAGTTGCTGCACCGATGTGCGCTTACGGCCCATTTCGGCATCTGCGCTCGCCCCCACCACCTGCGTCCCGCCCTGTTTGGCACGCTGAGCGAACGCATTGATCACTGGCAGGTGGGGCACGTCTTTGGCGCTGGAGCCGTCGCCAGCGGGAACATGCTGAAGCGCATCAAAGTAATCACGCCAAGTCTCGGGAACACTGCCAGGGTTGGCTAGGTAGTTCTCGTACATCTCTTCCACGTAGGGCGCATTGCCGCCAAAAAGGTAGGTGCTGGCTTGGTAGGTTTGGTAAGTGGGCGAGGCTGTAGTAGCCGCTGGCCGGTTTGAATCGTTCATAGTTCGCTGACCTCGGTCTTCCTGGAGAAGACATTAGCTGGTTAAAGCTTGTTGATTAACCGCCCGTGTCGCGGCTGAACCGCTTGCGGGATGCGACCCAGCCCTCAGGGGATGAGTAAGCGCTTGATTGTGCCACCAAAACCTGGCGCCAAGCTCACTAGAAACTAGTGCCCTACCAAGTCGCGCACCTGCTGCAAGGCAGCCGGGTCTTCCATGGTTGTGAGGTCGCCGGGGTCGCGACCCTCCCACACCGCCTGAACCGCCCGACGCAGCAATTTGCCACTGCGGGTTTTGGGCAGTGCGTTAACAAAAAAGACCCGCGCCGGTCGCGCTACGGCACCCAGGTCCTTCTCGACCAGGCGCATGATCTCGCCTTCAAGTTTGAGTCTGGCCGCAGCCTCGCTCATCCCTTGCGGGTCTTTGACCACGGCAAAGGCCAGTGCCACCTGGCCCTTGAGGCTGTCGGCAACCCCGACAACCGCCACCTCCGAGACATTCGGATGGGCCGAAATGCTTTCCTCGATTTCCCGGGTGCCCAGACGGTGCCCCGCCACATTGATCACATCATCGGTGCGCCCGAGGATGAAGTAGTAGCCGTCCTCGTCGCGTATGCCCCAGTCAAAGGTGCTGTAGACCAGCTTGCCTGGCACGCTGCTCCAGTAGGTTTTGACAAACCGCTCGTCATCGCCCCAAATCGTCTGCATGCAACCCGGCGGCAGTGGGCCCTCAATGGCCACCACGCCTTTTTGGTGAGGCTTGGTCAACTCCTCGCCGGTCTGGTCGTCGAGTAGCTTGACTTTGTAGCCATACATCGGCAGGCCGGGGCTACCGTATTTGCTGGGCGTTTTCTCAACCCCATTGGCCACGGTGAGTATGGGCCAGCCGCTTTCAGTCTGCCAGTAGTTGTCGATGACTGGTACGCCCAGGCCTTCGGCAATCCAGCGGGCTGTGGGTTCATCGAGCGGCTCACCAGCAAGAAACAGGGTCCGCAAGCTGGAGAGATCGTATTTTTTCAGCAGCGCGGGGTCTTGTTTTTTGAGCACGCGCACCGCAGTGGGGGCGCTGAACATGATCGACACCTTGTATTTTTCAACCAAGCTCCACCACACGCCGCCATCCGGGCGAGTCGGCAAGCCTTCGTACAGGATGGTGGCCATGCCGGCGATCAGCGGCCCGTAGACAATGTAGCTGTGCCCCACCACCCAGCCGATGTCACTGGTTGAGAAATAGGTTTCGCCCGCTTGAGCGCAAAAAATATGCTTCATGCTCGCCGCCAGCGCAACCGCATAGCCACCGGTATCCCGCTGTACGCCCTTGGGCTTGCCAGTGGTGCCGCTGGTGTAGAGGGTGTAGCTGGGGTGGGTGGACTCCAGCCATTCGCAGTCCACCACGGTATTCAGGTGTTTTGCCCGCAGCGGCTCCCACTGGTGATCGCGGCCCGCGACCAGCGGCATCGGGGCGAGCAGCCGGTCTACCAGCAACACCGCCTCTGGCTTGTGGCGTGACAACTGGATCGCGCCATCGAGCAGCGGTTTGTAGTGCACCACCTTGCCGCCACGCGAACCAGCGTCTGCGCTGACCACCAACCGGGGCAGGGCGTCTTCAATGCGCGAGGCCAGCGAACCCGAAGCAAAGCCGCCAAACACCACCGAATGGATCGCGCCAATACGGGCGCAGGCCAGCATGGCAAAGGCCGCCTCGGCGATCATGGGCATATAAATCAACACCAGGTCGCCCTGGCGCACCCCCAATTCGCGCATCACTGCAGCCATGCGCTGTACCTCGGCATGCAGCTCGATGAAGGAATAGCTGCGCTCCTGCCCGGTTTCAGTGGAAACCGCGATCAGGGCCGGCTGATGCGGTCGCTGCAGCAAATGCCGATCCACCGCGTTATGGCACAGGTTGGTGGTCCCGCCGACAAACCACTTGGCAAAGGGAGGCTGGCTGTGGTCGCATATCGCTTGCGGCGCTAGCTGCCAGTCAATCAATTGGGATTGCTCGGCCCAAAAAGATTCAGGCTGGTTGATGGAGTAGCGATAAAAATCCGCATAGGCTGTCATGTCTGTCCCCGGTCGAAGCAAGCGCTTGCGGAACAGATTATGGCCGCGCAACTTGCAGCCAACTGACTGCACTGGCAGGCCCGCCACGAACGCCTTGGGCGCCCGCAGCGCTGCACATGGCGGCTACTTGATCAAGGCCTGCACCGCCGCGAAGTCAGGATGCTCGGCGCTGCGCAGGCACTCAAAGGCGAACATCTCGGTGGTCAGCAGCTCCGCGCCGGCGCCGGCCAGTCGGTCAAAGGCCGCATCCCGGTTGCGTTCGGTGCGCGAACTGCACGCATCAGTCACCACCCAGACCTCGAACTCGTCTTCAAGCAAATCCAGGGCGGTTTGCAACACGCCGACATGGGCCTCGCAGCCTGCAATCACCACCATCGGGCGCACTGGGCTGGCGGCCTTTTGCAAATGTTTGGGCAGGCTTCGCACATTGCCTGCCTGGGGTTTTGTCGGGGGCCGCAGCCACTCTGTGAGACCCTCCCCGCCGGCACTGAATTGCATTTTGGTCAGCGTGCGGCCGCACAGCGCCCGGACCTGCGGCAACTGGGGCCCGAGCAGCGCGGGATGTTGTTCGGTCCCCCAGCAGGGCATGCCCAGCAAACGGGCGACTTCGCCCAAACGCAGAGCATTGGCCAGCACCCAGTGCGATTCCCACATGGTTGGCATTAGTCGGACCTGGTAATCAAGTAGCACCAACTGGGCCTGGTCGGCTTCAAGAAGCATGTCTAACTTTCTGAAAAATTGGGACGGGGCTTACATCAGCCGCCGATCTTGATCAAGGTGCGGCCCCGCACCCGACCGTCCATCAAGGCATGGGCAGCGTCAATCGCCCCGTCGAGCGGCAACTCCTGAACCATGGTCTCGAGCAGGACGGGGTCGAGATCGCGGGCGATTCGCGCCCAGGCGCGCTGGCGACGAGACAAAGGCGCCATCACTGAATCGATGCCCACCAGGGCCACGCCGCGCAAGATAAAAGGCATGACGGTGCTTGCCAAATCCATGCCCTGGGCCAGACCGCAGGCGGCGACCACGCCGCCATAACGGGTTTGGGCCAGCGCATTGGCCAAAGTATGCGAGCCGACTGCGTCCACTACGCCGGCCCAGCGTTCTTTTTGCAAGGCTTTGCCCGTGGTGGCCAGCATGGCCCGGTCCAGCACACTGCTGGCCCCCAGCGCTTTGAGGTAAGTTTCTTCAGACGCCCGGCCGGTAGCCGCGACCACGGTGTAGCCTAGCCGACCCAGCAGCGCAATGGCCACGCTACCCACGCCGCCGCTCGCCCCTGTGACTAGCACCTCGCCAGCGTCTGGCTTCACGCCGTGGTCTTCCAGTGCCAGCACACACAACATCGCGGTGTAGCCAGCCGTACCAATGGCCATCGCCTGGCGCAGGCTCAAAGCCTGGGGCAGACGGATCAACCAATCGCCTTTGAGCCGAGCTGTCTCGGCCAGGCAGCCCCAATGGGTCTCGCCTGCGCCCCAGCCGTTGTGCACCGCCAAATCGCCGACCTGCCAGTCCGGATGGCTGGAGGCGACCACGGTACCAGCGCCGTCAATGCCGGCGACCATGGGCCACTGGCGCACCACTGGCCCCCGGTTGGTGATGGCCAAGCCGTCCTTGTAATTCAAGGTGGCGTAGGACACCGCCAAAGTCACGTCCGCCTCAGGCAGCTGCGCCGCGTCGACCGATTTCACGGTGGCGCGAAAGCCGCCATCATTTTCCAAGACCAGCGCTCTGAACATCATTTAAAAATTCCAGTTTGGCAGACCATGCCCTTGGTTTGTGTTGTCTTACGGAGCCGCTCAGACCCAATTGGTTGCGCCGCCCGAACATGTCGTTCGGACATTGACAGCCCGTCGGGAACGGCGCTATCCTACCCGGGATGCGAGGCCCCATCCTACTGGCGTTTGTGTTGGCTCTGGCCGCGCCAGCCCATGCCAATCCGAACGCCGCACCCGACGACCTAGAACGCCTGCTGCTCGAAAAAGGTCTGCTGCTGCGCCTGGAACAAGTGCGCCAAACCGCCACCGAACAGGCGGCGACGCTGGTTTTCAATGCGCTGGGATTCATGGGTAGACCCTACCTGCGAGGCGGAAACACAGCCGAAACCGGCTTTGATTGCAGCGGCTTTGTCAAGGCCATGTACGAGCAGAGCGCCGACACTGTTTTGCCGCGCAGCGCAGCCGAGCAGGCAGCCGCGACCCAAAAGATTGAACGCGCCGAGCTTCAGCCGGGTGACCTGGTGTTTTTCAACACCATGCGCCGCACCTTCAGCCATGTTGGCATTTATGTTGGCGGGGGCAAGTTTGTTCATTCGCCCAAACCTGGGGCTGAGGTTCGCGTCGATGACATGGCGCAAACCTACTGGCGCAGGCGCTTTGACGGCGCGCGCCGGGTTCAGACCCGGCAATAGGATCTTCTCAGGCCTGCAAGCCCGCCGGCGGCATGCCGGGTTCGGCTTTGGCTTTGCGGTGAGCAGCCCGGCCCATGATGTCGACAAAAAACGCTGCTGCTCCGCCCTTGGCCGCAGCATCCATCGCAGTGATCAGCTCGGCCACATGCACCGGGGCTGCATCGGTCTCGGTCAAGCCAAAACGACAGGAAAAATCCCAGTAGTCAGCGCCTTCTGGCAGTTCGGCCCGGCGCTGCCTTGCCATGTATTTCCGGACATCATGCTTGCTTGCTTCGAGCAGCCGGTCCGGGTGCCTGCCTTCGATCACGAGTTGGAATGTTTTTTTCACGCCAGCCTCAGTTGCCAGGTAAATTTCGTGGCCAATTGCCCTGTTTTTGACGGGGTTTGGCAGGGCTCAATCATGCCGCCGATATTTCTTCTTCGAAGGCTATTTGCACCTTGAGCGACTGGCTTTTGTCAGCCGCCAGCGCAAAGGCCTCCAAGGCGCGGCTCATGGGCAGCACCTGAGTGATCACCGGCAGACCATCGATCAAGCCGCTGTTGAGGAACTGCACGGCCGTAGCAAATTCAGCATGAAAGCGGAAGGTGCCCCGCAGGTCCACCTCTTTGGCCACGATCTGGTTCATCGGCAAGCTCATGTCACCTCCTAGCCCGACAGTCACGAGCACGCCGCGTGGTGCGATCACCTCGAGTGCGCCAAGCACAGCAGCGGCGCTTCCTGAGGCTTCGAAAACTACGTCAAACTGGCCTTTGTCAGCCTTGTATTTATCCAGCCCCTGGGCATCGGCGCGCAAGTTGATGGTCTCGTCTGCGCCCATTTTTGTCGCGCAGGCCAAGGGCAAATCGGCAATGTCAACAGCAACAATGCGCGCCGCACCAGCGCGGCGAAGCGCGCCAATCAGCAGCGACCCAATCGGTCCACAACCAGTCACCAGCACCTGCTTGCCCAGCACGCCACCCGCTCGCACAATTGCATGCAGGCCAACCGACAGCGGTTCTGCCAGGGCCGCCTCGGACAGGCTCAGGTGGTCCGCAACGACATGCGCCTGGCCGGCATCAATGACCAGTTTTTCGCTGAATGCGCCCTGGATGTGGGGAAAAGGCATGGCGCTGCCGTAAAAACGCATAAACAGGCAGTGGTTGTGCTGCCCAGCCTGGCAAAACTTGCAACCCCCGCAGGGCCGGGAAGGGGAAATGGCGATGCGTTGGCCGACCTGCAGGCCGTTGACCTTGCCGCCCACAGCCTCAACAACACCCGAAACCTCATGGCCCAGGGCCATCGGCTGCTTGATGCGCACCGTGCCAAAACCGCCGTGCTGGTAGTAATGCAGGTCAGATCCACAGATGCCGCCAAAAGCTACCTGCACTAGCACTTGCTGCTCTCCCAGGCTGGGCGTTTCGATGTGTTCAAGCCTGAGGTCTTCGGCCGCATGGCAAATCAGGGCACGCATGGTTGGTCCTCTCACAATGTGGCGGTCACGCCACCATCGACATACAGAATATGGCCGTTGACAAATCGGGAGGCCTCGCTGGCCAAGAATACCACTGCCCCACCCAGATCTTCGACATCGCCCCAGCGCCGGCTTGGGGTCCGCCCGACCAGCCAACTGGTGAACTGCGGATCTGCCGCCAATTTTTCAGTGAGCTCGGTTTTGAAGTAGCCTGGTCCGATGCCGTTCACATTCAGACCCAGCGGGCCCCAGTCGATGGCCATGCCCTTGGTGAGCATTTTGAGCGCACCCTTGCTGGCGGTGTAAGGCGCAATTCCGGGACGGCCGAGCTCACTCTGCACAGAGCAAATATTGATGATCTTGCCGCGCCCGCGCGCAATCATGTGACGCGCCACCGCCTGACCGACCAAAAAGGCGCTGTCCAGGTTGGTCTTCATCAGGGTCTGCCAATCGCTCAGGGCAAATTCATGCAGCGGGCCACGAATCTGGATACCTGCGTTGTTGACCAAAATATCCACTGCACCCGCTCGCTCCAGCGCTTCAACACTTCGGGCCACCGCGTCGGCATCGGTGACATCAAACAGCGCCGTGGTGACTGACAGGCCTTCAGCACGCAATAGATTCGCAGCGGCAGTGAGCTTATCCGCACCGCGCCCATTGAGAACCAATTGCGCGCCGGCCTGCCCCAAGGCACGCGCCAGCGCCAGGCCGATGCCTGCCGAAGAGCCGGTGATCAGTGCCCGCCGGCCCCGCAGCCCAAAAGAATCAAGTACCGCCACAGGCTTGGAATTTGTCATGAAAAAGGGACTCCGCTGTCTGGTTGAAACGGACCGCACAGGCGGCGGTGAGGTGGGTCATGCGCTAATGCAGGAAAGAGCACACAAACTAGCATGGAGCCGCGCATTGGGTGCTAGCACTCGTTCGTTACCGGCTTACCCTTTGGGCATGGGAAATTCTTCAGCGCTGAAAACAGTGTGGAAAACGGTTCCATCAAACATGTCGATCAGGCCTTTGGAGACCTCACGGCTGCGCTGGCGAACCTCGGAGGCGAGGGCCAACTCGATGGCTTCTCGGCTCGGGTAGCGCACCGACAAAACCATCTCCAAGCGCGGATCGCTGACATCACTTTCTACCTGGCGCAGCACCCGCACCTCTTGGGCGCCCGGAAAACGGGTCCACAGGGGCACCAGATGCTCATGGATATAGCTGTCAAAAGCTTCTTCAAAACCAGGTCTGACTTGACCGCGAAAAAATGCACAGCGGATGAACATGGTGGGCTTTCGATGTGGAATAAAACGAGGTAGCGGATTTAGTCAGCGGCCGGGCTTGCCCCGAGCCCGCTGATAGAGAGCGCGACCAAACGCGGCAGCGGCAATCTAATATCCAGGGAAATGACATCGGCCTCGTCGGCCTGCGGCCGCTCCAAGGCTTGCAACTGGCTGGCCAGCAAGCCGGTGTGCATATAGTGCCCAACGCGCTGCGCCATGCGCTGTCGGATCAATTCGGGCTCGCCGTCCAAAAAAACAAAACATACTGCCGGGCAGATGCGCCGAATTCGGTCGCGGTAGGCCCGCTTGAGGGCCGAGCAGGCCACGATACGGCCGCGAGGCGACTGCTCATCGACAGCGGCGAGGTAGCTGCCAACACGGTCTAACCAAGGCAGGCGGTCAGCGTCTTCCAGGGGAATACCCGATCGCATTTTGTCGATGCTGAGCGGCTCATGCAGGTCGTCGCCGTCAAGCATGCGCAGTTGCAAGGCGTCGGCCAAGGCGCTGGCCACAGTGGATTTTCCGCTGCCGCAAACACCCATCACGACAATCGCGCTGGCCTTGGGACCGGCAGAAAAAGACATGGCTGGCACAGACATCAGCGCCGGGGGTGTTGAGCGGCCAGGCACTCTGGCACCGGTGTTAGCGCGGGCCGGCCCGCCAAGACCGCCTCCATGTTGGCAAAAGCCAGGTCAGCCATGGCCTGTCGCGTCTGGTGGGTGGCGCTGGCCATGTGCGGCGTGAGCACCAGGTTGGGCATGTCCCACAACACCCGCGGCACATTGGGCTCATCGGCAAACACATCGAGCGCGGCACCAGCAATAGCACCTGACTGGAGGGCCTCAATCAGGGCCTGCTCATCCACCACGCTGCCGCGTGCCACATTGATCAGGTAGCCCGCCGGACCCAGAGCAGCCAGCACCTCGGCATTGACCAGGTGCCGAGTGCCCTGCCCGCCCGGCGTGATGACAAGCAAAAAATCAACCTCAGCCGCCAGCTGGGCGACAGTCGGATAAAAAACAAAGCCTGAACCAGGCTTCTCGCTGCGGCCGGTATAGGCGATTGACATGTTGAAGGCCAAAGCCCGCTGGGCAATCGCCATGCCGATACGGCCCAGGCCAACAATACCCAGGCGGGCACCTGAGAGTTTTCTGCCCAGAGGCATGGGCCCGGAAGGCCAGCGCCCTGCCCTGACATAGTGGTCTGCCTGCGCAATGTTTCGGCTCAGAGACAACATCAAACCCAGTGCCAGGTCTGCCACGTCATCGGTTAACACCCCAGGCGTGTGCGTCACCATGACACCACGCCCGACTGCGGCCTGAACATCAATACCGTCATAGCCAACACCAAAAACCGACACCAGCTTAAGGTTGGGGAGTTGCTCCAGCAGAGCGCTGGGCACCAGCGACTCCCCGCCCGCCGCCAGGCCCAGAATGCGCGGGGCCAATTCGGCAAAGCGAGCAGCGTCGCCTTCGTGTGCACAGTCGTGCACATGAAACACCTCTTTGAGAGCTTGGAGGTACAGCGGATGCACCTTGGCAACTACCAGGATTTCAGACTTTAACAATGCAGGCCTGCCGGTTGCGCTCAAAAAAACAAGCGTCAAAGATGGTAGCGCGCTTACAGCACCACAAGCATCCGTATTTACCCTTTACCCGTTATTTTCTATACAGCACACCTGCGGTGCCGGCCGGTACAGCGGCGCAGCCTAAATTGGGCGGGGGCCCGATAACCAGCACCTGCCAAGGCCAGCGCGTAGTGGTTTACCCTCTTTTTGTGAACTCCGAGAAATGTTACAAGCGGCTTGCCAATGCCCGTTTTGACCAGTGCCACCAAGGCATTCCAGGCGGCCCACAGTGTTTGCCAATCTCGCAAGGATGGAACAACATGACCACGCCCCCCCAAGTCCCG
>BJGT01000006.1:61147-67764 GCA_014190675.1 Comamonadaceae bacterium | reverse complement strand
AGCACCAGCCCAAGCTCATCTACCTGATTCCAACCTTTGGCAACCCCAGTGGCGCCACGCTGAGCCTGAGCCGGCGGCTGCGCATTTTGGCAATTGCAGCGCGCACTGGCACCGTGGTGGTGGAGGACGATCCGTATGGCGAACTGTATTTTGATCAGCCGCCCCCGCCCAGCCTGCTGGCGCTTTCAGCCCAGGTGCCGGGTAGCCGTGATTGCTTGGCGCACTGTGGCAGCTTCAGCAAAATTTTGTCGCCCGGCCTGCGCGTGGGTTGGCTGATAGCCCCGCCCGAGTTGCTGGCCCGCGCCACCATGTGCAAGCAGTTCAGCGACGCCCACACCAGCAACCTGACCCAAGCAATTTGCGCCCACTACCT
The DNA here is from genome assembly GCA_014190675.1 of Comamonadaceae bacterium. Taxonomy (GTDB): domain Bacteria; phylum Pseudomonadota; class Gammaproteobacteria; order Burkholderiales; family Burkholderiaceae_C; genus Rhodoferax. The sequence continues at coordinate 67,391 of BJGT01000006.1, read as the reverse complement.
CACGCTCGACCGGCTGGGCGCCACGCTTGACCTGGTGCGTCGCACCTACGCCCAGCGGGCCGGGGTGATGGCCGAGTCGCTCCAGCGCGAGCTTGGTGAGGCGATTGAATTCAACCGGCCCCAGGGCGGCATGTTTTTTTGGGCCCGCCTGACTGGCTCTGGGGGCCGCAGCCCTGATGCCACCGCCTTTGCGCAGCGCGCCGTTGAGCGGCTGGTGGCCTTCGTGCCTGGCAAGCCCTTCTTTGCCCACGACCCGGACACCGCCAGCTTGCGCCTGAGCTTTGCCACGGTCGACGAGGCCAAGATTCTTGAGGGCGTCAAGCGCCTGGGGCAGGCCCTCTAATATGCCCAGCCGGGCCCTGGCAAGCAGCCTACCCCATGCGCCCCGAGGCGTGCGCCCATTTGCCATCATCGGCGGCGTCGAGGCCGTGGTGCGCGGCAGCAGCCTGGCGGTCTACCCGCTGTTGATGTACCGGTATTGGGGCGACGCGGTCACGGTGTCGAAAATTTATTTTGCGGTTGGCTTGCTGTCTTTGCTGACCGTGCTCGCCGTACCTATGCTGACCCGTCTCTTGCCGCGCCGCTGGGTTTACACCGGCGGCGTGCTGATGTATGTCCTGTCGGCGGCTTTGGGCATGGTGGGCGGAGCGGCCACCACAGCCGCCCTGCTGTGCAACGCCATGGCTGCGGCCACTGCCTTCGTTTGCTTTAACGCCTATGTGCTCGACAACGTGGCCAAGGCTGATTTCAGCAAGCTCGAATCCTTGCGCCTGTTTTATGGTGGCCTGGGCTGGACCATCGGGCCGGTGCTGGGGGTCTGGTTGTTGCCGTATTGGCACGGTGCGCCGTTTGTCTTGGTGGGCCTGGGGGCGCTGGGCATGCTCACGGCCTTTTGGAGCCTGCGTTTGGGAAATGGCCGGGTGATTGTGCAGGCGGTGCCCAGTTCGGTCGCGCCGATCGCCTACCTGAAACGTTTTTTTGCCCAGCCGCGTCTGGTTGCAGGCTGGTTTTTTGCAGTCATGCGCTCTTGTGGTTGGTGGATTTACATCGTCTACACCGGTATTTTTGCGGTGCAAAACGGCCTGGGCGAGCAGGTGGGTGGCTTGACCACCTCACTGGCCAATGCCGGCCTGTTCATGGCGCCGCTGATGCTGCGCTGGGTGCAAGGCCACTCCGTGCGCGAAGCGGTGCGTACCGGGTTTTTGTTCAGCGGCCTGTGCTTTATTTTGGGCACCGTGTTTTCTTCGCTCCCCTGGGCCACGGTAGCGGTGCTGATGCTGGGGGCTTATTTTTTGGTCTTGCTTGATATTTGCGGCGGCCTGCCGTTTTTGATGTCAGTCAAGCCCTCGCAACGCACCGAGATGTCGGCCGTGTACTCCAGCTTTCGCGATGTGTCGGGCATTGTGTCGCCCGGCCTGGTCTGGCTGGTACTGCAGTTTGTGCCCGTGTCTGGCGTGTTTGCTGCCGGCGGTGTGGCGCTGCTGGCCGCTTGGCTGGTAGCGAGCCGGCTGCACCCCGAGCTTGGGGTTCCGGGCAACCAGCGCCAGCGCCCGCCGCCCGACTGAAGCGCCCCAGAACCCCGCCCCCGGATTTAGGTGACGAGGTTCGGTTTGTCTGGCGGCGTGGCGGCGCGCAGCAGCAGGCGAACCTGCAGGCCGCCGCCGGCTGCATTGGCCAGCGACACCGAGCCGCCCATGCGCTGCAGGGTTTTATCCACGATGGCCAGGCCCAGGCCGGCGCCGCGGGCTTCGGTGCGGGCGCTGTCGCCGCGGTAAAAGGGCTGGGTCAGGCGGGCGAGTTGTGCCTCGGTGACGCCGGGGCCCTGGTCGCGCACCTCGACCATCACCCAAGGCGCTTGGCGCTGTGCCCAAACAAAGACTTTGGCCTGACCGGTTTGGCCTGAGCGTCCGTAGCGCAGGGCGTTCTCCAGCACGTTGGTGAACACCCGGCCGAGCTCCACCGGGTCGGCCATCACCAGCAGGTCGGCAGGCAAGTCCAAATCAATCTGGGCATCGCTCCGCTCGCTCAGGCTGTCCAGGCAGCCCTGCACCAGATCGAGCAGCCGCAGGCTCACCAGGGTCACCTGGTTGGGCCTGGCATAGTCAAGAAACTTGCCAATGATGGCGTCAATTTGGCCGATGTCTGCAGCCATGTGATCCCGCGCCTGGGGGTCGGCCACGCTGAGCTCGGTTTCCAGTCGAAGCCGCGCCAGGGGCGTGCGCAGGTCGTGCGAAATACCGGCCAGCATGATGGCGCGGTCCTGCTCAAGCTGGGCCAGGCTGCGGGTCATGCGGTTAAAGCCGGTGTTGACTGCCCGCAACTCGGGCGTGCTGACGGCCTCGTCAAGGGTGCTGGCGTCGAGCTGGCCTTCGCGCACCCGCGATGCAGCCAGCGCGAGTTGTTTGAGCGGCCGGCTGACCAGCCCGGCGATCAGGGCTGCGCCGGCCAGCGACAGCGCGGCCACGGCGGCCAGCCAGATCAGCCAGGTTTGCCCGGCGGTGTGGCTGAAGCGGGCCCGGTCAGTGCGCAACCAGTAGCGGTCGCCCTCGATGGTGAAGCCGATCCAAAGGCCTTCTTGCTGGTTGACTCGGTTGGCGACTTCGGTGCCCGGGCCCAGGCGGCTGCCGAGTTCACGGCTGATGCGCTGGCTCGGGCCGTCGGTGTCAAAAGGCTCCACCAGGTCGCCGGGTTCGCGCGGCAGGATGCGCAGCCCCTCCTGCTCGCTCATGGTTTTAATCAGCGACACCCGGTTGATGGCATCCGCATGCACCAGGGCGGCGCGGCTGAGGTTGACCAGAGCGGCGATTTCTTGCGCGGTTTGCAGTGCCTTGGGCTCAAATTCCATCGCCCTGAGGGTTTGCAGCCAGGCCAGCATGCTGCCTACCAACAGCAGTGTCAACAAAAAAAATGTTCGCCAAAACAGACCCATGGCTTTAGCTGCTGCTGTCTGGCACAAACACATAACCCACGCCCCAGACGGTCTGGATGTAGCGTGGCGCAGTGGGGTCGGTCTCAAGCAGTTTGCGCAGGCGTGAGATTTGCACGTCCAGGCTGCGGTCAAAAGGCTCTAACTCGCGGCCGCGTGCCAACTGCGCGAGTTTTTCCCTTGAGAGGGCCTGGCGGGGATGGCGCACCAGCGCCTTGAGCATGGCGAAGTCGCCGCTGGTGAGTGGCAGGGTTTCATCGCCCCGGCGCAACTCACGGGCGCCGAGGTCGAAGATAAAGGGGCCAAAGCACACCACGCCGGCCTGCACCGAGGGCGCGCCCGGCAGCTCAGCCTTCGGCCTGCGGCGCAGCACCGCATGGATGCGCGCCAACAGTTCGCGCGGGTTGAAGGGTTTTGCCAGGTAGTCGTCGGCGCCTACCTCCAGGCCAACAATGCGGTCCACGTCCTCTCCCTTGGCGGTGAGCATGATGATGGGCGTTGGGTCCTGCGCGCCGCGCAGGCGCCGGCAAATCGACAAACCGTCTTCGTCCGGCAGCATCAGGTCGAGCACGATCAGGTCGACGCTCTCGCGCAGCAAAATACGGCTTAGCGCCCGACCATCTTCGGCCTGCAGCACGGCAAAGCCCTCTTGGCTGAGGTAGCGGCGCAGCAGGTCGCGGATGCGTGCATCGTCATCGACAACCATGATCTTGTCGGCTCGCTTGGGGGCTTGGTTCATGCTTGGCTGCTGCCTTGTTTTTGGTTTGCGGATTGTGCAGGCTGCCGCCCGTATGCGCCAGCCTGCAGGCCCGGTGCTCACACACTGTTACACATCTGGCCGCCCAAGGCCCGGGCCTGGGGTGTTAAGCTGAACCGCATGAGATTTGCTTTGCTGTTGCTGTGCGCGCTGGGACTGTTTGGGGCTGCCAATGGGCAGCCTGGGCAGCACGGCCAGCGTGCTCAAGCTGGCCCGGCTCCAGGGCCCGGCGGCGATCAGCGACGGGCCGATTTGCGTTCGTCGCTCAGACCCATGCCCAATGAGCGACCCAGCCAGGAAGAGCCGGGCCCGGCCGATTTGCCCAAGCGCCAGTTGTCAGAAGACGAAAGAGCCATGTTGCGCCAGCAGTTGCGCCAGCAGGCCGGACAGCTCAACCCTCAAGCCAGCCCCGATGGGCGCCCGCCCATGGCCTGCCCTGGCGGACCCGGCCAGCGGCCCAGGCGCGGTCCGGCAGATGGCTGCCAGTAGGGGCTGCAGGGCATTACTGCGCGGCCCAGCCGCCGTCCATGTTCCAGGCCGCGCCGCGCACGTTGTTGCCCGCGCTGCTGCACAGAAAAACCGCCAGCGCCCCCAATTCCTCGGGGGTGGTGAACTGCAGCGAGGGCTCTTTTTCACTCAGCAGGCTGTTGATCGCCTGTTCATTGCCAAGCCCCATGACGGCGGCGCGAGCATCGATTTGTTTTTGCACCAACGGGGTCAGCACCCAGCCCGGGCAAATTGCATTGCAGGTGACGCCGGTGGTGGCGTTCTCCAGCGCCGTCACCTTGGTCAGCCCGACCAGCCCATGCTTGGCCGCCACATAGGCAGATTTTTCGACCGAGGCCACCAGGCCATGGACCGAGGCGATGTTGATGATGCGGCCCCAGTTGGCTGCACGCATGGCCGGCAGCGCCAGGCGGCTGGTATGAAAAGCGCTGCTGAGGTTGATGGCAAGCACGGCGTCCCAGCGCTCGGGCGGGAAGTCTTCAATGCGTGAGACATGTTGAATGCCAGCGTTGTTGACCAGAATATCGACCCTGCCAAAGGTGCTGGCGGCATAGGCCATCATGGCCTCGATCTCTGCCGGACGGCTCATGTCGGCGCCGTGGTAGGCCACCCGCACCCCAAGGGTGGCAAGCTCGGCGCTGGGGCCTTGAGAGTCACCAAAACCGTTAAGCAGGATGTTGGCGCCCTGTGCTGCCAGGGCTCGTGCGAGCCCGAGGCCAATGCCGCTGGTGGAGCCCGTAACGAGTGCTGTTTTGCCTTTGAGCATGCTGATTCCTTGAGAGTTGCCTTAGGATAGCCCTTGGCCAACCAGACCCGATTTCACCATGACTGAGCCGAGCCGCCACTTTCTTCATTGCCCCGATGCCGGCGGTGGCCACCGCATGGCCTACTGGTCCTGGGGCGACGCTGGGGCCGACCATGTGGTGCTGTGCGTGCATGGGCTGACCCGCCAGGGGCGCGACTTCGATGTGTTGGCCCAGGCCCTGTGTGAGCGCGGTACGCGCGCCGGCCAGCGCCTGCGGGTGGTTTGTCCAGACGTGGTGGGCCGTGGCGATAGCGACTGGCTGGCCGACCCCATGGCCTACCAGGTGCCAACCTATGCCGCCGATATGCTGACCCTGATCGGGCAGTTGCAGGCAAGCACACTGGACTGGCTTGGCACCAGCATGGGCGGCCTGATTGGCATGGCGGTCTGCGCCTACCTGGAGCCGGGTCAGGTGCGCCGCTTGGTGCTCAATGATGTCGGCCCCAGCATTGAGTGGCAGGCCTTGCAGCGCATTGGCCGCTACCTTGGTCGATCGGGTGAATTTGAATCGCTGCAGCAGGCCGCTGATGCGTTGTGGGCCATTGCTAGCAGCTTTGGGCCGCACACCCCGGCCCAGTGGCTGGCCTTGTCAAGCCACATGGTCAAGCCCGCGGCCGAGGGCAGCCACAGGCTGCGCCTGCACTACGACCCGGCACTGGCTGTGCCTTTTCGACAGGTGACGCCAGAGACTGCCGCACAGGGCGAGGCGCTGATGTGGCAGATCTATGACCGCCTGAGCCTGCCCACCCTGCTGCTGCGCGGCGCCGACTCGGACCTGCTGTCCTCGCCTACCGCGCTGGCAATGACCCAGCGCGGGCCGCTGGCACGTCTGCGGGAGTTTGCCGGTGTTGGCCATGCCCCGACCCTGGTTGCCAAGGATCAGGTGCAAGCAGTGGCTGATTTTTTGCTGGACTGAGCCGGCCAGGCCGGGGAACCTTGAGTTGATGAAAAGCCTGCCGCTCGAGCCTCATGGCTCCCACGCTATTTCGCCTGTGCTGCAGGCCACCGCCCAGAGCCTGCCCGATCAGGCTCAGGCGCTGTTGCGCGCGCGGGCCTTTGCCGAGCCGCTGCTGGCGGGCGAGACACTCGACACCGGTGAGAACACGCTGGCCCATGCGGATGCGGTGGCCTCCATCCTGCGCCAGATCGGTGGTTCTGAGGCGATGCAGGCGGCCAGTTACCTGGTGTATGCCTGCGAGCACCTGAACAAGCCGCAAGAGGTGATCGCCAAGGCCTTTGGCGACAACTT
>BJGT01000006.1:0-60525 GCA_014190675.1 Comamonadaceae bacterium | reverse complement strand
GAAGAGTTTGACGACTACATCGCCCGGCCCAAGGCCAATGGCTACCGTTCGCTGCACACCATCGTGCGCGACGCGCGTGGCCAGCCGATAGAAATCCAGATCCGCACCCAGGCCATGCACGAGCACGCCGAGCACGGTGTGGCTGCCCACTGGGCCTACAAGGAGGCTGGCGTCAAGGGCTACGCCGGGGTGTCCGCTACCGGCGCCTATGACGCCAAGATCGCGGTGCTGCGCCAGCTGCTGGCCTGGGAGCGCGAGCTCGCTGGCACGCAGGGCCCCGGCGTGTTTGACGACCGCATTTATGTGCTGACACCGGAGGCTGCCATTGTGGAGCTGCCGCAGGGGGCTACTGCGGTCGATTTTGCCTACAGCCTGCACACCGACCTGGGCCACCGCTGCCGTGGCGCCCGGCTCGACGGCGTCATGGTGCCGCTGAACACGCCGCTGAAAAATGGCCAGACCGTGGAGGTGACCGTGGCCAAGGAGGGCGGCCCCTCGCGCGATTGGCTCAACGCTGAGATCGGCTACCTGGTCAGCCACCGGGCCAGGGCCAAGGTGCGGGCCTGGTTCAATGCCCAAGCGCTGCACGAGACGATTGCCAAGGGCCGCGAGGCAGTCGAAAAACTGCTGCAACGCGAGGGCCGCACCGCCCTCAAGCAGGACGACCTGGCGGCCCAGCTGGGCTTCAATGCAGCCGACGATTTGTTCGAGGTGGTGGGCAAGGATGAGTTTTCTTTGCGCAACATCGAGCTGCTGCTGCGACCGCCTGACAAAACCGTCACTGAGGCCGACCTGCCGCTGCTGCGCAAGCCGCGCAGCACAGATCAGCCGGCCAAGGGTGGCCTGCTGGTGGTGGGGGTTGACTCGCTGATGACCCAGTTGGCCAAGTGCTGCAAGCCGGCGCCACCCGATGCCATCTGTGGTTTTGTCACGCGCGGCAAGGGCGTCAGCGTGCACCGCGCTGATTGCTCGAATTTGCGCGAGATGTTGGCGCGTAATGGCGAACGGGTGATCGAGGTCGCGTGGGGTCTGCCCCAGGGTGCTGTTCCAGCGGTTTATCCGGTTGATGTGGCGGTACAAGCGACCGACCGGCAGGGTCTGTTGCGCGATATTTCAGAGGTCTTCACCAAAGAAAAAACCAATGTGATTGCGGTGCAAACCCAGTCCATCAAGGGCATCGCCTGGATGACCTTCACAGTCGAGGTGTCCGACGCTGCCCGGCTGGCCCGGGTGCTGGGCATCGTCGCCGACCTGCCCGGCGTACGCACGGCCCGGCGGCGCTGATCCGCTTAGCTGAGCCGGTTAGCTGGCTCGGTTAGCTGGCTCGGGTAGCAGGGCCGCTTATTGGGTGCCAAAAATACGGTCTCCGGCGTCACCCAGGCCGGGCAGGATATAGCCGTGGCTGTTGAGTTGTCGGTCGATGGCGGCGGTGTACACCGCCACATCGGGGTGTGCCCGGTGCAAGGCGTTGATACCCTCAGGGCAGGTCAGCAGGCATAAAAATTTGATTGACTTTGGCTTGCAGGCCTTCAGCCGGGTGACCGCGGCCACCGCCGAGTTACCGGTTGCAAGCATCGGGTCAACCACCACAATATCGCGCTCCTGCATGTGTTGTGGCATCTTGAAGTAATACTCCACCGCCTGCAGCGTGGCTGGGTCGCGATACAGCCCGATATGCCCCACGCGCGCACCCGGCACCACTGACAGCACGCCGTCGAGAATGCCGTTGCCCGCCCGCAGAATCGACACAAACACCAGTTTTTTGCCGTCAATTTGTTTGCCGGTCATGGTCTCGAGCGGGGTTTCGATCTGCACGTCTTGCAGCGCCATATCGCGGCAGACCTCATAGGCCATCAGGCTGGAGAGCTCGCCCAGCAGCCGGCGAAAGCTGTTGGTGCTGGCCTCTTTGTTGCGCATCAAGGTGAGCTTGTGCTGCACCAGGGGGTGTTCGATGAGGGTGAGTGTTGCGCGGGCGGCGGGGTCAATGGTGATCATGATTTTTCGGGGGTGCTGGCCGGGGGGGCTGTGACAAGACCGGTTTGGTGCAACCAAACTCTAACTCAAAAGCGCAGCGCCCCTGGCGGTGAAGAAGTCCACGAGCCGGGAAATTTGACCCCCCATCATCTCCCTGCCTGTGACGGTGCGGCAGCCCGATGCCTCGGCCAGGCGCAGCAGCGGCGTGAGTTCGGGCTTCACGATGGCATCAAAAACAATCAGCTGCGCGGGCAGGCTGCTGGTATCGATGGCCATGCGGGTGTCGCCAAGCATGCCCAACGGCGTCGCATTGAGCAACACATCCATACCCTGGGTATCGGGCTTGCCAATCTGCACCTCGGTGTTTGGGCTGATGCGCGCAATCGTCTGCGCCATGCGCTCGCAGCGGGCCGCATCGAGGTCAAAAATTCGCATCAGCCGGGGCTGCTCTGCGGCCATGGCTGCGCCAATCGCCATGCCGGCGCCGCCCAGACCCATCAGCATCAGGCGCTGTCCGTTGAGCTTGAAGCCACGCCGGCGAAAGGCCTCCAAGCAGCCCAGCCCGTCAAACATCTCCCCGGCCCAGGCCCCATCGGCTTGGCGCACCATGGCATTGAAAGCACCAATCACCCGGGCCTGTGGGCCAATGTACTGTGCATGGGCCAGTGCCCGGGCTTTGTAGGGAATGGTGAAGATCAGGCCGTCCAGATTCCTGATTTTGAGCAGTTCGGGCAGCACCCGGTCAAAGTCAGGCTCGGCGATGTGCACCGGGCACAAAACCCCATTGATGCCGCGTTGCTGCAGTTCCCAGGTGATCATCTCGGGCGAGCGCACCTGCTCGATCGGGTCGCCGATGATGGCGTAAAGCCGGGTCTGGCCGTTGATGAAAGTGACTTGTTCCATGCGATAAGGTCTCGGGTTAGAGCAGCGTCCATGCTACCCCCTTGTCACCCCTTGCAGACCCGGCGCTTGGTGGCTGGTCTCGCTGGCAGCCGATTCGCACGGGGCCGCTGGGCCCCTTGACCGATTGGTGCGGCTTGGTCCTTATTCGTCGATTGCCGAGGCCGAGCGCAGTTGCTCACGCAGTGCAAATTTCTGGATTTTTCCGGTGGAGGTCTTGGGCAGTGGGCCAAACACAACCTGCTTGGGTACTTTGAAGCGGGCCAGGCTGGCGCGGCAGTGCGCGATGATGTCGGCTTCGCTCACGCTGTCGGAGTCGCGCACCTCGACAAAGGCGCAGGGCACCTCGCCCCAAGTGGCATCCGGCCGTGCCACCACCGCGGCCACCAGGACGCTGGGGTGGCGGTAAAGAACGTCTTCGACCTCCAGACTGGAGATGTTTTCGCCGCCGGAGATGATCACGTCCTTGCTGCGGTCTCGAATCTTGATGTAGCCGTCCGGGTAAACCACCGCCAGGTCGCCGGTGTGGAACCAGCCTGCGGCAAAGGCTTCTTGCGTGGCCTGCGGGTTTTTTAGATAGCCCTTCATCACCAGGTTGCCGCGAAAGAATATTTCGCCCAGGCTCTGTCCGTCAGCCGGTACCTCCTCCAGGGTGAGCGGGTCGAACACGGCAATGGCCTCCTGCAAGGGGTAAGCCACACCCTGTCGGGCGTTCAGGGTGGCGCGTTCGCTGATAGGTAGCCCAGCCCATTCGGGCTGCTTGGCGCACACCGCAGCTGGGCCATACACCTCGGTGAGTCCGTACACATGCGTGATGTCGATACCGATGCGCTCGCAGCCCTCGATGATGGCCGCCGGTGGCGCCGCCCCTGCGATCAGGCCTGACACCGGGTGGTTGATGCCCGAGCGCAGCGCTTCGGGCGCGTTGATCAGCAGGCCGTAGACGATGGGCGCGCCGCACAGATGGCTGACCCGGTGCTCGCGGATCAGCGGAAAAATCAACGCTGGGTCGACCCGGCGAAGGCACACGCTCACGCCGGCCTGCAGCGCCAGGGTCCAAGGAAAGCACCAGCCGTTGCAGTGGAACATGGGCAGCGTCCACAGGTAGACCGGGTGCTGCGGCAAGGTCCAGGTGATGACGTTGGAGACCGCATTGAGGTAGGCGCCCCGGTGGTGCGTGACCACCCCCTTGGGGTTGCCGGTGGTGCCCGAGGTGTAGTTCAGCGCAATCGCGTCCCATTCGTCGCCGGGCAGGCGCCAGTCGAATTGCGGATCACCCTGGGCCAAAAATGCCTCGTAGCCAAGCTCGCCAATCAAGTCGCCCCCCACATGCATCGGGTCGTCAACATCAATCACCAGGGGCCTGGGGCTGGTCATCAAGGCCAGCGCCTTGGCAATCGTGGCAGAGAACTCCCGGTCGGTGATCAGCACCCGTGCCTCACCGTGTTCCAGCATAAAAGCAATTGCGGCTGCATCCAGCCGGGTGTTCAGAGCGTTCAGCACGGCGCCCAGCATCGGTACGCCAAAGTGGGCCTCGAACATTGGCGGCGTGTTGGGCAGCATGGCGGCCACGGTGTCGCCCACGCCAATACCGCGTTGCGCCAGGGCGCTGGCAAGTTGCCGGCAGCGCTGGTAAGTTTGGGCCCAGGTGTAGCGGCTTTCGCCATGCAGCACCGATGGGCGTTGCGGATAGACGCTGGCCGCGCGGGCCAAAAAGCTCAAGGGCGACAGGGCCGTATGGTTAGCCTGATTGCGCTCCAGCGCCTGGTTGTAGATGTCGCTGGGCATGGGTGCGTCTCCTGGGTTTGCACTGTGGCTGGCCCGCTCAGGCCGGCAGGGTGAGCAGCGGAATGTCTTTCTCTACAGCCAGACGGTCCAGCGCCTGGCGCGACTGGCTGAGAAAAAAAGCCGCGATCGCCGCATGGCTGGCGGGCTGCTGCAGGGTGGCAACGCTGTCAAAGGCCAGGCCAGCAGCCTGACACAGCGCCCGGGCAAAGTGTGGCTCCAGCGCGGCCACCGCCACTCGGCCGTCGTGGCAGCGGTAGACCCGGTAGCCGGCATGGCCGCCACCAAGCGCTGCACCAGGGACAGTGAGGCCCCAGGACCTTGGCAGCGCCAGGTAGGCTGCTGCATCTGACAGCGCCACCTCAAAGTATGAGCCGCGGTCGCTGGTCTGTTGCAGCAGCACCGCCTTGAGTACGGCCTCCGACGCCGCCAAGGAGCCGCCCATGTCGGCGTACAGGGTGGGTGGCAGTTCAAGGCCGCTGACCAAAGCGTGCTCGGCCAGGTAGGTGAGGTCGTGACCTGGCTCTTCGGCACGTTGGCCGGGCGCTCCCACAATGGCCACCTGCGACAGGCCGGGGTACTGGCGGCGCAGCAGCTTCCAGTCCAGGCCCAGTTTGATCAGGGCAGAGGGCCGAAATGAGGTCAGCAGCACATCCGTCTTGGCAAGCTCGCGGTGCAGGCTGGCCTGTCCCTGCTTGGTTTTGAGGTCAGCCACCCGCACCCGCACGCCCTGGTGCATCAGGGCATAAGTGGCCGGGTTGTACAGGCCCATCGGGTCGCCCGTGGCGCCTGCCGGCCGGCCCGGCGGGCCGGGAGGTTCGAGCTTGACGCAGCGCGCGCCCATCTGGCGGCAGCGCATCAGGGCGGCCGGGCCTGGCAGGTTGAGGCACAAACTCAGTATGCGCACACCTTTGAGCACCGCTGGTGCTTTGGAAATAGTGGACATGGCAGGCTTAATCTAGCGGTAGGCCAACATAATTTTCCGCCAGCGCGGTGGCGGCGGCGCTGGAATGCACCAGGTAGTCCAATTCGGCTTCTTGTAACTTTTGCCCAAAGCCGCCGGCGTCGGGGAACTGGTGCATCAGCGACGTGAACCACCACGAAAAGCGCTCGGCGCGCCAGACCCGACGCAAGCAGCGCGCAGAGTAGCTGTCAATACCAGCCGAACTGCTGTCTTGGTAAAACTCTCTCAGGGCGGCGGACAGGTAGTTGATGTCGCTGGCGGCCAGGTTGAGCCCTTTGGCGCCGGTGGGTGGCACGATGTGGGCTGCGTCACCGGCCAAAAAAAGCTGGCCAAAGCGCATCGGTTCGGCGACAAAGCTGCGCAGTGGGGCAATGCCTTTTTCGATCGCCGGGCCGGTGACCAGTTGTTCCCTGGCCTGCGGATCGAGCCGGTTTTTTAACTCGGCCCAAAAAGCCTGGTCTGTCCATTGGCTCAGGGTGTCGGTGAGCGGGCACTGCAGGTAATAGCGGGCGCGGCTGGTGCTGCGCATCGAGCACAGCGCAAAGCCACGCTCAGTGTTGGCGTAAATCAGCTCGGGCGAGACCGGCGGCACATCGGCCAGCAGGCCCAGCCAGCCAAAGGGATAGACTTTTTCATACTCGGTGATCGCGCCCTTCGGCACGCTGGCACGGCAAACCCCGTGAAAGCCGTCGCAGCCGGCAATGAAGTCGCAGGCCAGTTCATGCTGCCGCCCCTGGCTGACATAGCGCACTCGCGGCTGCTGGCCATCAAAGTCATGGATGCTGAGCTCGCTGGCCTGATAGACACTGGGCTGGCCGGCAGCAGCGCGGGCCTCCATCAGGTCGCGGGTGAGTTCGGTCTGCCCATAGACCATGACCTGGCGGCCCCCGGTGAGCGCCTGCAAATCAATGCGGTGGCGCGCGCCCTTGAACAGCAGCTCAAAGCCGCCATGCACCAGCCCCTGGCGTTGCAAGCGCTGGCCCACACCGGCTGCTTCGAGCAGGTCTATGGTTCCCTGCTCGAGCACGCCGGCCCGGATGCGCCCGAGCACATGGTCGGCACTTTGCCGCTCGAGAATCAGGGTGCTGATACCGGCCCGGCTCAAGATTTGCCCCAGCAGCAAGCCCGACGGGCCAGCACCGATGATCGCTACCTGTGTACGCATGCAATAGGTTCCAACTGGGGCAGTTCGTGGGTTGGCAGAGTGAGTCCCGGCAAGAACACCGGGCCAAAGGCCTAGAGTATGCTTGAGCCGAGATTGTCCGTGCGGCGGCTCTTCGAGCCTGCGCAGCCTCTGACGCGACATCAACCGGCGGGCCTGGGAACACGCTTGGTTGAACCCCTCCCTTGCGAAAAATCGCTCGCCAAGTAGGGATCGGTTCCTGCTCGAGGCTGGGTGCACGATGTTTGTATGATTGACCATAGGACACGACGGGAGACTTCAGAATGCTACGCTTGACTTTCCTCGCACGATTGGCCTTGGCCGCTACCCTGCTGGTCTGCAGCCTACCCAGCTTGTATGGGCAAACCTGGCCGAGCCGCCCGATCAAGCTGATCGTGCCTTTTCCGCCGGGTGGATTGATTGACATCATGGCCCGCATGGTGGCGCCGCGCCTGGCGCAGGAACTGGGCCAGGCAGTGGTGATTGACAACAAACCCGGTGCCGGTGGCAATCTGGGCGCGGCCGAAGCAGCCCGGGCCACGCCAGACGGCTACACCCTGCTGATGGCCTCTGCGCCCCTGACCATCAGCCCGGCCCTGTACAAAAGCCTGCCCTACAAGCCCGAGCAGATTGCCCCAGTGGGCCTGCTGGGCCGAGTGCCCAATGTGTTGCTGGTCAACCCGGCCTCGGGCATCAACACGGTGGCTGACCTGACCCAGCGGGCGCAGGCCAAACCGGGCCAGCTGAATTACGGCTCGAATGGCCAGGGCACATCGCTGCACCTGAGTGCTGAGCTGTATAAAAGCCAGACTGGCACCGCCGTGACCCATATCCCCTACCGCGGTGCTGCGGCCGGCCTGACCGCCTTGATGGCCAACGAGGTCGACATGATGTTTGACAACCTGCCCTCGGCGCTGGGCCTGGTCCAGGGCGGCAAGCTCAAACCGTTGGCGGTAACCACAGCCCAGCGCAGCAGCGTGCTGCCCGATGTGCCAACCATGGAGGAGGCCGGCCTCAAAGGCTTTCAGGTGAGTGCCTGGTTCGGTTTGGCTGCGCCAGCCGGCCTGCCCCTGGCAGTGCAACAGCGCTTGGAGCAGGCACTGGAGCGGGTGTCGCAACAGGCTGAGGTGAAAGCGGCCATGCAAAAGCAGGGCGCCGAGCCGACCTGGGCCAACGCCCAGGGCTTGGCCAGCTTCATGCAAGCAGATGCGGCGCAGTGGAAAAAACTGGCGGATGTCGCCAAGATCACCCTGGACTGAGTATGCCCAGCGTTGGCTTGATTGGTTTGGGGGCGATGGGCTCGGGCATGGCGCAGTCGCTGCGGCGCGCCGGCCATTTGGTGCATGTGTTCGATATTCGCTCGGAGGTGGCCCAGTCCTTTGCTGCGCTTGGCGGACAGGCCCATGCCTCAGCCGCCGCACTTGCGGGCAATTGCGATGTGGTGATTTCGGTGGTGGTGAATGCCGCCCAAACCGAGGCGCTGCTGTTTGGCGAAGATGCAGCCGAAGGCTGTGCGGCCGCCATGAAGCCAGGTAGTGTGTTTGTGATGTGCTCCACGGTGGACCCGAATTGGTCGGTGGCCATGGAGGCGCGGCTCGAAGCCCTGGGCCTGCTGTATGTGGATGCCCCAATTTCTGGCGGGGCCGCCAAAGCTGCCAGCGGCCAGATGACCATGATGACCGCGGCCCGCCCCGCCGCGTATGCCCTGGCCGGTCCCTTCCTGGACGCCATGGCGGGCAAGGTGTACCGGCTCGGCACCAGCGCGGGCGCTGGCAGCAAGGTCAAGATCATCAACCAGCTGCTCGCCGGCGTGCACATTGCCGCTGCCGCCGAGGCCATGGCGCTGGGCTTGCGCGAGGGCGTGGCGCCGCAAGCCCTGTACGAGGTCATTACCCACAGTGCGGGCAACAGCTGGATGTTTGAGAACCGCATGGCCCATGTGCTGGCGGCCGATTACACGCCCTTGTCGGCGGTGGACATTTTTGTCAAAGACCTCGGCCTGGTGCTCGATATGGCACGAGCCAGCAAATTTCCCCTGCCCCTGTCAAGTACCGCCCACCAGATGTTCATGCAAGCCAGCACAGCAGGTTTTGCCAAGGAAGACGACAGCGCGGTGATCAAGATATTTCCGGGCATCACGTTGCCCGTCAAGGCTTGAGCCCAGGAGTCACCATGCCTGTTTTGCTGGGTTGTATTGCCGATGATTTCACCGGGGCCACCGACCTGGCCAACAACCTGGTTCGCGCCGGTATGCGGGTGGTACAAACCATGGGTGTGCCGTCATCGGCCTTGGCTGGCGAGGTCGACGCGGTGGTGGTGGCGCTTAAATCTCGCACGATTGATGCTGCCGAGGCAGTGGCCCAGTCTCTGGCCGCCCTGCAGTGGCTACAGGCTCAAGGGGCGCAACAGATTTACTTTAAATACTGCTCCACCTTTGACAGCTCGCCCCGGGGCAATATTGGTCCGGTGACAGATGCGCTGATGGCGGCGCTGGGCTGCGATTTCACGGTGGCCACGCCGGCTTTCCCCGACAACGGGCGCACCGTGTTCAAGGGCTATTTGTTTGTCGGCCAGGTGCTGCTCAATGAAAGCGGCATGCAAAACCATCCACTCACCCCCATGACCGACGCCAATCTGGTGCGGGTTCTGCAGGTGCAAACCACTCACAAGGTCGGACTGATTGACCACACGGTGGTGGCCCGCGGGCCTGGCGCCATCAGGGAGCAGATGCTGGCGCTGCGGCAGGAAGGTGTGGGCGTGGCGGTGGTGGATGCCACCAGCAACGACGATTTGCTGCGCCTGGGGCCGGCGCTGCAGGGTATGGCGCTCGTCACAGCGGGTTCGGGCGTGGCCATCGGCCTGCCAGCCAATTTTGGGATCAAGCCCTCGCAAGGTGCCAGCCAGCTGCCTGTGGCCCGGGGTTGGGCGGCGGTGGTGTCAGGCAGCTGTTCTGTGGCGACCAACCAGCAGGTGGCCTGTTTCAAAGCCGCCGGCCTGCCGGCCTTTGAGCTCGACCCCTTGCGATTACTCGACGACCAGGCCGGCCTGGTGCAGCATGTGCTGGCCTGGGCTGCGCCGCGCTTGCCGCAGGGCCCGGTGCTGGTGTACTCCAGCGCACCAGCAGATGCAGTGGCCCAGGTGCAGCGCAGGTTGGGCGCGGCTGCCGCGGGTAGCTTGGTGGAGCAGGCTCTGGCTAGCATCGCCCAGGGTCTGGTGGCGCTCGGGGTGCAGCGCCTGGTGGTGGCAGGCGGGGAAACCTCGGGCGCCTGTGTGCAGGCGCTGGGTATCAGCCAACTCCAAATCGGCCCGCAGATTGATCCCGGCGTGCCCTGGTGCTACGCCGCGCCCCAGGCGGCAGGCGGGGATTTGCATCTGGCGCTGAAATCGGGCAATTTTGGTGCTGTCGATTTCTTCACCAAGGCCTTTGCGGTGCTGGCATGAACGAGGCCCAGGCCCGTGTGGCGATTTGCCAGGTTGGCCGCAGCTTGTTTGAGCGCGGCTACGTGCATGCCACGGCGGGCAACATCAGTGTTCGCCTGGAAGACGCCTTCTTGATCACGCCAACCGACGCCTGCCTGGGCCTGCTCGAGCCAGCCCAACTGGCCAAGATTGATTTGCAAGGCATGCAGATCAGTGGTGAGCGGGCCAGCAAAACCCTGGCCCTGCACCGCCAGATTTACCAGGCCGCCTGCGCCCATGATGCGGCGACCCGTTGCATCATCCACACCCACAGCACCCATTGCGTGGCCCTGAGCCTGTGGCAGGGCGAGGCCGAATTGCTGCCCCCGATCACGCCTTATTTTGTGATGAAGGTCGGCCATGTGCCAATGGCAAGCTACCAGCGCCCGGGCAGTACGAGCGTTGGCGCACAGGTGGCGGCCTTGATTCACCAGTATGCTGCGCAAGGCACGCCGATCAGGGCCGTGATGCTGCCCCGCCTTGGCCCCAATGTGTGGCATGACAGTCCCGCCTCGGCCATGGCGCTGCTGGAAGAACTCGAAGAAACCGCCCGCCTGATGCTGCTGGCGCCCGACACCCAGGCGCTGTCTGTGGCGCAGATCGACGAACTGCGCCAGAACTTTGGCGCGCGTTGGTAAGCCCATGGATGTTTGGGCCTCGAGCAATTTGGCTGTCAGCCTGAGCCAGCCCCCGATCTGGAACCAAGCCCGTGCCTGATACCCAACTGCCCTTGGCCTTTAGCGACACTGACACCAGTCTGCCTGCCCCGGCCAGGGCCCTGACCAGGCCGCCTGCGCGCAAGCCGTCGGTGGGCAAGGCGCGGCGTCCTGCGCCCGTCACGGGTCCCGCGCCAGATCTGCCGGCCATAGCCCGCTTGCTCGAGCAACACCCCGATTACCGGGTGCTGCGGCGCTTGCAGCCCCTGCTTCACTACCCGGGCACCCCCTCGGGCGAGACCCGGCGGGTGCTGGTGCTAGACACCGAGACCACCGGCCTGGACCACAGGCAGGACAAAATCATTGAGCTGGCGATCTTGTGCCTGGAGGTCGACCTGGCCAGTGGTCTGCCGGTGGGGGCGGTGTCGGTTTATGACGGCCTCGAAGACCCGGGACGGCCGCTGTCCGAGGAGGTACGCCTGATCACCGGCCTGAGCGACGACAAACTCCAGGGGCAGCGCCTGGACGATGCCAGGGTTGCCGGTCTGCTGGCCGGCGCCGACCTGGTGCTGGCTCACAACGCCGCTTTTGACCGGCCGTTTTGCGAGGCCCGCTACCCCGGCTTTGCCGCCATCGATTGGGCTTGCTCCTTGAGCGACATTGACTGGAAAAAAGAGGGCAGGGGCTCAGGCAAGCTCGAACACCTGGCCTTGCACCAGGGTGTTTTTTATCAAGCCCATCGGGCCGAGATCGACTGCCACGCCCTGCTCGCGGTGTTGTGTGCGACCTTGGCCAGCGACGGCCAAACTGGCCTGGCCCGTTTGTTGGCTGCAGGAGCGACACCCAGCTACCGCTTGCTGGCCACACAGGCGCCGTTTGAAGCCAAAGATGCACTCAAAGCCCGCGGCTACCGCTGGGACACCGAGCGCCGGGTCTGGCACACCCGACTGAGCGATCAGGCGCAACTCGAGGCGGAATGCGCATGGCTCAAAGCCCATGTTTTTGCCGGCAAACAGGCCCGCGTCAACTTGGAAAAGCTCGACGCTAGGCTGAAGTACTCGGGCCGCCCGGGGGCATTGTCCGAGCGGCAGCTCTAGCCAAGCTGACGGGTAGAATTAAACCCGCCAGGGCAGGCCACACAGCCACAGCAGGCTGCAGAGGATTTGAATGAAGCGTGTTGACGATTTCCGCCTGAAGTTTGGACGAAAAGAATTGGTGCCCATCATGGTGGGCGGGATGGGCGTGGATATTTCCACCGCCGAGTTGGCGCTTGAGGCAGCCAGGCTTGGCGGCATTGGGCATATTTCGGATGCCATGGTGCCCGATGTCTCGGACCGGCGTTTTGACACCAGCTTTGTCAAAGACAAGACCCGGTTCTACAAGCACAACATCGACAATTCGGATAAATCCATCGTCAAGTTCGATCTCGGTATGCTGGCCGAGGCCACCCGCAGGCATGTCGAGTCCACCATGCAGGCCAAGCGCGGAGAGGGCTTGGTGTTTGTTAATTGCATGGAGAAGCTGACCATGAACGCCCCGCGCGAGACGCTGCAGGTGCGCATGGCCTCGGCGCTGGACGCCGGCATTGACGGCATCACCCTGAGCGCTGGCCTGCACCTGGGCTCCTTTGCTCTGCTCGCCGAGCACCCCCGCTTTCGCGATGCCAAGCTGGGTATTATTGTGTCCTCGGTGCGAGCTTTGCAGCTTTTCTTGCGCAAGAACTCAAGGCTAAACCGCCTGCCCGATTACGTGATCGTCGAAGGGCCGCTGGCTGGCGGGCACCTGGGTTTTGGTATGGACTGGGCGCAGTACGACCTCGCCACCATCGCAGCCGAGATTTTGCTCTACCTCAAGACCGAGCAACTTGAGATTCCCCTGATCGCCGCGGGCGGCGTGTTCACAGGCAGCGACGCGGTGTCGTTTTTGGAGTTGGGCGCAGCGGCTGTACAGGTGGCCACACGGTTCACCATTTCAGACGAGTGTGGTTTGCCGACCAAGGTCAAACAAGACTATTTCATGGCGGGCGAGGAAGACATCGAGGTCAATACCATTTCGCCGACCGGCTACCCCATGCGCATGCTCAAGAGCACGCCGGCCATAGGCGCTGGCATCCGGCCCAACTGCGAGGCCTACGGCTATTTACTCGACGGCGCAGGAGGCTGTGCCTACATCACGGCCTACAACCGTGAGGTCGCCCTGAACCCGGGCGTCAAGACAATCTCGGTGAAAGACAAAACCTGTCTGTGCACCCACATGCGCAATTTCAACTGCTGGACCTGTGGGCACTACACCTACCGGCTTAAAGACACCTCGCACCGGCTGCCCGATGGCAGTTACCAGACGCTCAGCGCAGAGCATATTTTTCGCGACTATCAGTTCAGCACCGACCACCAAATCGCCTTGCCGGCCCCAGAGTCGCAGGCCGGCGTCAGCGCGGCTCAAATCGCACTCGCCTAGCCCGGGCGTCGGCTGCGGTCTTCAAGCCCTTGCGGGCCAGCATGCAAATTGCTCAGTACATGCTCCTGCTGAACCAGGCGCCATGACAGCAGCTTTTGGGCCATCTCCAGCATCACAGCCTGGCAGGCGGGGTCTTGCGCAAGATTACGCATTTCATGCGGGTCGGCCGCCAGGTCAAACAACAGCGGTGGCAGGGCGGCAAAGTGGATGTACTTCCAGCGTCGTCCGCGCAAGATGGCCAACTGGCATTCGTCCGGACTGAGTTGCAGCGCGCTTTGGGCATTGAAAATGCTCCAGGGGCTGTCGCGAAAGTCGAGCTCCATGTGCGCCTCTTGGCGCCACTGGGGCGGTGTTTGGCCCTGCAGAAACGGCAGCAGGGAGCGCCCATCGCATTGGGCTGGTATGTCGGCACCCAGCCAGTTGAGCAGGGTGGGCATCAGGTCTACCGATTCAGTGAAGGCGTCAACCTGGCGGCCGCGCGCAATGTCGGCTGAGCTCAGCGGGTCGCGAATGATCAGGGGAATATAAAAGCTGGCATCAAAGTAAAGCTCTTTGCCCCAGGCGTGATGGTCGCCGCCCATCTCGCCATGGTCGCAGGTAAAAACGATCAAGGTGTTGTCGTACTCGCCGCTCGCCTTGAGGTAGGACACGATACGCCCCACTGCGTCATCGACCTCGTTCATCATGCCGTAGTAGCAGGCCCGCATCTGCCGCAACTCGAGCTCGGGCATGTGCAGTAAATTGTTCGGGTTGTGCTCGTCGTAGCGGTTGGGGCGCTCCAGGCAGGCCAGCCATTGCGCCAGGTGGGGATGTTGGGCTGCCTCCTGCTGCTGCGTCGGCTGGCGCTGGGGCAGTGGTATGTCGGCCGGGTCATAGCGCTCGTTGTAGGGGTAGGGGGTGATCACCGGCGGGTGCGGTCGCAGAAACACGCAGTGCATGAACCAGTCTTCTTCGCGGTGCTGGCCCAGCCAGGACAGCACCTGGTCGGCCATGAAATTGGTGTCGCTGTCCGGCGCCTTGAACCGTGCCGGTATGAACCGGTGGCCGCGACCGGCAGGCGGCAGTACACCGGGCATGGGCTGGTAGATATCCTGCCGACCCTCGAAGACATAGCCCTTGGCATGCAGGTCTTTCATCCAGGCCGTCATGAAGTCGGGAAACAACAGGCCAACCTGGTAGCCTGTCAGCGGGCCCTCATAGGTGCGCAGGGCGGCGTCACCCGGATCGCGCCCACGCGGGTCGGCGCTGGTGTCGGTATAACCAAAAAGCACCGGGTCAAACCCCAGTTTGCGCACCTCCTTGGCCAAATTCGTATGGCGCTGGTCCAGCGGTGTGCCGTTGCGCCCGACCCGGTGGTTCATCAGGTAGAGGCCAGTATGCAGGCTCGAGCGCGCCGGACCACAAGGCGAGGTGACCGAAAAATGCTGCTTGAACAGCACCCCTTCGGCTGCCAACGCGTCCAGGTGCGGGGTTTTGAGCACGCCATGCCCCAGCGCCGAGAGGCACTCGCCGCGCCATTGATCTGCCGAAATGAAAAGAACTTTTCTCGGGCGGCTCATGGCTTGGTGGGGTCGGCTACAGCGATGCACTCCAGTTCGAAGCGCAGCGCCGGCGACAGGCAGCCCGTGATGGTGGTACGGGCCGGGTAGGGCGCCTGAAAATACTCGCGGTAGAGCCGGTTGAACTCGGGCAAGTCGGCAACATCGCGCACATAGTTGCGGGTCTGTACCACCTGTTTGAGCGTGCAACCGGCAGATTGCAGCACCTTGCTCAGGTTCTCCACAGAGCGCCTGAACTCGCCTTCAAAGGTGTCCGAGACGATGGCCCCCGCAGGGTCAACCGAGGCCTGCCCCGAAACAAAAACCAACTGCCCCACGCGCACTGCTGGGCTGAAGGGCAGGTGCGAGACTGGCGTATCGGGCTCGCGCGGGTAGGACACATCAGGATGCATGTTTGGCTCCTTGCCAGAGAACAGAGAGGGTCTCAATGTATCTCAGGCTCGCCCGGCGGCAGTTGCTGTCTGGCAGATTCAACATCGGGCTCCAAAAAATCAAAATCGCAGCCCTTGTCCGCCTGCTGGATATGCTTGAGGTAGAGCTTGCCATAGCCCCGCGTGAACTTGACGCTTGGCGCCTGCCAGGCGGCGCGGCGCTGTGCCAGCTCGGCATCACCGATCAGCAGATCAAGCCGGCGGGCCTGGACATCGATCTGGATCATGTCGCCATCGCGCACCAGGGCCAGCGGGCCGCCAATATGGGATTCCGGTGTGACATGCAAAACACAGGCGCCATAGCTGGTGCCGCTCATGCGGGCATCACTGATGCGCAGCATGTCGCGCACCCCCTGTTTGAGCAGTTTTTGCGGGATCGGTAACTGACCCCATTCGGGCATGCCAGGCGCGCCCTGGGGCCCGGCGCTTTGAAGTACCAAGACGCTGTTTTTATCGACATCCAAGTCCGGATCGTCGATACGCTCGGCCATGTCTTGGTAGTCTTTGAACACCAGCGCAGGCCCCGTGTGCTGGCGTAAATGCGCCTCCATGGCAGCGGGTTTGATGACCGCACCATCGGGTGCCAGGTTGCCGTGCAAAATGGCCAGCCCGTCGTTCGGCAGCAGGGGCTTGTCGCGCGGCAGGATGACCTCGTCGTTGTGCACCACGGCACCCGCGATGTTGTCGCCCAAGGTCTTGCCAACGCAGGTGTTTTGGGTCAAATCCAGCAGGTCTGTCAGGCGGGTCAGAAAGGCCCGCAGGCCCCCTGCGTAAAAAAAATCTTCCATCAAAAACTTGCCACCCGGGCGCAGGTTGGCCAGCACCGGCGTACGGCGCGCGAGTTGGTCAAAGCGGTCCAGTGTCAAACCAATGCCGGCCCGCTTGGCCATGGCAATCAGGTGCACGATGGCGTTGGTGGAGCCGCCCAGAGCCAGCACCGTGGTGACCGCGTTGTCAAACGATGCAGGGGTCAAAAAATCAAGCGGCTTGATGTCCTGCCAGACCATCTCGACCGCATGCTTGCCGCTCAGGCTGGCCATTTGGGCATGGCGTGAGTCGGGCGCTGGTATCGAAGCAGCTCCGGGCAGGGTCAAGCCCAGCACTTCCACCGCGCTGGTCATGGTGCTGGCAGTGCCCATGGTCATGCAGTGGCCGGGGCTGCGGGCAATACCGTCCTCGACATCCTGCCAATCCTGCTCGCTGATATTGCCGGCACGCAGCTCGGCCCAGTATTTCCAGGTGTCGCTGCCGCTGCCCAAAGCTGCACCCTTGTAGTCGCCACGCAGCATCGGACCGGCCGGCACAAAAATGCTCGGCAGGTTCATCGACAAGGCGCCCATCACCAAGGCTGGTGTGGTCTTGTCGCAGCCACCCATCAGCACGCAGCCATCGGCGGGGTAAGAGCGGAGCAATTCTTCGGTCTCCATCGCCAGCAGGTTGCGGTAGAGCATGGTGGTGGGTTTTTGAAACGGCTCAGACAGCGACATCGCCGGCATCTCCACCGGGAAGCCCCCTGCCTGCCACACCCCCCGCTTGACTTCCTCTACCCGCTGCTTGAAGTGGCTGTGGCAGGGGTTGATATCGCTCCAGGTGTTGATGATGGCAATCACCGGCTTGCCCGCATAGTCGCTGCGGTGGTAGCCCATTTGCGCGGTACGCGAGCGGTGCCCAAACGACCGCAAATCTTTCACCCCGTACCACCGGTGGCTGCGCAATTCCTCAGGTTTTTTTCGTGTCATAAATTTAATTGGGGTCAGATTCCAATTATTTCTCCATGTTTGAAATGTGAATTTAATTGGAATCTGACCCCAATTAGTTCCAATTAGTTCAGTTGAAGGGACCGAGTTTGACGAAGGCGCCGCCTTGGTAGATGCGGGCGGGGTCGTCTGGCGGCAGCGGGCTTTGCTGTTCGCGTACGGCGCGGAAGGGTTCGGAGCTGTCTTGGGGTTTGAAGCCGAGGTGGGCGGCGCGGGCATTGGTCCACCAGGGGTCGCGGTTGTCTGACATGCCGTAGACGATGGTGTGCGCCAGTTGTGGCGCGAACAGGCAGCAGCGAATCAATTCGGTCAGGTCGCGGTAGCTCATCCAGGTGTGCAGCATGCGCCGGTCTTTGGGTTCGGGAAAGGCCGAGCCAATCCGCAGACTGGCGCTCTGTATGCCGTAGCGGTCCCAATAAAACTGGGCTACATCTTCGCCAAACGACTTGGACAGGCCGTAATAGGTGTCTGGCCGGCGGCTGCAATCGGTGGCCAAAAACTCGTCCTGCCGATGAAAGCCCACCACATGGTTTGAGCTGGCAAACACCACCCGCTCGACGCCGTGGCGGCGCGCCCCTTCGTAGACATGCAACACGCCTTTGATGTTGGCTTCGACGATGGCCTCAAAAGAATGCTCGTTGGCCAAGCCGCCGAGGTGGACGATGGCCTGGCAGCCTTGGGTCAAGCGGTCAACCGCCTGTTTGTTGGCCAGATCGCAGACCTCAAGCTCCTCACCGGCCGCGGCGGGCGCCATGGCCGAAATGTCAGACAAGCGGATGTTCTGGGCATAGGGGCGCAGACTGCCGCGCAGGTGGCGGCCGAGGTTGCCGGCGGCACCGGTGAGTAACAGGCGGGGAATCATAAATGCACCTTGATGGGATGGTCAGAAAAAAGCCGAGTCAGCTGCCAAACATGCGCCGACGGGTATTTTGCAGGTGTCGCCGCATGGCTGCCTCAGCCGCTGTGCTGTCGTGCTGCAGGATGGCCTCAACCACCGCCACATGTTCGGCCTGAACGCCGATCAGGCGCTCATGGCTTTTGCTGAGCGAGAAACGTCGCAGCAGGTCCATGCCAAACACCACATGGGACTCGATACTGGCAATCACAGAAACAAAAAATTGGTTTTTGCTGGCCCGGGCGATGGCCATGTGAAAGCCGAAATCCTCCTGCACGCCAAGGCTGTTTTGGCTCACAGCGGTCTGCAGCAGGGCGAGTTCAGCCTGAATCTGCGTCAGGTCTGCCTCATCGGCCATTTGTGCTGCCAAAGCCGCCGCCCCACCCTCGATGACGATGCGAAATTCCAGGCAACGCCGTACATCGGAGAGTGACTCAAGTGGCATGAAGCGGGGCAAATCGGGGTCTGGCCGGCGCGTGACAAAGGTGCCTGCGCCTTGGCGGCTGGCGATGATGCCGTCGGCCCGCAGACGCGACAGGGCTTCGCGCACGGTTGGCCGGGAGGTCTTGAACTGGTCTGCAATTGCCTGTTCGGTCGACAGCCTGTCGCCCTCTTGCAGATCACCCTGGATGATCAGCGCCAGCAGTTCCCGGTAAACCCGGTCTGCCAGTCCTTCGGTGGCGCGGAGCTGCGTCATGGCATCGCGCGCTTGTCAGGCAGCAGTCTCAGATGCCAGCAGGCGCCGGGCCGTGGCTTCGATCTGCCCAGT
This sequence comes from Comamonadaceae bacterium, assembly GCA_014190675.1. Taxonomy (GTDB): domain Bacteria; phylum Pseudomonadota; class Gammaproteobacteria; order Burkholderiales; family Burkholderiaceae_C; genus Rhodoferax. Next base: position 41,757 of record BJGT01000006.1, on the reverse strand, counting down.
CATCTCTGCCGGCGAGGCGCTCAGCAGAGGCAGCTGTGGCCCCATGTCGGCAATCCCGCACAGGCTGACCGCGTCATGCAGCACGCGAATCAGCGACACCGAGTCGCGCAGGGTCTCCAGCGGCAAGAAGCGAGCGTGCAGCGGCTGGGCGCTCGCCATGTCTGAGCCCTGCAGGGCGCGCAGCAGGGCGCTGCAGGAGTTTGGCGCGATGCAGCCAGAGCCGGTGGTGAAAGACGCCATGCCAAACCGCCCCACATGCGATAAAACCGGGCGCTCGCCCATGCCGCTGACCATGCGCTGGGCTGAAATCCGCTCGAGCAGGGCCTGCAAAAAAGGGTCGGTATCAGGGTCGCTGCGCAGGATGGCGTATTTGACGCACAGCACCAAGCCGTCAGCCACCAGGCGCTCGAGTCGGTCGAGGTCGATGTACTGCTCGCTCTTGATGTACAGGGTGACAGGTATGCCGGCGATGTCGACAAAGCGCGCGATGCCCTCGGCCACGCCTTCGGAAGTGCTCAGGCCCTGCATGGGCAGGACCATGGCGGTCTGGTAGCCCGAATCGCGCAGCATGGGCGCCTGCTCGATCATCTTGCCAAAGTCTGGTCCCACCGAAGGTATGACCCGGGTTTGCGGTCCGGCAGCATCAGCTAACAGGTCCAGCAGGGCCTGGTATTCGCGCAGCGGCATGTGGTATAGGTTGGCGTTGCCGCCATACAGCAGGGTGCGGATGCCGCCGGCCTCGATGTGTTTGATCAAGCGCCGGTTGGGCGCCTCTGCGATGCTCAGGTCTTCCTGCCTGGCCAGCGGCGGCACCGCCAGCACCGATTCGGCAAGCTCATGGAGGTGCAGCGGGGAAGTTTTCATGGGTAACGGCAGCCTTGGTCACAAAGATGTATGACGAATTTACAGTTGCCTGACAATTTAGCACCATTATTTGTTGCCTGCAAGTGCTTAGCGCTTGGTTTTAAAACTTATTTCGCTGATCTAGGGTTTCTACTGAGTCAAAAAGTCTTGACACTCCGTTAATTGTCAGACAAAGTTTGTCTGTTGGCCAAGCCGCCAGATCCGGCTGACAGTTATTTTTTCAAACCTTGTTGGAGTACAGACATGAAGTCATCCCCTCGTTCATCAAGCCCCCGCAGCCCCGGTCGCCGGCAGGTTCTCAAAGGCTTTGCCGGGGCCGTCACCCTGGCCGGCGTAGGCAGCGCAGCCTGGGCGCAGGCCGGCAAAGAGGCGCCGGCTTTGGCCAAGTTGGTGAGCGAAGGCAAATTGCCGGCGTTGGCGCAGCGTTTGCCATCGGCCCCGCTGGTGGTTCAGGCTGAAAAAGTGGGCACCTACGGCGGCGCCCTGCGGCGCGGCCTGCGCGGCAGCTCCGACCACAACGGCATCTTGCGCATGGTCGGCAACCAGGGCCTGGTGCGCTGGAATCTGGCCTTCACCGAAGTGTTGCCCTGTGTCGCATCCAAATGGGATGTCAACGCCAATTCCACCGAGTTCACCTTCACCCTGCGCCCCGGCATGAAGTGGTCGGACGGCAAGCCATTCAGTGCCGATGACATTGTTTTTTCGATCGAGGACTGTGCCAAAAACACCGAGTTGTACAAATCAGTGCCCTCGACCCTGGTGATCGCCAACAAGCCAGCGGTGGTGACCAAGGTCAATGACACCACCGTGAAGTTCACCTTTGCCACGCCCTATGCCTTGTTTTTGGAGCAACTCGCCACACCGCTGGGCCAGTACCCGACACTGTTTCCCAAGCACTACTGCAGCCAGTTTCACCCCAAGTACAACCCGAACGTGGCGGCACAAGCCAAGGCGGCCAATCTGTCCGACTGGGCATCCCTGTTTCGCAACAAATGCGGCGACATCGAAATCCCGTCGCGCTGGGGCAATGTGGACAAGCCCACGCTGGACCCCTGGGTGGTGACCGAGGCCTATTCAGGCGGGGTCACCCGGGTGGTGATGGAGCGCAACGCTTATTTTTGGCAGGTCGACCAGACCGGTCAACAACTGCCCTACATCGACCGACTGAACTTCGGCATTGCCCAAGATGTCGAGTCGCTGATGCTCGATGCCCTGTCGGGCAAGCTCGATATTCAAGAGCGTCACATCGACTCTTTGCAAAACAAGCCTACCTTGTCGCAAAACATGCAAAAAGGCGGCTACCGTCTGGTTGAGTTGGTGGCTTCCGGCGCGCAGCAGGTGCAGATTTACCTGAACATGACCCATAAAGACCCCAAGATGCGCGACATGTTTGCCAACAAGGAGTTCCGGCAGGCCCTCTCCTTGGGCATCAACCGCAAGGAAATCATCGACCTGGTCTACCTCGGGCAGTCCGAGCCCTTTCAAACCGGCCCGCGGCCGGGGCACCCCTGGTTCAATGAAAAACTCGCCACGCAATTCACCAAACACGACCCCAAGTCGGCCAACGACATACTCGACCGTATTGGCTACAGCAAGCGGGACGCACAAAAGTTCCGACTGCGCCCGGACGGCCAAAGGGTGTTTTTCTCCATCGATGTGATTCCCACCCTCTACCCCGATGCGGTGGACAGCCTGGAGCTGGTCAAGCGCCACTGGGCCGAGATCGGTGTGGACATGAAGGTCAACACCATCGAGCGGGCGCTCTACTACACCCGTGGCGACAGCAACGACCATGACGCTGCCACCTGGCCAGGCCCGGGCGGGCTGGACCCCATGCTCGATGCCCGAGACTATTTTGCCCAGCACACCCAGGGCTCGCGCTATGCATTGCCCTGGACCCAGTGGTATGTGTCAGGTGGCAAGGACGGCCAAGAGCCGCCGGCCAACCAAAAGCAGCGCATGAAACTCTATGACGATGCCCGTGCCACGGCCGACATGAAAAAGCGTGGCGAGTTGATGAAGCAGGTGTTCGATTTATGCGCTGACGCCTTCGAGACCATTGGCGTGTGCTTGGCAGTCAACACCTTCGGCATCGTCAAGAACAATTTGCAAAATGTGCCCAAAAGCTACCCCAATGCCTGGGCCTGGCCCAATCCTGCCCCAGCCTTGCCGCAGCAGTTCTTCTTCACCCGGACTTAAAGTCACGCATGCGATGGCAGGCGCCGAGTTTGGCGCCTGCCAAAGCGCGCTTGTCTAACGGGCGCCAGTTCTCCAGAAAATTCACCGCATGTTGATTTTTATTGTCAAGCGACTCCTGTGGATGGTGCCCTTCCTGCTGGCCATCAGCTTTTTGTCCTTTGTGTTGATTCAGCTGCCGCCCGGCGACTATGTCACCACCTACATCGCCACACTGGCGGCGTCCAACGAGGTCATCGATCAAAACACCGCAGCCGATTTGCGCAACCGATTTGGTCTGGACCAGCCGATGGTGGTTCAGTACTGGAAGTGGATCTCCAACATCGTCTTGCATGGTGACTTTGGGCTGAGCTTTGAATGGCAGCAGCCAGTTGGCGACCTGATTTGGGAGCGCATGGCCCTGACCCTGCTGCTCACGCTCTCGGCGCTGCTGCTCACCTGGGGCATTGCCTTGCCGGTGGGGGTGTTTTCGGCGGTTAAAAAATACTCGATCGCAGACTATGTCGTGACCGGTCTGTCGTTCATTGGGCTGGCTGTACCGAGTTTTTTGCTGGCCTTGGTGCTGATGTACATCGCCGCTGTGAAGTTTGGCCAAAACGTGGGCGGCCTGTTTTCTGAGGAATACCTGACCGCACCCTGGAGTGTGGCCAAAACCCTGGACCTGCTGGCCCATTTGTGGATTCCAGTGGTGATTCTCGCGGTCTCCGGCACCGCCAGCCTGATCCGGGTGATGCGCGCCAACATGCTCGACGAGCTGCCCAAGGCCTATGTCACCACCGCCAGGGCCAAGGGTTTGTCCGAGTTTGCGTTGCTGGTCAAGTACCCCTTGCGCCTGGCGCTCAACCCCTTTATATCGACCATCGCCTGGTTGCTGCCCAACCTGGTCTCGGGCTCCATCATCGTGGCTATTGTGCTGAGTCTGCCCACGGCAGGGCCGCTGCTGCTGCAGTCCTTGATGAGCCAGGACATGTACCTGGCCGGCGCCTTTATTTTGCTGATCTGCCTGCTGACCGTGCTCGGTTCCCTGGTGAGTGATATTTTGTTGGCGCTGGTTGATCCGCGTATTCGCCTTGAATAGCGCAAGCCTGCTCAAGCCGGAGCCGCAGAGCCTGAGCGAGGGGGCAAGCCGCCTGGCTGTGGCCTCCCAATGGCAGTTGGTGTGGTGGGCCTTCAAGCGCCATCGCTTGGCCATGGCGGGCCTGGTGGTGACCCTGGCGCTGTACCTGGTGGCGGTAGTGCCAGGTTTTTTTGCTGTGAACGACCCGTCTCAACAAAATGTGCGTACCGCCTTTCATCCGCCCCAAGCGCTGCACCTGATTGACACCTCGGCCGAAGGGGCTTGGTCGCTGCAGCCCTACATACACCCCTATGTGCTCAAGCGTGATCCACAGACCCTGGCCTCGGTCTACCAGGAAGACCTGAGCCGCAAGGTGTATTTGCAGATGTTCGGCCAGGGCTACGAGTACTCGGTGCTGGGCCTGTTCAATTCGCGCCTGCATCTGTTCGCCTCTCAAGAGGCGCGCCAACCCCTGTTCTTTTTTGGCGCCGACCGGCTGGGGCGTTGCGTCTTCAGCCGCATCATGTTGGGCACCCAGATTTCGCTCTCGGTCGGGCTGGTGGGCGTGCTCCTGGCCCTGTCCATTGGCATTGTGCTGGGCGGCATCTCTGGCTATTACGGCGGGCGTATTGACTTTGTCATCCAGCGGGTGATCGAGCTGGTGCTGTCCTTGCCTACCATACCGATCTGGCTGGCAGCTTCTGCCGCAGTGCCACAAAACTGGCCAGCGACTTTGAACTACTTCATGATCACCCTGATCTTGTCCCTGACCGGCTGGGCCCAGTTGGCGCGGGTGGTGCGTGGCCGGTTTTTGAGTCTGCGCACCGAAGAGTTCGTCACCGCCGCGCGGCTGGACGGCGCCTCCGAAGGCCGCATCATCTTCCGCCACATGCTGCCCAGTTTTTCCAGCCATATCATCGCCTCGATCTCGCTGGCCATACCCGCCATGATTTTGGCTGAAACATCGTTGAGCTTTCTGGGCCTGGGCCTTCAGCCTCCCACCATCTCCTGGGGCGTGCTGCTGCGCGAGGCGCAGAACATCCGCTCGATTGCCACCGCTCCCTGGCTGTTTGCCCCTGGTGCCGCCGTGGTGCTGGCGGTGATGGCGCTCAATTTTCTGGGCGACGGGCTGCGGGATGCTTCAGACCCCTACAACAAATGATTGCCTCCGGCCAAACCCCCTCGGCCTTGCCGACCGGCAGCACCAGCAGCCTGCTGCTGAAGGTGCGCGACCTGCAAACCTATTTCCCGGTTCGAACCGGCACCATCAAGGCGGTTGACGGCGTGTCATTTGACGTGCAGCGCGGCAAAACCCTGTGCGTGGTGGGCGAAAGCGGCAGCGGCAAAAGTGTCACGGCGCGCTCGATTTTGCAAATTGTCGATGAGCCGGGCCGCATCATGGGCGGCAGCATGCTGCTGCACCGCGCCGATGGCAGCAGCCTTGACCTGGCGCAACTGGGCCAGCGCTCGCGTGAAATACGGGCCGTGCGTGGCGCCGAGATCGCCATGATTTTCCAGGAGCCCATGTCCTCCCTCTCGCCGGTACATACCGTGGGCAACCAGATCATGGAGGTGCTTACCCTGCACCTCAAAATGAGCAAAGACCAGGCTCGTGCCCGCTGCGTGGAACTGCTGACCCAGGTGGAAATCCCGAACCCGGCCAAGGCGGTGGACCGCTACACCTTCGAGTTTTCTGGTGGCATGCGCCAGCGCGTCATGATTGCCATGGCACTGGCCTGCAAGCCCGCCCTGCTGATTGCCGACGAGCCCACTACGGCGCTAGATGTCACCACCCAGGCCGAGATTCTTGATTTGATCAAGAACCTGCAAAAAACACAGGGCATGGCGGTGATGTTCATCACCCACGACATGGGCGTCGTGGCCGAGATTGCCGACGAGGTGATCGTGATGAACCATGGCCGGGTGGTGGAGACCGGCTCGGTGGATGCGATCTTCCATGCACCGCAGGATCCGTACACGCAGATGCTGATCAACTCGGTGACCAAGCTTGGGCGTACCGCAGACATTCGGCTCAAGCGCCCGCCAATTGACAGCGCTGCTGAGCCGATTTTGCAGGTGCGCGGGCTGCAACAGTATTTTGGCAGTGCCAAGAACCTGGTCAAGGCGGTGGACGGGGTGTCTTTCGATGTGATGCCTGGTGAATCGTTGGGTATCGTGGGCGAATCTGGTTCTGGCAAGACCACCATGGGGCGCTGCCTGCTGCGGGTCTATGAGCCCCATGCCGGCAGCATCAACTACCGCCGCGCCGATGGTTCGGTGGTGGACATCGTGCAGGCCAATAAGCAAACTCTCAAGGACTGCCGGCGTGAAATGCGCATGATCTTCCAGGACCCGGTGGGCTCGCTGAACCCGCGCATGACGGTGGCGCAAATTGTCGGTGAGCCCCTGTTGGTCAACGGCATCGCCACTGGCAAGGCGCTGGACGAGCGGGTGGCCGAATTGCTGCAAAACGTGGGTCTGGAGCCGGCCTGGCGCGAGCGCTACCCCCATGCTTTTTCAGGTGGCCAGCGCCAGCGCATCGGCATTGCCCGCGCCATCGCCCTCAACCCCCGGGTGATCATTGCCGATGAAGCCACCTCGGCGCTTGATGTGTCCCTGCGCTCGCAAATGCTAGACCTGCTGCTGAACCTGCAAGACAAGCTGGGCCTGTCTTTTGTGTTCATCAGCCACGACATCGCGGTGATACGCTATTTTTGCGACCGGATTGCCGTCATGTACCGGGGCAAGATTGTGGAGACCGGCGAGACCAACCAGGTCTGCGACGCACCCACCCATCCCTACACCCAGGCCCTGTTGTCGGCCATCCCACAACCTGACCCACGCAAGCGCAGCATGCACAAGCGTTTCCGTTATCAACCCGAGTCCTGAGTTGCCGTCATGAAAATCACCGACATCAAGACCTTCCTGATGCATGTGGGCGCACCGGCTCCCAAGGCCTGGGCGTCTGACAATGCCTTTGGCAGCCAGAGCTACTCGCCTGGCATCACCGGCACCCGCAACTGGCTGTTTGTCAAGGTCTACACCGACGAAGGCCTGGTGGGCATTGGCGAATGTTCGGGCTGGCCCCGCGTGATCGAGACCGCAGTACAAGACCTCAAACGTCTGCTGGTCGGCGAGGACCCGACCCATATCGAGCGGTTGTGGCAACGCATGATGTCGGCCATCATGGTCCATGGTTTGACCGGCACTGTGGGTGCCGGTGCCATGACCGGCATCGACATGGCGTTGTGGGATATTAAAGGCAAGGCGCTGGGCGTGCCGGTCTGGAACCTGCTAGGCGGCAAGGTGCGTGACAAGATCCGCATCTATGCCCATGCCAACACACCAGAAGTGGCGCTGAGCCTGAAGGCCCGGGGTGTGACTGCCATCAAGTGTGGCGGCGTGTCTGACCCGGTGCGAAAAGTGGCGGCGCTGCGCGAGGCGGTGGGGGATGAGATGGACATCATGATCGACCTGCATGGCCCACCCTGGATGACCCCCGGCGACGCAGCGCGCCTGGCGCGGGCCCTGGAGCCCTACCACCTGCTGTTCATTGAAGACCCGATTGCCCCTGACAACCTCGAGGGCTACAAGCGCATCCGCGACGCCGCCCAGGTGCCGCTGGCCGCCGGCGAGCGCATGAGCACCATTTACGGCTCGCGGGAGCTGATCGAGCGTGAACTCGTGGATGTGATCCAGCCCGACACCGGACGGGCTGGCGGCATCACCCAGATGAAGAAGATTGCCGCCATGGCCGAAGCCCATCACATCATGGTGGCGCCGCATTCGGGCTCGCTCGGGCCGGTGGCCGAATACGCCGCCCTGCATCTGCTGGCCGCTATTCCCAATGGCTTGTTTTTGGAGCGGATCGAGGACGACTGGGAGGGCCGCCAGCACACGGTGCTGCCGCATCCGCTGTCGGTGGAGGGTTTTCTGAAGGTGCCCGATACGCCCGGCCTGGGCGTTGACATTGATGAAGCCTTTGTCGCGCGTTACCCGAGCCAGGCCAATCTTTCTTCACAGGTGTCGGCTAGTTCGGGCTCCTATGAGCCCGGCACCCATGACGAAAATGTCTATGTGCAGACCCGCTTGCAGCGCGCCAAATACTTCAGCCCAAACTAACCATGACCTCTACCCTGACCGACGCTGCCGTGCAGGCCTTGCGGACCACGTCCACGGCTACTCTGACCACGCTGCTCTTCAAGCATGGCCTGCGCAACACCTTTTTGCAGGGCGTTCGCCTGCTCGGTTCTGGTGGCGCGCAGATGGTGGGCCCGGCCTACACCCTGCGCTACATCCCGGCGCGTGAAGACCTGGACCATATCGGCGTGTTCCAGGACCACAGCCATCCGCAGCGCAAAGCAGTCGAAGAAATACCGGCCGGCCATGTGCTGGTCATCGACAGCCGGGGTGACGCCTCGGCCGCCTCGGCCGGGTCGATCCTGGTCACCCGCATGATGGTGCGGGGCGTGGCCGGCATCGTCACTGACGGCGGCCTGCGCGACAGCCACGAGATTGCTGCACTGGCGATCCCGAGCTACTGCCAGGGCCCCTCGGCGCCAACCAACCTGATCAAGCACCACGCCGCGGACCTGAATGTGCCGATCGGCTGCGGTGGGGTTCCGGTGTATCCGGGCGACATCATGGTGGGCGACGCCGAAGGCGTGGTGGTGATCCCCCTCGGCATCGCCGAAGCCGTGGCCCATGAGGGGCGGGCGCAAACCCTGTTTGAAGATTTTGTGACCGAACAGGTGTTGGCTGGACGAGGTATTTTTGGCCTTTATCCGCCTACGGACCCGGCCACCCAGGCGCAGTTCAAGGTCTGGTGTCTTGAAAAAAACAACCATGAAAATTGATCGCCTGCGGGTGTTCATGTCGCGCGACAAAGACCGGCCTCGGGTGGTGGTGGCCATGGACACCGACGACGGCATTACAGGCTGGGGCGAGTGCTACAACCACGGGCCAGACTTGGCGTTGTTCCCCTTGCTGGATTACCTGTTGATCTTCCTCAAGGGACATGACCCGCGGCGCATCACCTACCTGACGCACTACCTCATGCAGCAGACCCGCTTTCCCCCCGGGGCGCTGGGCCTGGCGGCTATCTCGGTGCTGGACCATTGCCTGTGGGATATCTCGGCCAAGGCGCTGGGCGTGCCGGTGTACCGGCTGTTGGGCGGGCATGTGCGCGACCGGGTGAAGGTGTATGCCGGCCTGTACACCGCACCCGATCCGGCCATTGCGCGGGACCAGATGGACGCCTTGTACGAGGCCTGGGGCTTGCAGGCATTCAAGCTCAGCCCCTACCGGTTGGACATGCACCGGCATCGCTGGGGGGAGGTGGTGCGGACTTCGGCGGAGTACTTTCGGCAACTGCGCGAGACGGTTCGCAGCGAGTACGAAATCGCTTTCGATGCCCATGCCAAAATCTTCGAGCCGGCGCAAGCGATGCAACTCGGCAACGCCCTGGCCCCCTATGACCCGCTGTTTTTTGAAGAGCCGATCCGGCCCGAGAACTTTGAGGCTTGGGGTGAACTCAAGCGCGGCCTGCAGTGCACACTGGCCACGGGCGAGTCGCTCTACAGCAGATTCGAGTTTTTGCGCCTGCTGCAGGCGCGCGGCTGCGACATCATCCAGCCCGACATCTGCGTGGTGGGTGGCCTCACCGAGATGCTGCAAATCAATGCCCTGGCGCAGGCGCATTTTGTGAGCATTGCCCCGCACAACCCCATGGGGCCGCTCGCCACGGCAGTCAACTTGCATTTTTGTGCCAGCCAGACCAACTTTCGCATCCTGGAGTACCGCCTGCCGCAGGGGCCAGGCTATGTGTTTGGCACAGACGCCACAGTGAGCCCGCAGGCGCGGGAACAGGGCGCCTGGTACGTGAAAGACCCCTATCTGCCCAAAGATGGCCACCTCGAACTGCGGCCAAACCGGCCAGGCTGGGGAGTGGAGGTGGACGAGACCCTGCTCGGTACCGAAGCCTACATTCATTGGGAACGCAAGGTGCCGACCAAGCCTGACGGCTCCAGCGGCTATGCCTGAGTTGCTGCCTGGTGATGTGCTGTTGCGCGTTGGCGCAGCCCGCGCCGTGCTGCGGCCGCAGGCTGGCGGCAGGGTCTGCAGCCTGGCCCTGGTGCACCCTGACGGGCATGCTGTACCTGTTCTTTACCCGTACACCGATGCCGGGGTCGACCCGCTGAACTGGGCCAAGGGCGGCATTTACCCGCTGGTGCCCTATTCCAACCGGATCGCCCAGGGCCAATTGCATACGGCCAGTGGCACGGTGGCGCTGCCACCTCACCCCAACGCCCAACCGCATACCCTGCACGGCCATGCCCATGGCCTGCCCTGGGCTGTGGTGTCACACGACGATACCTCCGCCCATCTGCGGCTGGACAGCCTGGCCTGTGCCGCCTGGCCCTGGCATTTGCAGGCTGATATGCGCTTTCGCCTGACAGCCCACGCGCTGCAACTTGATCTGAGCCTCACCCACTTGGGCGCCGGTGACATGCCGGCTGGCATCGGCTTTCATCCCTATTTTTTGCACCACGAGAACGCGCGCCTGCGCTACCACGCCGGCCGCCGTTGGTCGACAGACCTCGACTGTCTAGCCCTTGGCTCAGAGCCGCTGCCTCAGCCTGAAGCTTATGACGCGCCCAAGCCCTTGCCGCCTGGCACGCTGACAGACTACCTGTCGGAATGGGACGGTGCGTTGGAGCTGGAATTGCCCCAGGGCGAGGTGTTGGGTCTGCAGACCGACGCGGTGCTGTCTCACCTGGTGGTGCACCGTCCGCCACAGCCAATTTACCTCTGCCTTGAGCCGGTGAGCCATGTTGCCGATGGCTTCAATTTGGCCGCGCGGGGTGTGCCAGGTACTGGGGCTGTGTTGTTGCCTTCAGGGGGCGTGCTGCGCGGGCAGATGAGCTTGAGCCTCAGCGACCGCCTTTTTTGATTTTTTCACAGGCCATGATTCATGTCTGACCGCATTGCCGAGATTCGCATCACCCCGATTGCTTTTCGCGACCCGCCATTGCTCAACGTCTCTGGCGTGCACCAGCCCTGGGCCCTGCGCAGCATCATCGAAGTTGAAACTGAGAGCGGCCGTATCGGCCTGGGCGAAAGCTATGGCGAAGCCGATACGCTGGCTGATCTGAACCGCATTGCCCCTGAGCTCATCGGGCTCGATCCCTTTGCGCTCAACGCCCTGACCCAGGTGGTCTACCGCTGCATGGGCGACAACCCAGACATCGGCGCAGCCTATCCGCCCCAGGGCGACAAGGCCCGGGCCAGTGCGCTGGGCGCATTCGAGGTGGCTTTCTGGGATTTGCAGGGGCAAATCACCGGGCGGCCGGTGTATGACTTGCTGGGCGGTGCGCTGCGCAGCCATGTCAGCTACAGCGCCTACCTGTTCTACAAATACGCCAGGCACCATGCTGATCCGGGCTATGCCACAGACCCCTGGGGCGAGGCCCTGACGCCCGAGCAACTGGTGACACAGGCGCAGCGCATGGTGGGCCACTATGGCTTTGGTTCGATCAAGCTCAAGGCGGGCGTGTTTGAGCCCGAGCTGGAAATCGCCGGGCTGCGTGCCCTGCGTGCGGCTTTTCCCCGGCACCCGCTGCGCATCGACCCGAATGGCGGCTGGTCGGTGTCTACCACCCGCCGCCTGATGCCTGCGCTGTCTGAGCCCGGGCTGCTCGAATACCTCGAGGACCCGGTCGGCAGTTTGGAAGAAATGGCCGAGGTGGCCAGGTTTGCCACCATGCCGCTTGCCACCAACATGGTCACCATTGCCTTTGGCCACCTGCCGCGCTCAGTGGCCCTGAACGCGGTGCAGGTGGTGCTCTCGGACCACCATTACTGGGGCGGGCTGCGCGCCTCGCAGCAGCTCGCGGCCATCGGCCGGGTGTTTGGTCTGGGTATTTCCATGCATTCCAACTCGCATCTGGGCATCAGCCTGGCGGCCATGACGCATTTGGGCGTGACCCTGCCCAACCTGTCCTATGCCTGCGACACCCACTACCCCTGGCAGGAGGACGAGGTGATCGAGGGCGGCAAACTGCACATCATCAAGGGCCAACTCGCCCCGCCCGCCGGCCCTGGCCTGGGGGTCAAACTTGACCGGAGCGCCCTGGCCCGCCTGCACACCAATTTTTTGCACTGCGGCATTCGCCAACGCGATGATGCCAGCGAGATGCGCAAGCACCAACCCGGTTTCAGCAAACAAAGACCGCGCTTTTAAACCGCCTAGCTGGTCGGCGCTTGGCCGTATCTGCCCATGGGCTTGCAGCCTGCGGCCTGTGCTGCTGTGATAAGGTCTGTGCCTCGGCCAAACTGCGCTTACCGGGCAGCTTGGCCGCCTGCTTAGAAAGGTCTTCCCCATGTTGGTTCGTGCGCTTTATGTCAGCCGGGCAGTCGGGCCGGTGACCACCACCGTCACAGCGGCTATTTTGGCCAGTGCCCGCAGACACAACTCTCCCGCGGGCATCACCGGCGTGTTGTGCCAGGGCTCCGGGCTTTACCTGCAAGTGCTTGAAGGCGAGCGCGCGGCGGTCAACCGTCTTTACGCCAGCATCATTTCAGACAAACGGCATCAGGATGTGGAATTGTTGTCGTTTGAGGAAATCAGCCAAAGGCGATTTGGTGCGTGGTCCATGGCCTTGGTGGAGTTGTCCGCCTCAGACCCCATGGTGCTGCTGAATCACCCTGAGTTTGACCCCTACGCTGCCAGCAGCAGCGGCGCCATGGCCCTGCTTGACGACCTGCTCAAAGCCGGCAGCCCGATCGACACGCCGCCCCCCCAAAACAAAGCCTGAGTCGGATCAGCCGCCAGCGACCAGCGAGTTGCCCGCCGGTCATGCCCGGCTTGCCCGCACATCCATGTCTTGGGCGGCGCGTACCTCTGACCTCAGCTGCTCGGTCAACTCGGCCTTGAGTTGCATGAAGGGGGTGCTGGTCTTGACCGCGTAATGGCGGGGGTGCGGCAGCGGCACGGCCTGGTCGAGTTTGATGCGCCCGGGGCGGGCGCTCATCACGGCGACCCGGCTGCCCATGAACACCGCCTCGTCGATGTCGTGGGTGACAAACAACACGGTTTTTTTCTCGGCTTCCCAGATGCTCAGCAGCAGCTCCTGCATCAGCTCGCGGGTTTGGTGGTCGAGGGCGCCAAAAGGCTCGTCCATCAAGAGCATGCGCGGGCCGTTGGCCAGGGCGCGGGCAATCGCCACGCGCTGCTGCATGCCGCCCGAGAGCTGCTTGGGAAAATGGTTCTCGAAGCCGTTCAGACCCACTTTGTCGATGAATGCGGCGGCGGTTTCAAGCTGCACAGCCCGGGGCAGGCCGCGCTCGCGCAGACCAAAACAAATATTCTCCTGCACGCTTAGCCAGGGAAACAGGGTGTAGCTTTGGAACACCATGCCACGGTCGGCACCGGGGCCGTGGATGGGCCGGCCGTCAAGCAGCACCTCGCCGCTGGTCTGGGTGTCCAGGCCCGCAACAATGCGCAGCAAGGTGCTCTTGCCGCAGCCGCTGGGGCCAAGCAGGGTCAGAAAATCGTTTTCCTGCACGATCAGCTCAGTGGCCTGCAGCGCAGCCGTGGGAGCGCTGCCGCTGGCAGAGGGAAAGCTGCGCGAGACACCGCGTACCGTGAGTATGGGGGAGGTCATGGCTTGGGGCCCGGGTGCGGCACTGCTCAGCGATCCAGCAGCGCCCAGGGAAACAGGCGGCGGTTGGCCCACTTGAAAAGCAAATCGCTGCACAGGCCGATCAGGCCGATCACGATGATGCCGAAGATGATCTGGTCAGTTGCCAGCAAGGACTGGCTGTCGGTGATCATGTGCCCAATGCCGCTGCTCGCACCGATCAGCTCTGCCACGATCACATAGGTCCAGGCCCAGCCCAGTACCATGCGCAGAATCTCGGCTATCCCGGGCGCGGCACCAGGTATCAGCACCCGCTTGACCAGGCTGGCGTTGGTGCTGCCCAGGGTGTAGGCTGCCTCCACCAGGTCGCGCCGGGTGTTACCCACCGCCACAGCAACCATCAGCACCAGCTGAAAAAAGCTGCCAATGAAAATCAGCGCAAGTTTTTGCGCCTCACCAATGCCGGCCCACAGGATCAGCAACGGAATAAAGGCGCTGGCTGGCAGGTAACGGGCAAAGCTGACAAAGGGCTCAAAAAAAGCCTCGACCGGCTTGTAAGCACCCATCAGCACCCCCAGTGGCAGGGCCAGGGCGGCGGCAATCAAGAAGCCGCCCAGCACACGCCACACCGTCATGCCGATGTCCTTGGCAAAGCCATATTCGGTCAGCAGCCGCCAGCCGCTGGTGAGCATCATCCAGGGGTCGGCCAGAAAGGTCTTGCTGACAAAACCGCTGAAGGTCACAGCCGACCAGAGCAGCGTGAACAGCACAAAGAAGGCCAGGCCCAGCACTATTCGGGTGCCGGGCGCAACGGGTGTGAGTGGCTTCATGGGGGCGTGCTCTGTCCCCGGCAAGGGGGATCGCTTGGCAGGCGCAGGGAAGAGCGGTGGGCGGAAGGGGCAGGGTTTAGTTGATGAAGCGGGTGTCAACCAGGCGGCTCAGGTCGGGCATGTTGCGAATGATGCCGACTTCGAGCAGCAACTCCGCAGCCTCTTTGGTGAAGGCAGCGTGTTCACCGGCGAAGAACTTCTGGTTGGCCGCCCTGTCTTGCCAGCGCAGGTATTTTTGCGAGCTCTCGAACTGCTCGCCGCTTTGCTTGACATCAGCACCCATGATTTCAAAGCTCTTTTTGGGCTCGGCCTTAATCATCTCGAGCGCCGCGAAGTAGCCGTTGGTCAGGCCTTGTGCAGCCTTTGGGTTGTCGGCCAGAAATTTTGGCGTGCAGCCAAAGGTGTCCATCACCATCGGGTAGTCGAGCGTGGTGGCCAGGATTTTGCCGGCCTCGGGTTTGGCCCGCACCGCACCCAGGTAGGGCTCGTAGGTCATGCCAGCGTCGATTTGCGTGTTGCCCGCAATGAAGGCATTGGCGGCAGCCTGTGGCTCGAGGTTGACGATGGTCACGTCTTTGAGACTCAGGCCGTTTTTCTTGAGCATCCAGGCCAGCGTGAAGTGGGGGGCGGTGCCCGGAGCGCTGGCCGCCACGGTCTTACCCTTGAGGTCGGCTATTTTGTTGATGCTGGGTTTGACCACCATGCCGTCGGCACCAAAGCTCTTGTCGAGCTGGAAGATTTGGGTGGTGGCAACACCGTTGGCGTTCCAGACCACCCAGGTCTCCACGGTGGTGGCGGCGCACTGCACGTCGCCCGAGGCAATCGCCAGATGGCGGTCTTTTTGCGGGATTTTTTTGATGCTGACATCCAGGCCCTGCTGCTTGAAGAGTCCGGCTTCATAAGCCAGGACCAGTGGCGCAAAGCCGGTCCAGCCCGAGATAGCGACGGTTACTTTGGTGTTCTGGGCCTGGGCTGGGACACACAGGGCCAGTGCCGCTGCTGCGGCGGCACCCCACCCGGCAAGTTGGCGCAGGGCGGTGAGGGTCAAGGTGATGCGGTTCATGCAGTTCTCCTGGGTTGGTTTCGGATGATCTGAATTATCGTATCCGTTTTGTGGGCGGTGCCGGCAGGATGGATGCCGGATTGGCGCCGCCGGCCGGCGGTCTGCGCTCGGGCAGTGGGTTTAGTCAAAAAAAATTGCGACCGGCAACTAGCGCCTTGAGCCGCCAAAAATGCCGCCCAGCACCCCGCGAATGATCTGCCGGCCCAATTCCCGGCCGATGGAACTCGCAGCGCTTTTAATCAGTTGTTCGCCCACGCTGGCACGGCTGCGACGAGCGCCGCCGCCCAATAAATCTCCCAGGCCTCCCAGCATGCCGCGGGCTGGCTCAGCCGCCGGTGCAGCGCCCTGATCTGACCCATGGTCTGCGGCCTGAGCGGGCACGGCAACCAGGCGGGCCTGGGTGCGGCCCTTTAAAGCCTCGAACGCCGACTCGCGGTCTACGGTGGTCTCATAGACGCCGGCCACCAGGGATTGGTCCCTCAAAGCCTGCCGCTTGGCCGCGCTGATCGGCCCGATCTGGCTGGCCGGCGGCAACACATAGACCCGCTCGGTGGGGACTGGGCGGCCCTTATCGTCCAGCAGGCTGACCAGTGCCTCGCCCACGCCGAGCTCGGTGATGGCTGCGGCTAGGTCGAGTCCGGGGTTGGCGCGCATGGTGTCGGCCGCCGCTTTGACCGCCTTTTGGTCGCGCGGTGTGAAGGCGCGCAGCGCATGTTGCACCCGGTTGCCCAACTGGGCCAGCACCGAATCCGGAATATCCAGCGGGTTTTGGGTGACAAAAAACACCCCAACGCCTTTGGATCGAACCAGCCGGACCACCAGCTCGATGCGCTCGACCAGCACCTTGGGCGCGTCTTTGAATAAGAGGTGAGCTTCGTCAAAAAAGAACACCAGCTTGGGCGTGTCGAGGTCGCCCACCTCGGGCAGGGTTTCAAACAACTCGCTGAGCAACCACAGCAAAAAAGTAGCGTACAGGCGCGGCGCGCTCATCAATTTGTCAGCGGCCAGGATGTTGACCAGGCCCCGGCCACGTGCATCGGTTTGCATGAAGTCGGCAATGTTGAGCATGGGCTCGCCAAAAAAACTCTCGCCGCCCTGGGCTTCAATTTGCATCAGACCGCGCTGAATGGCGCCAATGCTCGCCGCGCTGATGTTGCCGTATTCGGTGGTGAAACTACTGGCGTTGTCACCAACATGCTGGCACATCGCCCGCAGGTCTTTCATGTCAAGCAGCAGCAGGCCGTCGTCATCGGCAATCTTGAACACCAGTTGCAGCACGCCGGCCTGGGTGTCGTTGAGATTCAACATGCGTGCCAGCAGCAACGGCCCGAGATCGCTCACGGTGGCGCGCACCGGGTGGCCCAGCACGCCAAAAACATCCCACAGGGTGGTCGGGCAGGCTGAAAATTCAGGCACATCAAGCCCCCGCTCTTTGAGCACCTTCGCCAATTTACCGCCCAGCGCACCGGCTTCTGACAGGCCACTGAGATCGCCTTTGACATCGGCCATGAAGACCGGCACCCCGCGCGCTGAAAAGCCCTCGGCCAGGGTTTGCAGGGTGATGGTTTTCCCAGTGCCGGTGGCCCCAGAAATCAGGCCGTGGCGGTTGGCCTTGTCTGGGCGCAGAAAACTTTGCACCAGGGATTTGCCGGCGCTGCGCTGGGCGATCAGGATGCCGCTGTCTTGGTTGGAGCCCATAAAAATCCCAAAAAGTACAATTCAGTCGATAGCGTAACGAATTTTTTGAAGGATTCCCCATGGCAGGACACAGCAAATGGGCCAATATCCAGCACCGCAAGGGTCGACAGGACGAAAAGCGCGGCAAGATCTGGACCCGCATCATTCGCGAGATCACCGTGTCAGCCCGTGCCGGTGGCGGCGAGCTTAGTGCCAACCCGCGGCTGCGCTTGGCGGTAGACAAGGCCAAGGCCGCCAACATGCCGGCTGAGCGCATCAAGTACAACATCGACAAGGCCACCGGCAACCAGGAGGGGGTGAGCTATGAAGAAATCCGCTACGAGGGCTATGGCATTGCCGGTGCTGCCATCATTGTCGACACCATGACCGACAACCGGGTACGCACTGTGGCCGAGGTGCGCCACGCCTTCAGCAAGCACGGCGGAAACATGGGCACTGAAGGTTCGGTGGCTTTCCAGTTCAAGCACTGCGGCCAGCTGATTTTTGCCCCTGGCACGCCGGAAGACCGGGTGATGGACATCGCCCTGGAGGCCGGCGCCGAGGATTTGATCAAGGGTGATGATGGTGCGCTTGAGGTGTTGACCGAGCCGGTGAATTTTGAGGCGGTGCGCAACGCCTTGGAAGCGGCAGGTTTTGTGCCAGCGGTGGCGGGCGTGACCATGCGGGCAGAAAACTTGGTGGAGCTCGGCGGCGAGGATGCGCTGCGCATGCAAAGACTGCTCGATGTCATCGAAGAACTCGATGATGTGCAAGAGGTCTACCACAACGCCCAATTTGACAGCGTGACCGCATGAAGGTTTTGGTGGTTGGTGGCGGTGGCCGTGAGCATGCCCTGGCTTGGAAGCTGGCGCAATCTCCCCGGGTGCAAAAAGTTTATCTGGCGCCGGGCAACGGTGGCACAGCGCTGGATGCAGCCCTTGAAAATGTGCCCATCACAGATGTTCAGGCGCTTGGAGCCTGGGCAGTTGCCAACCAGATCGGGCTGACCGTGGTCGGGCCCGAAGCGCCGCTGGCAGCGGGCCTGGTTGATGAATTCCGGCTGTTGGATCTGCGGGTCTTTGGCCCAACCCGCCAGGCTGCTCAACTCGAGAGTTCCAAAGCCTTCTCCAAGGCTTTCATGCAGCGCCACGGTATTCCAACTGCCAAGTACCAGGTGTTTACCGATGTTGTGGCCGCCCATGCTTATATCGACCTGTGTGGTGCGCCGATTGTGGTCAAGGCCGACGGGCTGGCTGCGGGCAAGGGGGTGGTGGTGGCCGAAACCCTGGCCGAGGCAAAGCAGGCGGCGTCTGCCATGCTGCAAGACAGCCCGAGCTCCGGGGTACAGAGCGGCGGTGCGCGGGTGGTGATTGAGGAGTTTTTGAGCGGCGAAGAGGCCAGTTTCATTGTCATGTGCGACGGCAAGAGCGCGCTTGCACTCGCCACCAGCCAAGACCACAAACGCCTGCTCGATGGCGACAAGGGCCCCAACACCGGCGGCATGGGGGCCTACTCGCCGGCGCCGGTGGTCACGCCGGCAGTGCATGCCCGGGCGATGCGGGAAATCATATTGCCCACACTGCGCGGCATGGCAGCCGAGGGCATACCCTACACCGGCTTTTTATATGCCGGCCTGATGATCGACAGCGCCGGCCAGCCCAGGGCGCTGGAGTTCAATTGCCGGCTTGGCGACCCCGAAACCCAGCCAATTTTGATGCGGCTGAAGTCTGACTTGTTCGAGCTTTTGCTGGCTGCAACAGAGCCCGCTGCGCAGGGGCAACTCGACCAAATCGAACTGCAGTGGGACCGCCGAACCGCCGTGGGCGTGGTGCTTGCTGCCCAGGGCTATCCGCTGCAGCCGCGCCACGGCGACCCGATCAGCGGCCTGCCCCAACTGGGCAGCGAGGAGGCGATGGTGTTCCATGCCGGCACCACCCTTCAGCAGGGCCGCTTGCTGAGCAGCGGCGGGCGGGTGTTGTGCGTGACCGGCCTGGCCGACAACCTGCGTCAGGCCCAGAAACGGGTCTACGGCGTCATCCAGGGTATTGAACTCGATGGCATGCAGTACCGGCGTGATATCGGCCACCGGGCCCTCAAGCCGCGAACAAACGACAAACCCACGGGATGACCATGGCGGCAACAAAGCTTGAGCAAACCCAAGTGGCGGGGGTGCGGGACTACTTGTTGGGCCTGCAGGCCCGCATTACAGCGGCTGTGGTGGCTGTGGATGGCGGCAGCTTTGTCGTCGATGCCTGGGAGAAGGCCCCCGGCGAACTGTTGCAAGGCACGGGCGTGACGCAAATTTTGGAAGCCGGCTCGGTGTTTGAGCGGGCCGGTTGCGGTTTCTCGCATGTGCGCGGGCCCCGGTTGCCGCCATCGGCCACCCAGCACCGCCCGGAGCTTGCCGGCGCGCCCTTCGAGGCCATGGGCGTGTCGCTGGTGTTTCACCCCCGCAACCCCTATGTGCCCACAGTGCACATGAATGTGCGCATGCTGGCCGCACAGGGCAGCGACGGGAGCAGCGTGTGCTGGTTTGGCGGTGGCATGGACCTGACCCCCTACTACGGCTTTGACGAAGACGCCCGCCACTTTCATGCCACTTGCAAAGCGGCGCTCGAGCCCTTTGGGGCGGACAAATACCCCCGCTTCAAGACCTGGTGCGATGAGTATTTCGTGCTCAAACACCGGGCCGAGCAGCGCGGCGTGGGGGGCGTATTTTTTGATGATTTTTCCGAGCTTGGCTTCGAACGCAGCCTGGCCATGATGCAGGCGCTGGGCGACGGCCTGCTGCCGGCCTACCTGCCGATCGTGCAGCGGCGCAAGGACAGCCCCTATGGCGAGCGCGAGCGGGCCTTCCAGTTGTACCGCCGCGGCCGCTATGTTGAGTTCAATCTGGTTTGGGACCGGGGCACCCACTTTGGTCTGCAATCGGGTGGGCGCACCGAATCTATTTTGCTGTCGATGCCGCCGCTGGTGAGTTGGTCCTACCAGAACAAGCCCCAGGAGGGTTCGCCCGAAGCCCGGCTCTACAGCCACTTTCTGGTGCGCCGTGATTGGCTTGAGCACAGCGCCACTGACTGAGAAACCCGTTGACTGGCAACCCGAAAATTGGCGTGTTTGGCGGCTCGTTTGACCCGCCGCATGCGGCCCACCTGACCTTGGCACGCAGCGCGCTGCAGCACCTGGCGCTCGACCGCTTGCTCATCCTGCCCACTGGTCAGGCCTGGCACAAACAGCGTATCCTGAGCCCGGCCCACCACCGCCTGGCGATGGCCAAGCTGGCCTTTGGTGATTTGGCCCGGGTGGCGATCGATGCCCGAGAAATTGATCGACCAGGTCCGAGCTACACCATTGACACACTGCGGGAGATTGCTGCCGATTGGCCGGGCGCAGATCTGTTTTTGCTGATTGGTGAAGACCAGGCCCGGGCCTGGCAGCACTGGCACGAGGGCGCGAAAATCCCCGGCCTGGCTACAATCTGCATCGCTGCGAGGCTGACAAGCAGCGGGGCAGATGGCGATTTTCAGGTCCCGCAAGCCTGGAAGCAGCGATTTTTGCGCCTGCCTATGGCGCCCATGGCGCTTAGCGCCACAGAGCTTCGCGCCCGCCTGGGTGCACACCAAAACGTGAGCCCGCTGGTCCCGGAGCCAGTGGCCCGTTATATTGAAGACCATCACCTCTACCAAGCTACTTGATGACTACTGCCACCACCGCCAAAAAAGACATTCAAAAACTCCAGCGGGCCATCGTCGATGGCCTGGAAGACGTGAAAGCGCAGGACATCAAGGTGTTTGATACCGAACACCTGTCGGCGCTGTTTGAGCGGGTCATTGTGGCCTCGGGCAGTTCCAACCGGCAGACCAAGGCATTGGCCAGCAGCGTTTCGGATGCGGTACGCGAGGCTGGTTTCCCCAAGCCCCGCCTCGAGGGCGAGGCCAATGCAGAATGGATCATCGTCGACTGCGGGCAGGCGGTGGTGCATGTGATGCAGCCCAACATTCGGCTGTACTACAACCTCGAAGAGTTGTGGGGCGACAAGGCGGTACGCCTGAAATTAGGCATGGCCAAGCCGCTGCTCAAAATTCAGGCCGCCCCCAAAAGTGTCGTTCCGCCAGTGACTGGCCTGAAACGCTCCAATGCGGCCAAAAAAGGGGTCGCGCAGGCCTTCCCGTCAAAGGCCCAGATCAAGAAGACCGCCGCGGCCAAAGCCCAGGCGAAAACTCCGGCCAAGCGCCCGGCCAAGACGGCGGCCAAGACAGCGGTCAAGACCGTGGCTAAAAAGCCGGCGGCCAAAAAAGCTGCTGCGTCCAGCGCCTGAGGGCGGGCCCGTGCGGCTGCTGATTGTTGCGGTCGGCCAGCGTCTGCCCGACTGGGCGCAAAGCGCCTGGGCTGACTATGCCAAACGCTTTCCAGCCGAGCTCAAGGTCGAACTCAAAGCCGTCAAAACCGAGCCGCGCGGCTCGCGCAGCCTGCCCTCCCTGCTGGCTGCAGAGCGGGAGCGCATCGAAGCTGCGCTGCCCAAGGGCTGCCGTGTGGTGGCGCTTGACGAGCGCGGCACCGCGCTCAGCACCGTGGCGCTGGCAGACAAGTTGCGGGCCTGGCAGCTTGATGCCGACGATGTGGCGCTGGTGATCGGCGGCCCGGACGGGCTTGAGCCGGCCTTCAGGCAGGCCGCGCATGAGCGCATTCGGCTCTCAGACCTGACGCTGCCCCATGCCTTGGTTCGGGTGTTGCTGATTGAGCAGTTGTACCGGGCTTGGTCGATCAATGCCAAGCACCCTTATCACCGTGAATAAATTTATTTATCTCGCCTCACAAAGCCCGCGCCGGCAACAGTTGCTCGAGCAACTTGGCGTGCCCTACGAACTCCTGTTGCCAGAGCCCGCAGAAGACGCTGAAGCGCTGGAGCAGGCTCGTTCGAATGAGGCACCGTTGGCCTATGTGCGGCGGGTCACGCAGCTCAAACTGGCCAGTGCTCAGCAGCGCTTGAAGCGGCGCAATTTGCCAGATGCGCCGGTTTTATGTGCCGACACCACCGTGGCACTGGGCCGCACCATCCTGGGCAAGCCCGCCGATGCTGCCCATGCCGCATCGATGCTGGCACAACTGGCTGGCCGCACCCACCGGGTTCTCACCGCTGTGGCGGTGGGCCAGGGCCGGCAGCAGGCGCAGGCGCTGAGCCGTTCACAAGTGCGCTTTGCCCAGCTCGACGCCCAAGCCATCAGCCGCTATGTGCGCACCGGCGAGCCTATGGGCAAGGCCGGCGCCTATGCGGTGCAGGGCAGGGCGGCGGCCTTTGTCACGCATATCTCAGGCAGTTACACCGGCATCATGGGCCTGCCCTTGTTTGAAACCGCGCAGCTGCTCGGCGAATTTGGCTTGCACTTTTCAGAGTAGCCCAGGCCATGCCTTGCATGCATACATGAGCGGGTTAGGAAACGAAGAAATGCAGACAATGGCCTGGCCGGTGCAGGCTGATTTAATTGGAATCTGACCCCAATTAAATAATTAGCAATAATTAGGGTCAGATTCCAATTTATCTCAGTAGTGCGATGGTGTGATCACCCATAGCACCCGGGTCGGGATGTCGGCCGGGTTGGCGCAGCTCACGCAACTGTTCGCCGATGGCGGCCTCTGGGTCAAGCTGCTCCGGGCTAGCCTCGACCCGCGCTGACTCGTCGGGCAGTGGCAGGCTCAGCGCTTGGATGGCCATGTTACTGGCCCGAGGCTGGGGCCCGGTCGGCAGCCCCCTTGATGCGGGCGCTGCTCGGGTCGTAGAAAGGCACCAGGGACGCTGTAGCGGTAACCTTGACGCCAGCCACTTCGATCTCGTAGCGGCCCGCCATGACAAAGTCTTTGTCGGCCAGCCCAGTCGAATTTTCGACATAGCCCATGCCCAGCGATTGGCCCAAGGCGTGGCCGAACATGCCAGATGAGATGCGGCCGACGATCACCCCGTTGCGCCAGATCGGCTCGTTGTGGTACAGCAGCGGCGTGGGGTCGCTCAGCGCAAATTGCACCAGGCGCCGGTTAACGCCCTGTTGCCTTTGGCTGAGCAGTGCATCACGGCCAATGAAGCCACCCGGCTTGTCCCAGGCTACGGCAAAGCCCAGGCCTGACTGCACCGGTGTGTCCTCGTCGCTGATGTCATGGCCCCAATGTCGGTAGCCTTTTTCCATGCGCAGCGAGTTCAGGGCGTGGTAGCCGGCCAGCCGCAAGCCAAAGGGCTCGCCTGCGGCCATCAGCGCGTCGAACACGGCCGGCGCACAGTCGGTCGGGATGTACAGTTCCCAGCCCAGTTCGCCGACATAGGTGATACGGCTGGCCCGCACCCGGGCATAGGCCAGGTCGATGGTCTGCGAGGTGCCGAACGGAAAAGCGCTGTTGGACAGGTCGGCATCGGTCAGCGTGGCCAGCAGTTCGCGCGAGCGCGGCCCCATCAGGCTCAGCACGGCCATGCCTGCGCTGACATCTGTCGCCGTGGCCCGCGCGTCCTGCGGAATCTGGCGTTGCAGCCAGGCGAAGTCGCGCACCTGGGTGGCGGCGGCGGTCACGACCAGAAATCGGTCTGGCGCCTCGCGCGTCACGGTCAGGTCTGCCTCGATACCGCCGCGGGGATTGAGCCACTGGGTGTAGACGATCTTGCCCACCGGCACAGCGATATCGTTGGAGCAGATTTGATTGAGCACCCGCTCGGCATCCGGCCCTTGGACCAGAAATTTGGCGAATGAGGATTGGTCAAACAGCCCAACTGCCTCGCGCACCGCCATGTGCTCCTGGGCCGAGTAGTCAAACCAGTTTTGCCGACCGTAACTGTAGGCGTACCCGGCTTTGACGCCTTTGGGTGCAAACCAGTTTGCCCGCTCCCAGCCCGCCACCTCGCCAAAGCAGGCGCCATGCGCCAGCAGCCGGTCGTGCAGGATGGAGCGGCGCACGCCGCGTGCTGTCTCGGGCTGCCGGAAGGGCCAGTGCATGGCGTACAGCAGCCCCAGGGTCTCCACCGTGCGGTCTTTCAGGTAGCGCCGGTTGCGCTGAAATGGCATGCAGCGGCGAATGTCCACATCCCACAGGTCCATGGGCGGGTGGCCGTCAATAACCCAGTCGGCCAGCACCTTGCCAGCACCACCGGCCGACTGGATGCCGATCGAGTTAAAGCCGGCCGCGACAAACAGCTTGCGCACCTCGGGTGTCTCGCCAAGCAGGTAGCGGTCGTCGGGCGTGAAGCTTTCAGGGCCATTGAAAAACAGGTTAATGCCGGTCTTGGCCAGGGCTGGTGTCCGGTGCATGGCAGCCGTCAGCAGGGGCTCAATGTGCTCCAGGTCGTCGGGCAGCTGGTCGAAACTGAAGCTCTCAGGGATGCCTTTCATGCCCCAGGGTTTGGCCACCGGTTCAAACCAGCCCACCAGCAACTTGCCGGCGTCTTCCTTGAAGTAGGCGCAACCATCGGGGTCGCGCAACACCGGCAGGCCAGACGACAGCCCCTCCATGGGTTCGGTCACGATGTAGAAATGCTCGGCTGCGTGCAGCGGCACCGTGCTGCCGGCTTTGGCGCCGAGCTCATGGGCCCACATGCCGGCGCAGTTGATCACCGTGTCAGCGCGCAGCAGGCCTTGGGCCGTGCGCACGCCGACGGCACAGCCGTTTTCAACCAGGATCTCCTCGACCTTGGTGTTCTCGAAAATGCGTGCGCCGCGGCTCTTGGCCCCTTTGGCCAGGGCCTGGGTGGTGTCGATCGGGTTGGTGCGGCCGTCCTTGGGCAGGAACACGCCGCCGACCAGGTCGCCGGTGTGCACGCCAGGCCAGAGCTCACCGATTTCACCAGGGGTCAGGGTTTGCACCTCAAGCCCGAAGCATTTGGCCATCGACGCGCCGCGCAGCAACTCTTCCATCCGGGCCGCATGGGTAGCTACGGCTACGGAACCGGTCTGCCGAAACCCGGTGGCCTGCCCGGTCTCTTGCTCGAGTGAAGCATAGAGCGAGGTTGTGTACTGCGCCAGGCGCGTCAGGTTGTAGGTGGCACGCAATTGCCCGACCAAGCCCGCCGCATGCCAAGTGGTGCCACAGGTGAGCTGCTTGCGCTCGAGCAGCACCACGTCGGTGCAACCCCTCAGCGTGAGGTGGTAGGCGATGCTGCAGCCCACAATGCCGCCGCCCACAATCACCACTTGCACCCGATTTGGCAGGTCCATGGAATCGCCTCTTGATGAAAAAACTCAATAGAACTACACGAATGTGAAATATAAGACAAAAATTTCACTCAGTTTTTTATAATTTATGGGCAAAATTTGCCGCTTTGTGCTGTGCTCACCACGGGTGTCTTCGGCCACAGCTTCAGGGAGACGGATATGACAGAGTATGCAAAAGTCGTCGTCATTGGTGGCGGTGTCGTCGGCTGCAGTTGTTTGTACCATTTGGCTAAGATGGGTGTGTCGGACGCCTTGCTGCTGGAGCGAGACGAGCTCACCTCCGGCTCCACCTGGCATGCGGCCGGCAACCTGCCCACCTTCTCCACCAGTTGGAGCATTCTGAAGCTGCAAAAGTATTCGGCCTCTCTTTACCGGCAACTGGCCGCATCGGCCGAGAACCCGATCAACTACCACGTGACAGGCTCGGTACGGCTGGCGCATACCCGCAACCGCATGGATGAGTTTCACCATGTACAAAGCATGGCCAAGGCCAACGGCCTGGATTACGACATTCTGTCGCTCAGCGACCTGAAGCAACGCTACCCCTTCATCGAGACGCATGACCTGCTGGGTGCGCTTTGGGACCCGCTCGACGGCGATATCGATCCATCGCAGCTGACCCAGGCGCTGGCGCGGGCCGCGCGTGAGCTTGGCGCCCGCGTGCGCCGGCATACCCGGGTGACGGCTTTGGCGCAAAAGCCCAATGGCGAGTGGCTGGTCACCACCGACAAGGGCGATCTGGTGGCCGAGGTGGTGGTCAATGCCGCCGGCTACCGCGCCGGTGAGATCATGGCCATGGTCGGGCGGCATCTGCCGATTGCCGTCATGTCGCACCAGTACCTGGTGACCGAAGACGTGCCGGAACTCAAAGACCGCAGCGAGCACCTGCCGCTGCTGCGCGATCCCGACACCTCGTATTACCTGCGTCAGGAGCGTGACGGCTTCATCCTCGGGCCTTACGAGTGGAAAGCCACGCCCATGTGGCTCGACGGCATGCCCGATGACTTCGCTAACCAACTGTGGAATGACGATTTCGGCCGGCTGGAGGGTTATATCGAAGACGCGATGGCTCGTGTGCCTGCCTTGGCGCGTGCAGGCATCAAGCGGGGCGTCAATGGCCCCATTCCCTACTCACCCGACGGCAACCCCTACATCGGCCCCGAGCCCGGGCTGCGCAACTTCTTTCACTGCAATACCTTCAGCTTTGGCATCACCCAGGGCGGTGGGGCCGGCAAGGCGTTGGCCGAGTGGGTGATTCATGGCCAGACCGAGTGGGACCTGTGGTCGCTGGACCGGCGCCGTTACACCGACTACGCCACCACCGGCTACACCGTGGCCAAGGCGATCGAGGTCTATCAGAACGAATACGCGTCATCCTTTCCCTATGAAGAGCGGCCGGCCGGCCGGCCGCTGCGTCCCTCACCCCTGTACGAAACCCTCAAGGCCAAAGGCGCCCGCTTTGGTGCCCGTGGCGGCTGGGAGCGCGCGGTGTACTTTGACTTGGATGGCACCGTGCCGGCAGAAAACCTCTCCTTCCGGCGTGAGAGCGTCTGGCATGCAGCCGTTGCCCAAGAGGTGGCGGCAGTGCGCGAGCGGGTCGGCGTGCTGGACTTGCCTGGCTTCACCAAGTTTGAGCTCAAAGGCGAGGGTGCGGCCCAACACCTGGACCAGCTCTCCTGCTCCAAGCTGCCCGGGCCGGGCCGGGTGTCGCTAGCCTACGCGCTCACGCCCACCGGCAAGCTGCTGAGCGAGTTCACGATCACCCGGCTGGGGCCCGACCACTTCTACATCATCAGCGCCGCGATTGCCGCCACGCACGACATGGATTTGCTGACCCGCGGCCTGCCAGCCGGCAGCCCGGTGACGGTGCGTGACCTGTCGGCGGAACTGGGCTCGCTCATCATTGCCGGCCCGCGTGCCCGCGAGGTGCTGGCGCAGGTGACCGATGCTGATCTGTCGAACGCCGGCTTTCCCTGGCTGAGTGCGCGCGAGATCAGCACCGTGGCAGGTGCCATGCTGGCATTGCGGGTGAACTATGTGGGTGAACTGGGCTGGGAACTGCACGCCCCGATCGCGCAGATGTCGGCTTTGTACGCTGCGGTCTGGGCGGCCGGCCAGGCTTTTGATATCCGCGACTTTGGTATGTACGCCATGGACAGCCTGCGCGTTGACAAATGCTACCGCGGCTGGAAGAGCGATTTGGAGAGCGGTTACTCGCCCTTGGATGCGTCCCTGGACCGCTTCATCGACCTCAAAAAGCCGGCGTTTATCGGGCGCGATGCCCTTTTGGCCGAGCACAGCCGCGGCGCCGCCCAGCGCTTGGTGCCCTTGGTGTTCGACCAGCCGGGCGAGGCTGAGGCTCCTTACTGTGCCCAGGTGTTCCACGGTGCCGACAACGTGGGCCTGACCACCTCTGGCGTTTGGAGCCACACGCTCAAGCAAAGCGTGGCGCTGGCCTATGTGCGGGCTGATTTGGCGCAGCCCGGCACGCGGCTGGAGGTCAATGTGCTGGGGCAACGCTGCAGCGCCACGGTGCAGGCCGAGCCTTTGTACGACCCGACCAACGCACGCCTGCGCGCCTAGGCCCGGGTTGGGTTACCGTTGAGGCCCTAGACTACGCCCCAATGCAAGAAGATATTTTGATCAATTGGGCGCCCCAGGAGACTCGGGTTGCTATTGTTGAAAACGGCGTGCTGCAGGAGCTGCATGTCGAGCGCACGCTGGGGCGTGGTTTGGTGGGTAATGTCTACCTTGGCAAAGTCGCGCGGGTGCTGCCTGGTATGCAGTCAGCCTTTGTCGACATCGGGCTTGAGCGGGCGGCTTTTTTGCATGTGGCTGATGTTTGGCACCGTCAGCCCGACGGCGAGCCGCCCGGCATCGCCCGCAACATCCAGCCCCAGGCCCCGATCGAAAAACAGGTTTTTGAAGGGCAAACTCTGTTGGTGCAGGTCATCAAAGACCCCATGGGCAGCAAAGGCGCACGCCTGTCCACCCAGATCAGCATCGCCGGGCGCATGTTGGTATTTTTGCCGCAGGATGACCATGTCGGTGTCTCGCAAAAAATATCAGCCGGGCAGCGCGATGAGCTGCGCGCCCGGCTGATCAGCCTGGTGGGCTCGAGTGGCGGAGGCTTTATTTTGCGCACCAATGGCGAGGAGGCCAGCGATCGCGAGTTGTCAGAAGACATTGCCTATCTGCGCAAATCATGGGCTCGCATCAAAGACGCATCGGTGCGTTTGCCGACCCTGTCTTTGTTACATCAAGACCTCAACCTGCTGCAACGGGTTTTGCGTGACCTGGTGGGCGACAGCACCCAGAGCATACGCGTTGACTCGCGCGAACAATTTGAGGCCTTGCAAACCTTTGGCCTGGAATTCATGCCAGCGGCGGCCGCCAAACTCGCGCACTACCAAGGCGAGCGACCGATTTTTGACCTTTTTTCGATTGATGAAGAAATCGCCAAAGCGCTTGGGCGCCGCGTGGAGCTCAAGTCGGGCGGCTATTTGATCATCGACCAAACCGAGGCTCTCACCACCGTGGATGTGAACACCGGCGGTTTTGTGGGCGCGCGCAATTTTGACGACACCATCTTCAAGACCAACCTGGAGGCCGCGCAGGCAATTGCTCGGCAACTGCGTTTGCGCAACCTGGGCGGAATCATCATTGCCGACTTCATCGACATGGTTCGCGAGGACCATCGGGACGCCGTGCTGGCCGAGTTTCGCAAGCAGTTGCTGCGCGATCGCGTCAAGACCATGGCCGCCGGGTTTTCTCAACTCGGGCTGGTGGAGATGACGCGCAAGCGCACGCGCGAATCCTTGGCACACATGCTGTGCGAGCCCTGTGCGAGCTGTCAGGGCAGGGGCAGTCTGAAAACTGCGCGCAGCGTGGTCTACGATATTTTGCGTGAGATCCTGCGCGAGGCCCGGCAGTTCAACCCGCGCGAGTTCCGGGTGGTGGCTTCGCCCAAGGTGATCGACTTGTTTTTGGATGAGGAGAGCCAGCATCTGGCAGGCCTGAGCGAATTCATTGGCAAGGCGGTCTCCTTGCAAAGCGAGGCTGCAATGGGCCAGGAAGACTACGATATTGTGTTGATTTAACAGGCGCAACAATGAAGCCGGCGGCCCCAATTCCCATTTTGATGTACCACCAGGTTGATGCAGCCCCGCCCAGGGGCACGCCTATGCGCGGGCTGGTGGTGTCACCAGGCGCGTTTGGCAGACACATGGCAGCCTTGTGGGCAATGGGCTTCAAAGGCCTGTGCATGCGAGATCTGCTGCCCTACCTGAATGGTCAGAGGGCAGGGCGGGTTTTTGGCATCACCTTTGACGACGGTTATGAAAACAACCTGCGCTGTGCTCTGCCGGTGTTGCAGCGTTTTGGTTTCAGTGCCACCTGTTATGTGGTGGCGCAGCGGGTTGGGCAGCGCAACCAATGGGACCTTGAACGCGGCGTACCTCAGGTGCCTTTGATGACAGCGCAGCAGATGCAGGCCTGGGTCGACGCTGGTCAGGAGATTGGCTCTCACACCTTGACTCATCCAGACCTCTGCAGCCTTGAGTTAGCCCAGCAGCGGCAGGAGATTGCCCAGGCCCGGGTGACGCTCGAAGCCTTGGTGCAACAGCCCGGCGGCATACGAAATTTTTGTTATCCCTATGGCAGCTTTGACCAAGGTGCCATCCGCTGCGCCGGGGAGGCCGGCTACGACACCGCCACCACCACGGTGCGCGGGCGGGTTCACAGGCAGCTGGGCCTGAACCCGCTGACCCTGCCGCGGGTGCTGGTCAGTCGCACGACCACCTGCCTGCATCTGCTGCTCAAGTGCATGACCGGCTATGAGGATCGGCGCGGCAGGCGGGTTGTGAATGCAGGCCTGAGCGAACCGCAGGCTCACCTATGAGGCTATTGCTGACAGGCGCTGAGGGCAACTTTGGTTCGGAATTGCGCAAACAGGCGGCGGCAACAAACGCTGCCGCCGTGATTGCTGTAGGTCGGCAAGACTGGGGCGCCATCGATGAAAAAATAGCAGCAGCGGAGCTGGTGGTGCACGCGGCCAGCGACCTGCGGACCTCTGCGAGTTTGGAGCCCCACCGGCTGCTCGACTCGAACCTGATGTCAACCGCCACTCTGCTAGAGGCGAGCCGCCGGCACGGGGTGAAACGCTTTGTGCTGATGAGCAGTTGTGCAGTCTATGGCGAGGACATGCGTACCGGCGAGGACAGCCTGTGCTGCCCGATCACGATCAACGGTATTTCCAAGCACTTGAATGAAAAATTGGTGGCCGAGTTTTGCACCGCCAATGGCATTGAGTACCAGATTTTGCGGGTGTTCAACACCTATGGCGGGCGCGATCGTTTTTCGATTTTTAGCAAGCTGAAAAATGCCTTGGTCCGTGGCACTCCGTTCACGCTGAATAACCAAGGCCGAATGCAGCGGGACTTTATCCATGTCAGTGATGTTGCCGCCGTGGTCCTCAGCCTCGCGATGGGCACTACCCGACACCGCCATCTGAACATTGGCACCGGGATTGCGACAAAGGTATCCAAACTGGTAGCCATGGTGGCAGAGCAGTTTCCTGGCCTGGTGATACAGCCTGGTGTGGCTCAGGAGGCCGAGTATTCTCGGGCCGATACCAGTCGACTGGGCGAGTTGTGGAGCGGACGCTTTATTGGCGTGGAAGACTATGTCCGCGGCACTTTCGCAAATGAAGTCGCAGCCGAGCGATCGGCCGGGCCAGATCAGACTGGTACGGCAGACTCAGGCGGGCACTGACCGGGCGGACGGTTCGTCACGCTGCGGTACACCTGGTAGTACTTGGCTTTGGCCACGTCCCAGCTGTACTGCTGCGCAAAGGCAAAGCCCTGGGTGGCAAGTTTTTTCCGAAAATCCGGGTCGCGATGGACTTGACCCAGAGCGGCGGCCATGCCGGTGACATCGTCCGGGGAGGGCAGCAAAACCGCATCACTGCGGTCCTGCAGCAAGCTGGCCATGTTGTTATAGGGCTCAGCCGTGGTGATCACCGGGACATGTTTTGCCATGGCTTCGAGCAGCACCATGGGGAACACATCCTGCGTGGTCGGATGGGCCAGGCAGTCCATGGCTGCATAAGCGCTTGGCATATCGCTCAATACGCCCATGAAACGGCAGCTTTTACCCGGGCCCAGCGCGGCCACCAAATCACTGTACTGGCTGGCTTGCGCGGGTTTGCCAATGACCATGATTTGCAGGTCAAAGTCCAGCAGGGCGGCTGCTTTGAGCAGCGTGCCCAGGCCCTTTTTTTTGAAATCATGACCGACAAAGCCCACAGTCATGATGCCGGCCTGCAAGCCAAGTGCATCGCGCGCAGCTGATTTTTCTTGGCTGGAAAATTCGCGCAAGGGTATATCCACGCCGGGTGGCACCACGCTGCTCGCCGGGATGTTGGGCAGGATTGCCAGGGTTTCGTCATGCACAAACTGCGACACAAAAACACTGTGGTGTCCGGCACTGCACAGGCGTTTTTTTTCCAGCCACAGGTAGGCCAGAAGCCGTGGGCTCAAAGCGATGCGCAAGGCGCTCATGCGCCGCTGCTGCAAACTGGCATGCACAGTTTTAACGCTCACGGTTTGCACCTGGCCGTGGGTCAGGTTTTCGTAGGAGTGGACGATATCGAAACCCTGCCGGGTGATGCGCTTGGTGTACCAGCTGAACCAGAGTTGGTTGATCCAGCGCGTGCGCAGCGCCAGCCGTGGCACCTGGATGTGCTTAAAAAGTGTGGGCGACTGGTCAAAGCCCTGCGAGATGACCGTGATGTCGCATTCTTCCAGCATTGCAGTGGCCAAGGAAACCGCCAAACTTTCAGCGCCACCGCCTATTTTCGAAAAGTTACGGGTCAAGATCGCGAGTTTGGTTTTCATGCTGCTGCCTTCAAGTCAACAAGCCTGCTTGCCAGCGCCAGGTGTCTGCGCACATCTGAGCGAGGGTGCGCTCGGCGCGCCAACCTAGCAGGTGTTCTGCCAAGCCCGGGTCAGCATAGCAACTCGCCACGTCGCCCGAGCGGCGCGGCGCAAACTGCCAGGGCACGGGGCGACCGCTGGCCAACTCGAAAGCCCGCACCACTTCGAGCACGCTGTGGCCGCGCCCGGTACCCAGGTTAACCGTGAAGCTGGCCTGGCCGCGCAGCAGTGCTGCCAAGGCCGCAACATGTCCCTGGGCCAGGTCTTGCACATGGATGTAATCGCGCACGCCGGTGCCGTCTGGCGTGGCGAAATCCTGGCCGTACACCTTCAAAGCCGGACGCAGACCGGCTGCCACCTGGGCCACCAAGGGCAGCAGGTTGTTGGGCGTTCCCAGCGGCGCTTCGCCAATCAAGCCACTGGGGTGCGCACCCACGGGGTTGAAATATCGCAGCACAGCGGTTCGCCAAGCGCCCGAGGCCTGCTGCACTGCGGCAATCATGTCTTCGCAGATCAATTTGGTGTGACCGTAGGGACTGGTGTGGCTGCGCGGGCAATCTTCTGTGATTGGCAATTGGCTAGGGTCGCCGTAGACGGTTGCGCTGCTCGAAAAAACCAGGGTCTGGCAAGCGCTGTCACCCATGGCTTGAAGCAGACTGAGCATGCCGCCGAGGTTGTTACGGTAATACTTCAGCGGTTGCGCTACGCTTTCGCCCACTGCTTTGAAACCGGCAAAGTGCATCACCGCCTGGATGCGCTGTAGCTTGATTAACTCGGCCACCAGACCGGTATCGGCCACGCTGCCGCGCTCGCAGCGGGTAGGCGTGCCAGTGATCTGCTGCAGCCGCTTGAGGGTCGCCGGGTCGCTGTTTGAGAAATCATCCAGGATGACCGGTTGGAAACCGGCCTGCCACAGGGCAACATAGGTGTGGCTGCCCAGGTAACCGGCGCCACCGGTCAACAAGATGTTGGCTCGGCCTGTGGCGCCAGCCGGGTTGCTCTCAGACATGGCTTGGTGTTGGGTTTGGGTGCTCAAAGCCGGCGCGAAACATGCGCGCATAGTGGCCATCGGTGCGCAGCAGTTCGCTCGGCCGGCCGGATTCGACAATGCGCCCGCCCGCCATGACGACGATTCGGTCTGCGTGCTGCACCGTAGACAGGCGGTGGGCGATGACCAGTGTGGTGCGGTTTTGCATGAGCCGCTCCAGGGCCTCTTGCACCGCCCGCTCGGACTCGGCGTCCAGCGCTGAGGTGGCCTCGTCCAGAATCAGGATCGGCGCGTCCTTGTACAGGGCGCGGGCGATGGCCAGGCGCTGCCGTTGGCCGCCCGACAACTGCATGGCGTTATGGCCGACCTCGGTGTCAATGCCGGCTGGCAATTCGGCCAGAAAACCCTCGAGGTTGGCCGAAACCAGACAGTCGCGCACCCGTTGCCGGTCCAGGTGCTGACCGAGTGTCACATTGCTGGCCAAGCTGCCACTGAGCATCACGACATGCTGGCTGACCAGGGCGAACTGCTGGCGCAGGGCGCCGAGCTTCCAGTCCCGCACATCATGGCCGTCCAACAGCACAGCCCCTGCACTTGGCTCCACGAAGCGCGGCAGCAGGTTGGCCAGCGTGGTTTTACCTGCGCCCGATGCCCCCACCAGCGCCACGGTTTCACCGGGTTCGATGGTCAGGCTGAAGTCATCTACAGCGGGCGGGCTGCTGTCATTGAATTCGACGCGCAGGCGCTCGAAGCGGATCAGGCCGGTGGCGCGCTCGGTCGAAAAATTGCCGCCGGTTTCAATCTCTATGTTGTCGATCAGATCCAGCCCGCGTTCCAGCGCCGCCAGGCCGCGGGTGATGGGGCTGGCCAGCTCGGAGAGGTGTTTGAGTGGGGCGACCAGCATCAGCATGGCTGTGACAAAGGCGACAAAACTCCCCACCGTGGTGCTTTGGTCTGCGCTTTGCAGCAGGGCCACACTGATCACGCAGGACAGGGCTACTGCGGCCAAGAGCTGGGTCAGCGGCGTCATGGCCGAGCCGGCTGCGGTGGCTTTCATGGACAGTCGGCGCAGGCCATCAGCCAGCAAAAAAAACCGCTCAGACTGCACCCGTTGCGCGCCCTGCACCCGAATATCTCGATTGGCCAACACGTTTTCTTCGACCACATAGGCCAGCTCATCGGTGGCGGTCTGACTGGTTTTGGTCAGGCGGTAGAGCCGCCGCGACAGTGTGCGCATGACAAAGGCGACCGCCGGAAACAGTCCTGCCACGATCAGCGTGAGCTTCCAGTTGATGTACATCAGGTAAGACAGCAGAGCCAGCAGGGTGACGCTGTCTCGTGTGAGCGTCATCAGGGCGCTCACCAGCAGGCTTGAGCCGGTTTGCACTTCATAAACAATGGTGTTGGCCAAAGCGCTCGAGGATTGTTGGCTAAACAGTGACAGCTTGGCCTGCTGCAAGCGGTCGAACATGGCGGTTCGCAGCCTCAGCAGTCCCTGGGTTGTCAACTTGGCCAGGGCCATTTGAGCGATGAAGCCGGCCAGACCGCGAACGCCGAACAAACCCAGCAGGGCGGCAGGCACCAGCCAGACCGGCAAGCTGCGCTGCTGAAATCCGTGGTCCAGCAGCGGCTGCAACAGGGCCGGAATCAGCGGCTCGGTGAGTGACATCGTGATGGTTGCCAACATCGCCACCACCCAGGCTGCTCGGGGTCGGCTGAAATGGCGCCCAATCCGGCCCAATCGCTTCAACAGGCCGCCGGGGTGGCCAGGCTGGCTTGCGATCATGGTGCTGTCTGAGGCGGGTTCACCCTAGCATTATCGTGTCTCGTGTCTCGTGTCTCGGGACCCGTGTCTCGGGGCTGGCTTTGGTCCACACTTGGGCCAGGGCTGGGCTCGGCTATGCTCCAAGCTTTCTGAATTGGCAAACCACCCAGTTTCCTCACCATTGGCACTCAGCGTCATCATCATTACCCGCAACGAGGCCGACAACATTGCGGCCTGTTTGGCCAGCGTGGCCTTCGCTGACGAGGTTGTTCTGCTTGACTCGGGCAGCACAGACGCCACGGTGGAGTTGGCCCGTTCGCTTGGCGCGCAGGTTCATGTCTCGGATGACTGGCCCGGGTTTGGGCCGCAAAAAAACCGCGCATTACAACTGGCCCGCCACGACTGGGTGCTGTCAATCGACGCCGACGAGCGGGTATCGGATGCGCTGGCACTCGAGATTCGCCAGGCGATAAGCCGGGGCGGGCAGGGTGCTTATGAAATCCCTCGACTGACCCAATTTTGCGGTCGCTGGATTCGCCACTGTGGCTGGACCCCCGACCATGTGCTGCGCCTGTTCAGGCGAGACTCGGCCCGCTTCAGCGCCGACCTGGTACACGAGCGGGTACTGCTTACCCACGCGACAGCAACAGCGCTAAAGACGCCGCTGTTGCACTACAGCTACCCAACGCCAGGCCACTACTGGCGCAAGCTTGAGCACTACAGCCGAGCTTGGGCGCAGCAGCGCCATGCCCAAGGCCAACGCACATCGATGCTGCGGGCCTGCCTTGCCGGCGTGGTAGCATTTATTAGGAGTTATTTTTTCCAGCTGGGAGTTTTGGATGGTGCCATGGGGTTTGCTGTGTGTGCTATGCAGGCCCAAGGCGCTTTTGGGAAATATTTTGTACTCTATTGCTTGAACCGTGCTGATGAATCCAAGATCCCGTTGCCACCCGCTTGACCTGTTGGGCTTTTTGTCTTTTGTCGCGGCGATGCTGTTTGGAGCCCCCGCGCAGGCCCAGTTCCGGGTTGATGTATCTGGTGTTGGTATGAAGCAGTTGCCAATCGCGATCGCACCCTTCCGGGGCGAAGATGCAGCGGTTCAAAAGCCCAGTTTGATCGCCCGCGCAGACCTCGAGCGCAGCGGCCAGTTTGTGGCGCTCGGCACAGATGGCGCCGTCTTGGACGAGCTCTCGCGCCCCAACCTCTCGGGCTGGCGCCAGCAGGGCGCAGATTCGCTGGTTACCGGCAGTGTGACGCGGCTTGCCGATGGCCGCTACGACCTCCGATTTCGCTTGTGGGATGTGGTCCAGAACCAAGACTTGGGTGGCGAACAGTACGCCGTGACCCCTGACAACCTACGCTGGGCCTCGCACCGCATGGCTGATTACATTTTCGAAAAACTCACGGGCGACCGTGGCGCGTTCTCGACCAGAATTGCCTACGTAACTCGCAGCGTCAAAGGTTACGACCTGTGGGTGGCGGAGGCCGACGGCGAAAACGCCAAGTCCGCATTCAGCAGCACCGAACCGATTATTTCGCCCGCGTGGTCGCCCGACGGCGCGCAACTGGCTTATGTGTCATTTGAAACGCGCAAGCCGGTGGTTTATGTGCATGACGTCGGCTCTGGTAAAAAGCGCCTGGTGGCTAATTTTCGTGGCAATAACAGCGCGCCCGCCTGGTCTGCCGACGGACGCAGCCTGGCGCTGACGCTGAGCAGAGACGGCGGCTCGCAGCTCAACGTCATTGATGCGGCGGGTGGCGAGCCGCGCCGCTTGGGAAGAACCGGCAATATTGACACCGAACCGGTTTACACCGCCGATGGGCGGCACATCTACTTTGTCAGTGATGCCAGCGGATCGCCGCAAATTTACAAGATGCCGGCCAATGGCGGAACAGCCGAGCGGGTAACCTTTGCCGGCAAATACAATATATCGCCGTCGGTCAGCGCAGATGGGCGCTGGCTGGCATATGTCTCGTCCGACCTTGACGGCTCATTTCGGCTGCATGTTTTAGACTTGACAGTGGCCAACGCCAGCCCCCTAGCCCTGACGCAAACCACAGCCGATGAAAGCCCCAGTTTTTCGCCCAACAGCCGAATGATTATTTACGCCACCCAAGCCAAAGGACAAGAAGCCTTGATGACGACCACCGTGGATGGCAAGATACAAAGCCCCTTGGCTGGCAAAAGCGGCGATATCCGTGAGCCAGCGTGGGGACCCTTTTTAAAACAATAGTTTTTTACCAGGAGTACTGAAATGAGACATTTTTTGATAGTTGGCTGCATGCTGGCTTTGTTGACTGCCTGCGGGTCTTCGGTCAAGCTTGATCCAGCTTCGGTTGAGGACAAAAATGCCAAGGGCGTGCCCAAGGGCTCTACGCTGACTGCGCTCAAAGAAAACCTGGCCACCCCGCCCTCGGTGATGACTGCGGTTCCATCGTCTGGCACAGGTGTAGGTGCTGGATCAGGCTCTGCTGCTGGTACGGGTACCAGCATGGCCGCTGCAGGCACGGGTAGCAGTTCTGCAGCTGATGCCGCTAACCGTAGCGCTGCGGCCGCCCGTGCTGCCGCTGCTGGTGCGGGCGCTGCTGGTGCGGGCGCTGCTGGTGCGGGCGCTGCTGGTGCGAGTAAAAGCGATTCTGCTGCTGCCGCAACTGCGCGTTCGGGGCCAATTGCTGACCCCAGAACCAGCCCCAAAGTGATTTATTTTGACTACAACAGCAGCGAGATTAAGCCTGAAGGTGTGGAACTGATCGATGCCCACGCGCGCTTTTTGATCGCTAATAAAACCCGTCAAGTTTCCTTGGAAGGACACACGGACGAACGCGGCGGTCGGGAGTTCAATCTGGCTTTAGGGCAAAAACGAGCAGAGGCCGTGCGCACCAGAATGCGCCTGCAGGGTGTGACAGACATTCAGATGGAGGCGGTGAGCTTCGGCAAAGAAAAGCCTGCGGCTGCTGGTAACGACGATGCCGCACATGCGCAGAATCGCCGCGCAGAAATCAACTACGCCCGTTGATGCCTGCGGTTATGCGAGCCAATTCGCTTCGTCAGTTTTGGCTGACCCTGCTGCTTGTGCTGGCGAGTGGGCTGAGTACAGCAGGGTTTTTGGATGATATCGATGAGTCGCGAAGGGCCATCATCAAGCTGCGTCAGGATCTCGACGGTCTGAGGCAAAAAACCCAGTCGGACCAGGAGGCCGGCCGCCAAAGAATTGAAAAATCAATCCAAGACTTGGCGCAAGACCTCAAACTCATGCGGGACAGCCTGACTGGCTTGGGCGCGAGTGTTGCTGCAAATGATCGGGCTTTGGAATCCACAGCGAACTCCTTGGAAGAAAGTACCAAGAATTTACTCAAGGTGAGCGATGTACTTCGGGCGAACTTAGAGGGCTTGCGCAGCAGCACAGAGGCAAGGCATGCGCAGTCGCAACAACTTCTGGAAGATCAGTCAGCGCGTATCACCCAAAATTTGATAGAGCTCGACAGCCAGATACAGAAGTCGCGCGATGAGATGGCCAAACTGCGCGAGGCCAATCAGTTGTTGCTGCGTCAAATGTCAGACGACCAGATCCGGCAAAAAAATCAGATGCAGCAGCTGGACCAGGCGCAAATCAAGGCCTTGGAAGACCAAAGAAACGCGTTGAACAAACGTTTTCAAGGCTTGCTTGATGAGCAGATTCAAATTTCAGAGAAGCGCTTGCAATCGGCTCTGGCAGCCTCA
The DNA here is from genome assembly GCA_014190675.1 of Comamonadaceae bacterium. Classification (GTDB taxonomy): domain Bacteria; phylum Pseudomonadota; class Gammaproteobacteria; order Burkholderiales; family Burkholderiaceae_C; genus Rhodoferax. Next base: position 2,834 of record BJGT01000006.1, on the reverse strand, counting down.
GAGAAACTTCACCAAGCCCAGTTGGAAGAGCGGGTGCTGGCCCTAGACAAAATCGCTCGCGGGCTAAGCGAACAATCCCAAGCTTCAGAAAAGCGCCTGCAAGTGATCGAAGACAGCGCGCGGGCCACTGAAAAGCGCTTGCAAGCCATGCTTGCCGATCAAGCAACAGCACCTGAAGCCAAAGCAAAGGCTTCTGAGCCCAGACCTGCCGAGCCAGAAAAATCGTTGCCTGTGCCTGATACTGTGAGGGTGCTCTTCGAGGGGCGGGAGTTTGCCGCAGAATTGCTCGAAAAGCGCGACTTTGAATTGGCCATGGTCCTGATTCGGAAAAGCGATTTTGCTGCGGCTCAAAAAGCCTTCTTTGATTTTTTGATCAGGTATCCGAAAAGTGGTTATGCCCCCTCTGGCCTGTTCTGGCTGGCAAATGCCCAGTACCAAACGCGTGACTACAAGGAAGCCATCCTTAATTTTCGCCAAATGCTCAGCACTGCGCCTGATCACCTGCGCGCACCCGAAGCGGCGCTGTCAGTCGCAAATTGCCAGTCCGAACTCAAAGACACCCGCGCAGCCCGAAAAACACTGGATGACTTGATCAAAGCCTACCCGGCCTCAGAGGCTGCTGGCGCAGCCAAAGACCGCCTCAAATTGCTGAAATAATTGCACCGGCCCTTAAAATACGGGCATGCAAAGCGCTGACATTTCCGCCCTCTACACACTGGTGCTGTGGGCCACTTTTTCAGCAGCGCTGCTGTTTGGTGCCATCGCCCAGCGAACCCATTTCTGCACCATGGGTGCCGTCAGTGACATCGTCAACATGCAAGACTGGACCCGCATGCGCCAATGGGGCTTGGCAGCTGGCGTGGCCATGGTTGGCTTTGGCTTGCTGGTTTTTTTTGGCACCATCGATCCTGGCAAAGTCATTTATGCTTCCAAGCGCCTGGTCTGGTTGTCGGCGGCCTTGGGAGGCCTCATGTTTGGCCTGGGTATGGTGCTGTCTTCGGGTTGTGGCAGCAAAACACTGGTTCGGCTGGGGGGCGGCAGCCTCAAGGCGATGGTTGTTTTGTTGGTGATGGGACTGGCCGCATTTGCCACGCTCAAAGGCTTGACCGCGGTGCTTCGGGTGGCCACGGTAGACAGCGTGGTGTTGGCCATGCCAAGCGGCAGCAGCCTGCCTGATTGGCTATCCGCCACCTGGGGCTTGCCGCTCCCCCTGACCGGCTTGGTGCTGGGCGCTAGCACTGGCGTCATACTAATTCTTTGGGCGCTTAGTGGGCGTGGCTTTTTACAAGCCGACAACCTGCTGGCCGGCCTGGGCCTGGGGTTGATCGTGACCGCCATGTGGTGGGTCACAGGCAGCCTAGGCTTTGTGGCCGAGCACCCCGAAACCCTGCAGGAGACTTTTTTAGCCACCAATTCCGGTCGTATTGAGGCCCTGAGTTTTGTGGCGCCGGTCGCCCACACCCTTGACTGGCTGCTGTTCTTTAGTGATAAAAACAAGCAGCTCAGCGTGGGGGTGGTGGCCGTGTTGGGTGTGGTGCTGGGCTCCTGCCTGTGCGCCCTGGCGATGAAAAATTTTCGTTGGGAGGGCTTTGCTGGCACCGAAGATTTGGCCAACCACTTGCTTGGCGCCCTGCTGATGGGTGTGGGCGGTGTCACCGCCATGGGGTGCACGATTGGGCAGGGCCTCAGCGGCTTGTCTACCTTAAACCTCAATTCATTCGTCGCGCTGGCCGCCATCATGGCGGGTGCTGTGGCAGGCTTGCGTTACCAGGTATGGCGGCTCGACCGGCAGACTTAGACACCGAGAGGCGCTTTGCCGGTTTGGCCCGTTTGTACGGGCAGGCTGGCGCCTTGCGTATCAGGCAGTCCCATGTGGCTGTGGTGGGTGTTGGCGGTGTCGGTTCCTGGGCAGCTGAAGCGCTGGCCCGCTGTGGGCTTGAGGCCATCACACTGATCGACCTTGACCATGTCAGCGAGTCAAATATCAACCGACAGATTCACGCACTCGACGCCACCCTGGGCCAAGCCAAAGTGATCGCTATGCGCGAACGTATTCAGTCCTTCAATCCGGCTTGTCAAGTCAGCTGCATCGAGGCTTTTGTTGAACCCGAAAACTGGCCGGGTCTGTTGCCCGCCGGAGTCACGGCGGTGATTGACGCCTGCGATCAAGTCAAAGCGAAAATTGCCATGGCAGTTTGGGCCCTGCAAAGCAAAAAATTATTCATCTCTGTGGGTGCGGCAGGTGGAAAACGCATGGCCCATCGCGTTGACATCGACGACCTTGCCAATTCCAGCCATGACCCTCTGCTGGCACAGCTGCGCTACCAGTTGCGTAAACATCATGGCGCGGCGCGCGAGGGAAAAAAAATCGGACTGCCTGTGGTGTTCAGCCGGGAGGCCGTAGCCCCTGCTGACCCCTCGTCTGCAGCACAGCTAGACAACAGCTTGAATTGTCACGGCTACGGTTCCGTAGTGAGCGTCACGGCAACCTTCGGACACTGCGCAGCAGGCTGGGTGATTGATCAGTTGTCGCAGGCTACAAGGGGGTGAATTCCATAAAAAAAACGCTATACTTACCGCCTAGGAAAAGTAAAGAGAAGCATCTCTGAACAGCCTAAAGGGATGTTAGCTCAGTTGGTAGAGCAGCGGACTTTTAATCCGTTTGTCGTGGGTTCGACCCCCGCACATCCCACCAAAATTCCTCATCAGAAAAACACTTAGCCTCGGTCCAAAAGATCGGGGTTTTCTGCTTTTTAACGGCGCTGTCGCATTAGGAGCAAGATACCAAGAATTGCCACTGATTTAATCAAGCTATTTCCGCGTAAATTGCTTAA
>BJGT01000005.1 GCA_014190675.1 Comamonadaceae bacterium | reverse complement strand
GCAGCGTTGGGGTTGGCGTAAAACACCTTGTTGGTCAATGAGGCGTGTACTTCCGGGCGCAAAATATAGTTGATGAACAGGTGGGCGTTCTCTACATTTTTGGCGTCTTTGGGAATTGCCATGGTGTCAAAGAAAAGCGTGGCTCCGGCCTTGGGTACCAGGGCTTCGATCAGCACCGGCGCCTTGGGCTTGGCTTTGGACTTTGACTTGGTATCGCTGGCAGCCTCAGCTGCCCGACTGCGGGCAATGTTGATGTCGCCCGAGAAACCCATCACCAGACAGGTCGCGCCGCCGGCCATGTCCTCAATGTAGCCCGAAGAAGAAAATTTGGTGACAAAAGGCCTGATCGACTTGAGCAGTTTGCCCGCTTCGGCGTAATCGGCCGCGTCGCGGCTGTAGGGTGGTTTACCCAAGTACAGCAGGGCGGCAGGCAGTACCTCAGAGGCAGAGTCGAGCACGCTGACACCGCAGCTCTTGAGCTTGCTGGCGTACTTGGGGTCAAACAGCAGGCTCCAGGCGTTCTCGGGCATGGGCAAATCACCCAGCGCCGCTTTCACCTTGTTGGTATTGATGCCCACCGTGACATAGCCCCATAGCCAGTCCACCAAATGCGCATTGCCCGGGTCGAGCTTGGCCAGTTGCTCCAGCAGACCTTTGTCCAGATTGCCCCAGTTACTGAGTTTGCTGCGGTCGAGTTTTTGCAGCAAGCCGCCCTCGATCTGGGTTTTGGCAAAGTGCGAACCCGGTACCACGATGTCATAACCGGTCTTGCCTGCCACCAGCTTGGCGTGCAGGATCTCGTTGTTGTCGTAGGTGTCGTAGCGCACCTTGATGCCGGTTTCTTTCTCAAAATTCTTGATCGTGTCCTCGGCAATGTAGTCAGACCAGTTGTAGATGTTGAGCACCTTGGGATCGGCGGCCCGGGCTGCGCCGGCCAGCAGAAGTGCGCCGGCCGCTAAGGCCAGGCCGAGTTGTTTGAGCTGGAATTTCATGGCGTACATCCTTTCAATATCTAGCGAAAAACCTGAAAAATGGGAGGGATGATAGCAAAGGGCGCAAGTCAGGCCGGCACGAAAAGGTCGACCCGGTCGGTGATGATGGCGTCGGTGCCCAGGTCCAACAGGCGCTGCGCCGCCCATTCGTCGTTGACCGTGTAGCTCAGGGTTCGAAACCCCGCGCTCTTGGCCTGCCGAACGCTGGATGCGTCCCACAGCGCGTGGTTACACACGATGGCCACGCAGTCCCGAGTAAGGGCGGTTTCCAACCAGCCGGTCCACAGGGTGTCGAGCAGCAGGCCACGAGGCAGCTCGGGCTGGGTGTCGCGCGCGCCGGCCAGCGCGTCGGGCTCGAACGAGGTCAGCAGTGGCGGAACATCGGCGTCGGCCCACAGCGCCGCGGCATGCTGGGCCACCACCTCGCCGGTGCGCCGCTCCAGCCCCGGTGTGGGCTTGATCTCGATGTTGAGCAAAAACCCGTTGGCCAGGCAGTAGTGGGCGATGTTGGCCAGGGTCGGCAGCGGCTCGCCGGCGTGGGCGCGCGAGTGCCAAGCACCGGCGTCAAGCTGGGCCAGTGCGCTCCAGGGGTGGTCACCCCCTACGGCGCTGGCACCTGACCCCAACCGTTGTGCAGCGTCAGTCGTTCGGCTGAGGGTGGCATCGTGCATCAGGAAAGGCACTTCGTCGGCGCTGAGCTTGACGTCGCACTCAAACATGCGGTAACCGTGGGCGGCGCCCAGGCGAAAGCTGGCTAGGGTGTTCTCCGGGGCGAGTTTGCCCGCTCCCCGGTGGGCCACCCAGCGCGGGTAGGGCCAGTGGTCGGCGCTGACCAGGGTCATGGGGTCTCCTTGCGTAGGCCGCTGGCGGTGTCAAACCAGTGCATCTTGCCCGGGCGGGGCTGCACGTGTATGGTGCTGCCCAAGTCGGGTAAGACGTGGGACTCATCGGTGCGCAGCACCACCACCTCGTCGCCGCCGTGCTGCCAGCGGCCGTACACCAGGCGCTCGGCGCCCAGTAGCTCCACCGCTTCGACGGTGAGCGCCCAGCCGGTTGGCCCGATGTCCAGGTGCTCTGGCCGCACGCCGGTGATGGTGCCGGGGCGGGCGTCGGGCGCCTGTTTGAGCAGGTTCATCGGCGGTGAGCCGATGAAGCTCGCAACAAAGGTGGTGGCCGGACGGTTGTACACCTCCTCGGGCGTGCCAAACTGCTCCATCACCCCGTTGTTCATCACCATCATGCGCTGCGCCAGAGTCATGGCCTCGACCTGGTCGTGGGTAACAAACAGCGAGGTGATGCCCAGTTCGCGGTGCAGCCGCTGGATCTCCAGCCTTGTCTGGGCGCGCAGTTTGGCGTCCAGGTTGGACAGCGGCTCGTCAAACAAAAAAACCTGCGGCTGGCGCACGATGGCCCGGCCCATGGCCACGCGCTGGCGCTGGCCGCCCGAGAGTTCGCGCGGCTTGCGCTGTAAAAACGGGCCGATCTCCAGGATTGCGGCTGCTTTGTCCACTCGCTGCCGGATCTCGGCGGCCGGCACCTTGGCAATCTTCAGGCCGTAGGCCATGTTCTCGAACACGCTCATGTGCGGGTACAGCGCGTAGTTCTGGAACACCATGGCAATGTCGCGCTCGGCTGGCTCCAGGTTATTCACCACCCGATTGCCGATTTTGATCTCGCCCGCGGTCACTTCTTCGAGCCCGGCCACCATGCGCAAGAGCGTCGATTTGCCACAACCCGAGGGGCCGACGATGACGACAAACTCGCCATCGGCGATCTCGGCGCTGACGCCGTGGATCACCTGGTTAGCCGATTTGCCCACGCCGTAGCGCTTGATGAGGTGTTGCAGACTGATCGATGCCATATTGAGTTGACCGGTTGTCGGCCTATTTTTCGGTGTCCACCAGGCCCTTGACGAACCATTTTTGCATCAGAATCACCACCGCAGCGGGGGGCAACATCGCCAAAATAGCGGTTGCCATCACCACACTCCATTCAGTTTGGGCATCGCCACCGGAGATCATGCGTTTGATGCCGATCACCACCGGATACATGTTTTCGCTGGTGGTAACCAGCAGGGGCCAGAGGTACTGGTTCCAGCCGTAAATAAACTGAATCACGAAAAGCGCGGCGATCGATGTGCTCGAAAGAGGCACCAGCACATCCTTGAAAAAACGCATCGGCCCTGCACCATCAATTCGGGCGGCTTCGACCAGTTCTTCTGGCACGGTCAGGAAAAATTGACGAAACAAAAAAGTTGCTGTTGCCGAGGCGATCAAGGGCACAGTCAGCCCAGCGTAACTGTTGAGCATGCCCAGGTCAGCGACGACTTGGTAGGTTGGCCCTATACGCACCTCGACCGGCAACATCAGCGTGATGAAGATGGCCCAGAAAAAGAACATGCGTCCGGGAAAACGGAAGTACACGATGGCAAATGCCGACAGCAGCGAGATGCTGATCTTGCCCAGTGCTATCACCAGCGCGCTAAACAGGCTGACCATCATCATTTGGCCCACTGGTGCTTTAGACCCGTTACCGCCACCGCTGCCGTTCCAGGCGGCCGTGTAGTTCTCTATCAGGTGCGAGCCCGGCCACAGCGACATGGGCGGGTGGACGATGTCACTTGAGGTGTGCGTGGACGCCACAAAAGTGAGGTACAAAGGGAACGCGATGACCAGTACGCCCAGAACCAATATGGCGTGGGACAGCGCGTCGAGCAGGGGCGTACGCTCCACCATGTCAGTAGTTCACTTTCTTTTCAACAAAGCGAAATTGAACCACCGTCAGAACCACCACGATAGCCATCAGCACGACCGATTGAGCCGCAGAACTTCCCTGGTCCATGGCCTTGAAGCCATCGTAGTAAACCTTGTAGACCAGGATGGACGTGTCCTTGCCGGGCCCCCCCTGGGTTGCAGCATCAATGATGGCAAAGGTGTCGAAAAACGCGTAGACGATGTTGATCACCAGCAGAAAAAACGTGGTGGGGGACAGCAGCGGAAACACGATGGTCCAGAAGCGGCGCCACGGCCGGGCGCCGTCGATGGCAGCCGCTTCGATCAGCGACTTCGGGATGCTTTGCAGCCCCGCGAGAAAAAACAGGAAGTTGTAAGAAATCTGCTTCCACACCGCGGCCATCACCACCAGGGTCATGGCGTGGGTACCATTGAGTAGGTGATTCCAGTCAAAACCCAGGTCGCGCAGCCCGTAAGACACCACGCCAACGCTGGGCGCAAACATGAATAACCACAACACTCCCGCCACTGCCGGTGCCACGGCATAGGGCCAGATCAGCAGGGTGGTGTAGACAAGCGCACCCTTCACAATTCGATCGGCAAACACCGCCAGTAGCAGCGAGATGCTGATGCCCAGCACCGCGACCAGGCTTGAGAAAATTGCTGTGGTGTAAAAAGAGGCCAGATAGCCGGGGTCATGCCAGAGGTTGCTGAAGTTCTCCAGCCCAACCCAATCGACCGAGGTACCAAAAGCATCTGATTGCTGCAAGGACTGAAGCAGGGCCTGCGCTGCCGGCCAGAAAAAAAACACGGCGATCACCGTGAGCTGGGGAGCCATAAGCACCCACGGCAGCCACGGCGACCGAAAAAAAACCCGTTTTTCCACTAACCTTTGCTGTTCTTCGAGTTGGCTTTTTCAAACCGCTCCAGCAACTCGTTGCCGCGCAAAACGATTGAATCGAGCGCCTCTTTGGCGCTTTTCTTGCCGCCCCAGACCTGCTCGAGCTCCTCGTCCTCGATGGTGCGGATCTGCACATAGTTGCCAAGCCGGATGCCACGCGACTTGTCCGTGGTTTTGCGGATCATCTGGTTCACGCCGACATCAGTACCCGGGTTTTTGCCGTAAAAACCGGATTTTTCAGTTAATTCAAAAGCCGCCATGGTGATGGGCAGGTAGCCAGTGCGCTGGTGCGTGGCGGCTTGAATGTCTGGCCTGGACAGGTAGGTAAAGAATTGGGCAATGCCTTTGTATTCATCTGCCTTCTTGCCCGCCATGACCCACAGGCTGGCGCCGCCGATCACTGTATTTTGAGGCGCGCCGGGTACGTCCGGGTAATGCGGCAGAGGCGCCAGGCCCCAGTCAAATTTGGCATTTTTGGCGACATTGCCATAAAAACCGGTGGAGGTGGTCATCATGGCGCACTCGCCCGAGATGAAGCTCGCCTCAGGCACATTGGCTCTGCCTTTGTAGACAAACAGGCCCTGCTTGGCCATGTTGGCCAGGTTTTCGATGTGGCGCACATGCAGCGCTGAATTGACCTTCATGCGCGCGTCCATACCGCCCAGGCCGTTGCCCTTGGTGGCAAATTCGACGTTGTGCCAGGCTGAAAAGCTCTCCAACTGCGTCCAGCCCTGCCAGGCGATGCTCAAGGGGCATTTGTGGCCACTGGCTTTGAGCTTGGCCGCTGCCAGCGCCACCTCGGGCCAGGTTCCAGGCGCCTTGGCGGTGTCTATTCCTGCAGCCTTGAAGGCATCTTTATTGAAATAGAACACGGTGGTGGAACTGTTGAAGGGGAAGCTCAGCATCTCGCCGCTGGGTGCGGTGTAGTAGCCAGCTACGGCCGACACATAGGTCTTGGGGTCAAACTTCTCGCCCGCGTCCCTCATGATCTTGCCCACCGGCACCGAGACGCCCTTGCTGGCCATCATGGTGGCGGTACCGACCTCAAAAACCTGCAGAATATGCGGCGCGTTACCGGCGCGATGAGCGGCTACAGCGGCAGTGAAAGATTCGTCATAGGTGCCCTTGAACGTTGGCACGATCCTGAAGTTGCTTTGGCTGGCGTTGAAGTTCTTGGCCAGATCATTGACGACCTCGCCGTTCACTGCGGTCATGGAATGCCACCACTGGATTTCAGTCTGTGCCAAAGCCGGCAGGGAAAAAACGCCCGCCAGGGCCAGCGTGATGAGTTTCAGGTTCATGGGGACTCCTTGTGTGAAAGTGGCAGAGCTTATTCAGGAATTATGAAAAATCAACGACAAAATGATGACAAACATGCAGCGAAGGTGATTAGACACTGCTTTGGCCGGCGCTTTGATTGGGGTTTTCATCAGGGTTGCCGTGAAATGTTGCGCTGCGGTAACATTTGTCGATGAACGCCCCTATGCCGATACAGCACCTGATGGCCGGTGCCGTCACCACGCCGCAAGCGCAGATGCGCATTCGGGAAATCCCCTACAACTACACATCCTTCTCGGACCGGGAGATCGTGATTCGTCTGCTGGGCAGCCGGGCCTGGGATCATTTGTTTGAGTTGCGTGGCGAGCGCCGCACCGGGCGTTCGGCCCGGATGCTGTACGAGGTGCTGGGCGACATCTGGGTGGTGCAGCGCAACCCCTACTTGCAGGATGATCTGCTGGACAACCCCAGGCGCCGGCGTCTGCTGGTGGAGGCCTTGCACCACCGGTTGGCCGAAGTACAAAAGCGCCGTACCCCCGAGGTCGAGCCCCAGCGAGATGCCCTGGTGGGCGAGCTGCTGCAGGCCGCCGGCGTGGCCGTCGAGGCTTTTGACGCCGCGTTTGTTGAAGTGGCGGCGCTGCGGCGCAAGGCTCAGCGGGCTCTGGCCCGCTTAACCGCGCGTGACAACATCAAGTTCGATGGTTTGAGCCGCGTTTCACACGTGACCGACGCCACCGACTGGCGCGTGGAGTACCCATTTGTCGTGCTGGCGCCTGACAGCGAGGCTGAAATGGCTCGCTTGGTCAAAGGTTGCATTGAGCTTGGCCTGACCATCATCCCGCGCGGCGGTGGCACGGGTTACACCGGCGGCGCGATTCCGCTGACCTGGAAGAGCGTAGTCATCAACACCGAAAAGCTCGAAGCCATGACCGAGGTCGAGTTTCTGGCGCTGCCCGGCCTGGCGCAGACCGTGGCCACGGTCTGGACGGAGGCCGGTGTGGTGACCCAGCGGGTGGCCGACGCCGCCGAGCGCGCCGGCCACGTGTTTGCGGTGGACCCAACCTCGGCCGAGGCCTCGTGCATTGGCGGCAACATCGCCATGAACGCCGGCGGTAAAAAGGCTGTGCTCTGGGGCACCGCGCTGGACAACCTGGCCAGTTGGCGCATGGTCACACCACAGGCCGAGTGGCTGGAGGTGACGCGCCTGAACCACAACCTGGGCAAGATCCATGACGCCGCGATGGCTAGTTTTGAGCTGAACTACTTCAAGGCCGATGGCAAGACCCTGCTGCGCACTGAGCAGCTCGACATCCCCGGCCCCTCGTTTCGCAAAGAGGGACTGGGCAAGGACGTCACCGACAAGTTCTTAAGCGGCCTGCCCGGCATCCAAAAAGAGGGCTGCGACGGCCTCATCACCAGTGCGCGCTGGATCGTGCACCGTATGCCGGGCCACACCCGCACGGTGTGCCTGGAGTTTTTTGGCAACGCGCGCGACGCCGTGCCCAGCATTGTTGAGATCAAGGACTACATGTTTGCCGAGCAAAAGCGCACGGGCGTGCTGCTGGCCGGGCTGGAGCATCTGGACGACCGCTACCTCAAGGCGGTGGGTTACGCCACCAAGTCCAAACGCGGCGGCCTGCCCAAGATGGTGTTGGTGGGTGACATCGCCGGCGATGACGCCGACGCCGTGGCGCGTGCCACCTCCGAGGTGGTGCGGATCGCCAATTCGCGCAGCGGCGAGGGTTTTGTCGCAGTCAGCCCCGAAGCGCGCAAGAAATTCTGGCTGGACCGCAAGCGCACCGCTGCCATCTCGCGCCACACCAACGCCTTCAAGATCAATGAAGACGTTGTGATCCCACTGCCGCGCATGGCTGAGTACACCGACGGCATCGAGCGCATCAACATCGAACTCAGCCTGCGCAACAAACTGGCGCTGTGCGACGCCCTGACCGAGTTCTTTGCCCGGGGCGGCCTTCCGCTGGGTCGGCAGGACGACGCGGGCGAGATTCCCTCGGCCGAGCTGCTGGGCGACCGGGTGGCGCAGGCGCTGGCGCTGCTGAGCGAGGTGCGGGCCCTGTGGCAGGGCTGGCTGGACCAGGTGGACGCGCTTTTTGCCCAGCTGCAAGACCACGCGCTGCGTGCCAGCTGGAAAACCCAGCTGCTGGCGCCCCTGCAGCAGATTTTTGCCGGTCGGGCGTTCGAGCCGATCCTGAAAGAGTGCATTACGGTGCACCAGCGCGTGCTCAAGGGCCGGGTCTGGGCTGCGCTGCACATGCATGCTGGCGACGGCAATGTGCACACCAACCTGCCGGTCAACAGTGACGACTACGACATGCTGCAAACCGCGCAGGGCGCTGTCAAGCGCATCATGGCGCTGGCCTGCAGCCTGGGCGGTGTGATCTCGGGTGAGCACGGCATCGGCATTACCAAGATGGAATTTTTGAGCGACGAGGAGCTGCAGCCCTTTGCCGAGTACAAGGCCCGGGTGGACCCGCAGGGCCATTTCAACCGCGGCAAGTTGCTACGAAATAAAGAGCAAACTATTGAGGTGGGACAAGGGCTAGAGGCCGATTTGACCAATGCCTATACGCCCAGCTTCGGCCTGATGGGGCATGAGTCCTTGATCATGCAGCAAAGCGACATCGGCGCCATTGCCGACAGCGTGAAAGACTGCCTGCGCTGCGGCAAGTGCAAGCCGGTCTGCGCCACCCATGTGCCGCGTGCCAACCTGCTCTACAGCCCGCGCGACAAGATATTGGCCACCTCACTGCTGGTAGAAGCCTTTTTGTACGAGGAGCAAACCCGCCGCGGCGTCAGCATCAAACACTGGCAAGAGTTTGAAGACGTGGCCGACCACTGCACTGTCTGCCACAAATGCCTGTCGCCCTGCCCGGTGAACATCGACTTTGGCGATGTCACCATGGCCATGCGCAACCTGCTGCGCAAAATGGGCAAAAAGAGCTTTCGCCCAGCCGGTGCGGCCGCCATGTTCATGCTGAACGCCACCAACCCCGAAACCATCCGCCTGGCGCGCTCGGCCATGGTGAATGCGGGTATGAAAGCGCAGCGCCTGGCGCATGACCTGCTCAATGTGGTGGCCCGCCGGCAAACCGCCGCGCCACCGGCCTCACTGGGCACGGCGACGCTGAAAACCCAGGTGATCCACTTTGTCAACAAAAAGCTGCCCGGCGGCCTGCCCAAAAAGACCGCCCGCGCCCTGCTGGACATTGAAGACAAAGACTACGTGCCCATCATCCGCAACCCGCAGACCACCAGCGCCGAGACCGAGGCGGTGTTTTATTTTCCCGGTTGCGGCTCGGAGCGGCTGTTCAGCCAGGTGGGCTTAGCCACCCAGGCCATGCTGTGGCATGCCGGGGTGCAAACCGTGCTGCCGCCGGGCTACCTGTGCTGCGGCTACCCGCAGCGCGCCGCCGGCCAGTTTGACAAGGCCGAAAAACTCATCACCGACAACCGGGTGCTGTTCCACCGCGTGGCCAACACCCTGAACTACCTGGACATCAAGACCGTGGTGGTCAGTTGCGGCACCTGTTTTGACCAGCTGCAGGGCTACGAGTTTGACAAAATCTTCCCCGGCAGCCGCATCATCGACATCCATGAGTACCTGCTGGAAAAAAACATCACCTTGGCAAACGCTGGCGCCTTTTTGTTCCACGACCCCTGCCACAGCCCCATGAAGCAGCAGGAGCCGATCAAAACTGTCAAGGCGCTGCTAGGCGATCAGGTGCTGCAATCCCAGCGCTGCTGCGGCGAAGCCGGCACCTTGGCGCTGAACCGGCCCGACATCTCGACCCAGGTGCGCTTTCGCAAAGAAGAAGAAATCCTCAAGGGCGAAGCCCAGTTGCGTAGCCAGGGCCTGCTGGGCGAGCGCGACAACGTCAAAATCCTTACCAGCTGCCCGGCCTGCCTGCAGGGCCTGAGCCGTTTTGGCGACGACCTGCAAAACGGCTTGCTGGAGGCCGACTACATCGTGGTTGAGATGGCCCGCCAAATCCTGGGTGAGCAATGGTTACCCGACTATGTGCGTCAAGCCAACCTCGGCGGTATCGAGCGGGTGTTGGTGTAGCGCATGGCAGGCCCCAGCGCGGCACCGATGAAGCCGCACTGAGTGTCCTGAGCGTCCAGCTGCCAGCAGCAGAGCAGCGAATGGTTACAGCCCCCTGCGCCTTGGTTTGACCTGCTGGTGCGTCCTCAAGATTAGGTCGGACGATCCGGCGATGCAATCCGTGGTACTGTAGCGCCGCATGTGTGGATGGGCCCGGGCCGAGATCCTCTTTGCGCTCAAATCAATCTGTTGGCAGGGGTTGCGCCTGCCGAGTGAGGTACAAAAATGGCAGGTTTGCAAGCCGGCGCGCCAACGCCGCAATCAATCACGGTACACAGCGCCTCGCGCGTGTTGGAGGTGGGCTTTTCTGACGGGGCTGCGTTTCGCATACCGTTTGAGCTAATGCGGGTTTATTCGCCTTCTGCCGAGGTACAGGGCCATGGACCCGGCCAAGAGGTGCTGCAAACCGGCAAACGCGAGGTCACCCTCGCGGGGCTCGAGCCGGTGGGAAATTATGCGGTTCAGCCCGCGTTTTCGGACGGCCACGACACCGGTATTTTCTCCTGGGATTACCTGTATTTTTTGGGCTCCCAGCAGGACCGTCTGTGGGCTGACTACAACCGGCGTTTGCTGGCTGCTGGCGCGCAACGCGATGCGCCCATGCCCGAAAAGGGCGGGCATGGCTGCGCCAGTCATTGAGCCTGCGGCAACCATGACAGCAACCCATTTTGGTTACAAATCGGTTGACGAAGCCGACAAAGCGCGGCATGTTCGCGGCGTCTTTGATTCTGTCGCGCCCCGCTACGACGTCATGAATGACCTGATGTCGCTGGGCCTGCACCGCGCCTGGAAGGCCTTCACCTTGCTGGTAGCCGATGTTCGAGATGGCTACATGGTGCTCGACATCGCCGGGGGCACTGGCGACTTGGCGCTGGCCTTTTCGAAAAAAGTGGGTAAAACCGGGCGTGTGGTGCACACCGACATCAACGAAGCGATGTTGCGCAGTGGACGCAACCGCCTGCTTGATGCCGGCGTGGCCCTGCCAACAGCCGTTTGTGATGCTGAGCAACTGCCCTTTGCCGACAATTATTTCCATGCCGTCAGCGTGGCGTTTGGTCTGCGCAACATGACTCACAAAGACCGCGCCCTGGCTGAAATGCACAGGGTGCTCAGGCCCGGTGGCAAGTTGCTGGTGCTTGAATTCTCCAAGGTTGTGGCGCCCTTGCAACGGGCCTACGACTGGTATTCCTTCAACATTCTGCCCCGACTGGGACAGTTGGTGGCCGGCGATGCAGACAGTTATCGCTACCTGGCGGAGTCCATTCGCATGCATCCTGACCAACAAACTCTTAAGACCATGCTGTTAGAAGGTGGTTTCGCGCATGTGGACTATCACAACCTGACGGGTGGGCTGGTGGCCTTGCATGTTGGAATCAAGGCTTGAAACTTGCTTTTTGACTATCATCCGCAGGCTTTGCAAACATTCTTTGGAGACGTTATGAAAATTTGGGCTTTGTTATTCACAGTTTTACTTGCCTTGGCTGGTTTTAACGCAGAGGCCAAGCGCCTGGGCGGCGGCCAGTCCGCGGGTAAGCAATCGGGCAATGTGACCCAGCGCGAGTCAGCGCCGGCGCAAAGCGCAGCGAAGCCGGCTGCCGCACCGGCGGCTGCAGGCGCCGCTGCTGCAGCGCCCAAGCGGCCTTGGGGAGCGATGCTCGGCGGCCTTGCGGCAGGTCTGGGTCTGGCTTGGTTGGCGCACTCTATGGGCATGGGAGAGGGCTTTGGCCAGATGTTGATGTTTGGCCTGCTGGCCTTTGGCATCATGTTGGCGGTGGGCTGGTTCATGCGCTCCAGAAGGGCTGCGCAGGCGCGAGACCCTGCCAACACCGAACCATTTGCGTTTCAAGGAGCCGGCGCCAATGTCCCCTCGCCAGTCGCTTACAACCCAGCCAATGTGGGTAACGATGCTTCTGCGCGGCCCTGGGAGCGCGCCAACACAGCATTTGATGCAAGCCATACAGGCTCCTCCGGCTCCATGATTGGTTCCGGCCTGGCAGGTTCCCAGAGCTGGGGCGTGCCAGCGGGCTTTGACACCGATGGTTTCCTGTCTGCGGCAAAGGCAAACTTCATCACCCTGCAGGCGGCTTGGGACAAGTCTGATATCGGCGCCCTGCGCGCCATGATGACCGACGCCATGTTGCGAGAAATGCAAACCCAGCTGTCCGAGCGCGAGGCGCACACTGGGGCACCAGCCAACCAGACTGATGTGGTCAAGATTGAGGCCCATCTACTTGGCATCGAAGAACTCGAGGGGGAGTACATGGCCAGCGTCGAGTTCAACGGCATGATTCGGGAAGAGGCCACAGCCGTGCCCAGCCCTTTCCGCGAAGTCTGGAACATGACCAAGCCCAAGAGCGGGAACAGCGGCTGGCTGGTGGCTGGGGTGCAGGCCCTGCAGTAGGCTGTTCGGGCGCACGCGGTCTCGCGTTCGCCAATTCAAGGAATAATTGGGGATTATGGCAACACAGTCCCCTTTTTCTTGGCTCGGCACTTTCTTGCAACAACTTCCCCTGTCGCAATTGCGGCCTCCGCTTTGGGCGCTCGAGGAAGCGCAACGCCGGCTACTGTCTTTGGTGAATCATATTTTGCTGCAAGAGCCTGAGGCATTGGCTCGGCTGGCCAGGCAAAAAGGCTCGGTGATCCATGTGCAATGGCGCAGTTGGGCCGTCGACTGGGTGGCCACCCCGGCTGGACTGTTTGATGTTGCGCCGCCGGGCGCACCTGCCGATTTGAGCCTGCTGCTGACGCAGACACAGCCCTTGGCTTTGCTTCAACTGTTGCTGCAAGGTGATAAACCCGAGGTGCGGGTGGAGGGCAATGTGCAGCTTGCCGCCGAGGTCAACTGGCTGGTTGATCATGTGCGCTGGGATATCGAAGAAGACCTGGCTCGCCTGGTGGGTGACGGCCCCGCCCATGCATTGGCTGGCGGGGCTCAAACTCTGGTTCAGGCTCTGCGGCAGTTTCTGCTCAACAGGGTGGCCGGCCCGACCCAGCAAGTGCACCCATGATCCGCCTGCTGCGCGGGTTCTACATTTTCTGGATTTGCTTTCGCTATGGCCTCGACGAGCTTGTCCTGAGCAGCTTCCAAAAGCCTTGGCTGCGGCTGTTGGCCAGGGTTGTCTCGGTAGGTCGTCAACTCGACGCGCCGCGTGGCCAACGCATCCGGGAGGCGCTGGAGCGATTGGGGCCAATTTTTGTCAAGTTCGGCCAGGTGCTTTCCACCCGGCGCGATTTATTGCCGCTCGACATTGCCGACGAACTGGCCCGCCTGCAGGACCGGGTGCCGCCATTTGGCAGCGATGTGGCGATTGCCTCGATCGAGCGGGCCTTTGGCAAAAAAATCAGCGATATTTTTGTTTCCTTTGAGCGAGAGCCAGTCGCCAGTGCATCAATTGCTCAGGTGCATTTTGGGGTTCTCAAAGACCGCCAGGGCCGCGACCGGGACGTTGCCGTCAAAGTGCTGCGCCCGGGCATGCTCAAGGTGATCGAAAAAGACCTCAGCCTGATGCGCATGATGGCTGGCTGGGTCGAAGGCCTGTCGGCTGACGGCCGGCGCCTCAAGCCACGCGAGGTGGTAGCCGAGTTTGACAAATACCTGCACGACGAGCTCGATCTGGTGCGCGAAGCTTCCAGCGCTGCTCAGCTCAGGCGAAATATGGCCGGCCTGGATTTGGTGCTGATTCCAGAAATGATCTGGGATTTCTGCATGACCGAGGTCATTGTCATGGAGCGGATGTACGGCATCCCCATCAGCCAAGTGGAGCGTCTGCGTGCTGCGGGCGTTGATATCCCCAAATTGGCGCGCGACGGCGTCACCATCTTTTTTACGCAGGTGTTCAGGGACGGATTTTTTCATGCCGACATGCACCCTGGAAACATCCAGGTGAGCGTAGAGCCGGCCACCTTCGGTCGCTATATTTCGCTGGATTTCGGCATTGTGGGCACTTTGACTGGCTCAGACAAGGAGTACCTAGCGCAAAATTTCACGGCCTTTTTCCGGCGCGACTACAAGCGGGTGGCCGAGTTGCACATCGAGTCGGGCTGGGTGCCGGCGAGCACACGCGTGGACGAGCTTGAATCAGCCATCCGCTCGGTCTGCGAGCCCTACTTTGATCGGCCGCTGAAAGAAATCTCGCTGGGCTTGGTGCTGATGCGCTTGTTTCAGACCTCGCGCCGTTTCTCTGTTGAAATCCAGCCGCAGTTGGTGTTGCTGCAAAAAACCCTGCTCAATATCGAGGGCCTCGGGCGCCAACTCGACCCTGACCTCGACCTGTGGAACACGGCCAAGCCGTTCTTAGAGAAATGGATGATCGATGAAATCGGCCCAGCCAAGCTTTTTGCAGAGCTACGCAAAGAGGCGCCACAGTATGCCAAGCGCTTTCCGGAATTGCCGCGGCTTTTTTACGATTTTCTAAAGACTAGCAAGCCCCAGCCGGACCGCCTGATGGCTGAACTGTTAACCGAACAAAAGCGAACCAACCGGCTGCTTCAGCGCCTGGGCTATCTTGCAGTGGGCTTTGTTCTTGGTCTCTTGGCGGTGCAGTTTTTTGCACACGCACGGGTTTTTTGAGCGGATTGCCAGCCGGGTCGGCAGCCGCAGGGTGGCGTCTTATAATCGAAGGCTTTGCACGCTGCCCCAAGTACTCAAGCCATGCCAATTTATGCCTACAAATGCGAGTCCTGCGGGTTTTCCAAGGATTTGCTGCAAAAAATGTCTGATCCGCCGCTGTCGGACTGTCCGAGTTGCGGCACCGGCAGCTTCAAAAAACAAGTTACAGCGGCGGGCTTTCAGCTCAAGGGTTCTGGATGGTACGCCACAGATTTCAAAGGCAGCGGGGCCCCCGCGCCGGCCAAGCCAGAGGCTGATTCAGGTAGCGCCGAGACCAAACGACCAGCAGACGGCGAGGCCAAACCAGCCGAGACCGCATCCAAGCCAGTCGAGGCCGCAGCCAAGCCGGCAGCGGCTCCGACGGCGGCCAGCGGCGGCACTACGCCTTGATTCGCCGTCATGCGCGTGACGCCGCAGATTTGATACCCCATTCTTTCCAGGCTCGGTCATGCGCTTAAAAAAATACCTAATCACCGGTGTGCTGGTCTGGTTGCCATTGGCGATTACTTTTTGGGTGTTGTTGTGGCTGGTGGGCCTGCTTGATGGTATTTTGGGTGGTGTTTTAACCGGCCTAACAGTCGTGACATCCACCGCCATGGGTGTGCAACTTGAGGGCCTGCGTCATATTCCTGGCCTGGGCGTGGTGCTGGTGTTTGCCGCTTTGCTTTTGACGGGTGCCTTGGTGTCCAACGTGGCTGGGCGGTGGTGGCTCAGGCAGCTCAACAAATTGTTCACCAATATTCCAGTGTTCAAGACCATTTACAACAGCGTCAAAAAGGTCTCGGACACGCTGTTCTCAAATACCGGAAATGCTTTCAGAACCGCTCTTTTGGTGCAATACCCCCGAGCTGGTTCCTGGACCATTGCCTTTCAGACCGGCGCGCCAGTGGGCGAAGTGGCAGGCCGCCTGGGCGGAGACTATGTCAGCGTCTACGTGCCCACCACGCCCAACCCGACCAGCGGATTTTTTTTGCTGATACCGCGCGCCGAGGTGATTGAACTCAACATGAGTGTTGACGAGGCGCTGACCTATGTCATTTCGATGGGAGTGGTTCCACCGGCTGCGCCGGTTAGGTCCGACATCCCGTAACCTTTGTTGAAAGCTGTCTATGGCCATGCGCTCTCATTATTGCGGTCTGGTGACTCAAGCCCTGTCGGGACAGACAGTCACGCTATGCGGCTGGGTTAACCGCCGGCGGGATCATGGCGGCGTGATATTTGTCGATCTACGCGACAGAGAGGGCTATGTTCAGGTGGTGTGTGACCCCGACCGGCCTGACATGTTTGCCACCGCCGAGGGGCTGCGCAACGAATTTTGTATTCAGATCAAGGGTCTGGTGCGTGCCCGCCCCGAGGGCACCAGCAACGAGCAACTCAAGAGCGGCAGCATCGAGGTGCTGTGTCATGAACTCACTGTGCTCAACCCCTCGGTCACGCCGCCGTTCCAACTTGACGACGACAACCTCAGCGAGACCACGCGCCTGACGCACCGCGTGCTGGATTTGCGCCGCCCCTACATGCAGAACAACCTGATGTTGCGCTACCGCGTAGCCATGGAGGTGCGTAAATTTCTTGATGCCCATGGTTTTGTGGATATCGAGACGCCTATGCTGGGCAAGTCGACACCCGAGGGCGCGCGAGACTACCTGGTGCCCAGCCGCGTGCATGATGGGCACTTCTTTGCGCTGCCACAAAGCCCCCAATTGTTCAAGCAGTTGCTCATGGTCGCCGGCTTTGACCGTTATTACCAGATCACCAAGTGCTTCCGGGACGAAGATTTGCGTGCTGACCGCCAGCCCGAATTCACACAAATCGACATCGAAACCTCTTTTTTGAGCGAACAGGATATTCGCGACCTGTTCCAGGACATGATTAAGACCGTGTTTGAGGCCACCCTGAAGGTCGATCTGGGCGAGTTTCCAGTGATGACCTATGCGCAGGCGATGCGCCAGTACGGTTCGGACAAGCCGGACTTGCGGGTCAAGCTTGAGCTGACCGAATTGACTGATGTCATGGCCGATGTCGATTTCAAAGTTTTCGCGAGTGCCGCCACCATGAAGGACGGCCGGGTGGTCGGTTTGCGTATTCCCGGTGGCGCGCGTGAAAGCGGCGGCTTGAGCCGGGGCGAAATTGATGCGTACACCGAGTTCGTCAAGATCTACGGGGCCAAGGGCTTGGCCTACATCAAGGTCAATGACCGCGCACTTGGACGCGATGGGCTGCAGAGCCCGATCGTCAAGAATATTCACGACCGGGCTTTGAGCGCCCTGCTGGATCGAACGCAGGCGCAGGATGGCGACCTGATTTTCTTTGGCGCCGACCGGTCCAAGGTGGTCAATGACGCGGTTGGTGCCTTGCGCGTCAAGGTCGGACACAGTGAGTTTGGCCGGCGCAATGGTTTGCTTGAAGCCGGCTGGCGCCCGCTGTGGGTGATTGATTTCCCGATGTTTGAATTTGACGAAGAGGCACAACGACACACGGCCGTGCACCATCCCTTCACCGCGCCCAAGCCCGGCCATGAAGACCTGATGGAGACCGCCCCTGAGCAGTGCGTCTCCCAGGGCTACGACTTGGTGCTCAATGGCTGGGAGATGGGTGGTGGCTCAGTGCGCATTCACCGTGCCGATGTGCAGAAAAAGGTGTTTGATGCGCTCAAAATCAGCCCTGAAGAAGCCCAGGACAAGTTCGGCTTTTTACTTGATGCCTTGCAGTATGGCGCGCCGCCCCATGGTGGCATAGCCTTTGGCCTAGACCGGATCGTGACGCTAATGACCGGCGCAGATTCGATTCGTGATGTGATTGCCTTCCCCAAGACGCAGCGCGCCCAGTGCCTGCTGACCCAGGCGCCCGGCCTGGTGGATGAAAAACAGCTGCGCGAGCTGCACATCAGGTTACGCAAGGCCGAAGTCGCCTAGCCAATCTCAAGCAAAGCTTGGGCAATGCGGCAAGCCTGAGGCAGAATCACCGGGCGCTCTTGGGGCGCCCTTTTCATGGCCAATATCTTCAAGATTCCCGAATCGGTGCTGGTGGTGATACACACCCCGGCCCTCGAAGTCTTACTGATCCGTCGCGCCGATGGGGCTGATTTCTGGCAGTCGGTGACCGGCAGCAAAGATGCGCCAGAAGAAGCCTACTGGCAGACTGCGGTGCGCGAAGTCTGGGAGGAAACCGGTATCGACTGCGCGCCAGACTCCGCACTGGCCGGTGCGCTGCAGGACTGGCAACTGGAGAATGTGTACGACATTTATCCCCGCTGGCAACACCGCTACGCGCCAGGTGTGACGCGCAACACCGAGCATCTGTTTGGTCTAAGGGTGCCCGTGGCCGGGCCGGTGCGCCTGAACCCGCGCGAACACAGTGCCTGGCAGTGGTTGCCTTACCAGCAGGCCGCGAGCAGCTGTTTTTCCCCCTCTAACGCCGAGGCAATTTTGATGCTGCCGCGTTTTTTGGCGGCTACTGCAGGGCTGTGATGTGCAACTGATACGGGTTGCCACCTACAACATACACAAATGCGTGCGCGGCATGGGTCCGCGGCGGCGCCTGGAGATCCACAACCTCGGGCACGCGGTTGAGCAGGGCTGAGCATGGCGGCGCTTCAGCTTGGTCACCAACTAGAGTTGCTGCAAGGCGGACAGGACTTTTTTCCCGCCCTGATCGAAGCGATCGACAGCAGTGTGCAGGAAGTGCGCATAGAAACCTATATTTTCAACACTCTGCACAGCAGCGCCCTGGTGGCAGAAGCCTTGGAGCGGGCTGCTGCGCGAGGGGTGGCAGTTTACCTGGTGATGGACGGGGTTGGCACCCCGACACTGGAGCCGCAGTGGTGCCGCCGTTTCGAGCGCGCTGGTGTGGCCTGGCATATTTTTGCCCCGATGGGCCGGCTTGGCCTGCTGATCCCGAGCCGTTGGCGCCGGCTACACCGCAAGCTGTGCGTAGTCGACGGACGACTGGCATTTTGTGGCGGAATCAACCTGCTCGATGATTTTTTTGACCCCAACCATGGCCTGCTAAGCCTGCCGCGTCTTGATTTTGTGGTGCGGGTGCGCGGGCCCTTGGTGCAAGAAGCCCAGACCCTGTTGACGCAATTCTGGTCGCGGCTGCCGATGCTGCGCCCAGCCCCAACGGCACCGAGGCCGCAGGCACAGGCCATGCCGCAGCCCGCAGCACTGGCCCGGCCGGCCGGCGCCCGGGCCGCCCTGGTGCTGCGTGACAACCTGCTTCACCGCACGCGCATTGAACGCGCCTACCGCCGGGCCATTGGTGAGGCGAACCAAGACATCATCATTGCCAATGCTTATTTTCTGCCCGGACGCAAGCTGCGCCAAAGCCTGATTCATGCGGCGCATCGCGGCGTACGGGTGCGCTTGCTGCTGCAAGGGCGGTATGAATACTTCATGCAGTACCATGCTGCGCGGCCGGTTTACGGAGCGCTGCTGGCCGCCGGTATTGAAATTTATGAATACTCGCCTAGTTTTTTACATGCCAAGGTCGCTGTCGTTGACCAATGCTGGGCCACCGTGGGCTCATCGAACCTCGATCCTTTGAGCCTGCTGCTCGCCCGCGAGGCCAATTTAGTCACCACAGACCCGGTTTTTGCCCTGGACCTGCGCAGCCGTCTGGAGCAGGCAATTGAGCAAGGCGGCGTGGCGGTGGACCCGGCGAGCTATGCCGATCGGCCCTGGCGCCAAGGCTTGCTGGACCGCCTGGCCTTCGGTTTGATGCGCCTGGCTTTGTTTTTGACCGGCAAGCGCTACTGAGTGCAGGGATCAGCGCGCCGCAGGGGCCATTCGGCCGACTGGCCCAGAGCAGGCGAAGGCTGTTAGCATCAGCAAATGTTGATGCCAGCCAAAAACACAATGACTCAGTCCGATGTTGATGAAGGAACACCAGTCTCCGTAAAAATCCGCGAGCGCATTGTGGCCGCCCGTAAGCGCTTCCATGCCAATGACAATATCGCCGATTTCATAGAGCCCGGAGAACTTGACCGCTTGCTTGACGAAGTTCAGAGCAAGATGCAGGGCGTGCTCACCAGCCTGGTGATTGACACCGACAACGACCACAACACCGGACAAACTGCGCGTCGGGTCGCCAAGATGTACCTCACTGAGGTGTTCAAAGGCCGTTACGTCAAAGGCCCTACGGTCACTGAATTCCCCAACGCCGAGCACCTCAATGAGTTGATGATCGTCGGGCCGATCACCGTGCGCAGTGCATGCAGCCACCACCTCTGTCCGGTCATTGGTGTCATCTGGATTGGTGTTTTGCCCAACGAACACACCAATGTCATTGGCCTGTCCAAATATGCCCGGCTGGCCGAGTGGGTGATGGGCCGGCCGCAGATACAGGAGGAAGCCGTGGTGCAGCTTGCCGACCTGATTCAGCAAAAAACACAGCCGGATGGCCTGGCCATCGTCATGGAGGCCAGCCATTTCTGCATGGGCTGGCGCGGCGTCAAGGATGTGGACAGCAAGATGATCAACTCGGTGATGCGTGGCAGTTTTCTCAAAGACGCCAACCTGCGTCGGGAATTTTTGTCTTTAATTCCCAGAAAGAGCTAAGCCATGTTAGTACGCCTTTTGTATGCCAGTCGAGCGGTTGATACCAGTCCCGAGGCGATTAATGCGATCTTGACGCAGTCACGTTTACACAACCCAGAGAGCGGCATCACCGGCATTCTTTGCTACGGAGGCGGCATATTCCTGCAAGCCATCGAGGGCGGTCGGATGTCAATCAGCGCCTTGTACGGCCACATACAAAAAGATGTCCGTCATGCCGATGTGGTACTGCTGCACTATGAAGAGATTTCTGAGCGCCGTTTTGGCGGCTGGACCATGGGACAGGTAGACACCTCGCGCATCAACGCCTCCATCTTGCTCAAGTACGCCGAAAAGCCCGAGCTCGACCCCTATTCGGTGTCGGGCAAGGTGTCCTTGGCGCTGCTTGAAGAACTGATGGCCACTGCCAGCATCATCGGGCGTGCCTGAGGCTGGGCCCCAACCCGGCGGCAGCGCGCTGCTGGTGGGCTGTGATTTCTCCAGCAGCCCCAGCCCTAAGAAGCCTATCGTGATGGCGCTTGGCCAAAAACTGGGCCGCCGGGTACAACTTAGCGGGCTGGAGCGGCTCGAATCGCTGGATGCATTTGCCGATTGGCTGGTACAGCCACGGGCCTGGCTCGGGGCTTTTGATTTACCCTTTGGCCTGCCACGCGAGCTGGTTGAAACCTTGGGTTGGCCGCTTCAGTGGGCAGACTGCATGCAGCATTACGCCAGCCTCAGCCGGGCCGAAATTCGAAGCCAGTTTGTTGGGTTTTGCGCGCCGCGACCGCCGGGGGGCAAGTTTGCTCACCGGGCCACCGACCGGTTGGCGGGCTCCAGCCCCTCCATGAAGTGGGTCAACCCGCCAGTGGCTTACATGCTGCATGCTGGTGTGCCTCGCCTGATCAGTGCCGGCGTGTTCCTGCCCGGCCTGAGCCAGGGCGATCCAGCGGCTCCCTGCGCCGACGGGCTGCCCAGGCGCCTGGCCTTGGAGGCCTACCCGGGGCTGCTGGCGCGCGAATTACTTGGGCAGCGCAGCTATAAAAGCGATGCGAGGGCGCGCCAAACGCCAGAGCGTCTGATCGCTCGCAAAGACCTGGTGCATGGCCTTGAACAAGGGCGTTCCCGGCTTGGGCTGCAACTTAAAGTCAGCCACGCCCAGCGCGACAGCTTGATTGACGATGCCAGCGGCGACGCGCTCGATGCGGTGCTGTGTTTGATGCAGGCTGCATGGGGACAGGGGCAGCAGGAGCAGGGCGCCAGTCTGTACGGTTTACGCCCCGAGCTCGATCGGCTGGAAGGCTGGATTCTCAGCGCATGACGGCTTCTTGCAGTTTGGCCGCGAGTTGCGCAATCGCCAGGGCGGCCGGGCAACCCGGCATGGACTGCAGCAGCAACTGGCGCCGCATGATGGCTTGTCGGACCTGTGGGTCGGCGGGTATGTCGCCCATGTGCACGAGCCGCAGCGGCTGCCCCGGCTGTTTTGGGACAAAACGATCAACCACCTGCTGCAGTTGCGCGGTGATGGCCCGGCCATCACCTAGGCGCGCGGTTTGGTTCACCACAAGCCTGATGGCCTGGCGTTTTTGTTGGCCAGCCAGCACCTTGATGATGGCATAGGCATCGGTCAGCGCGGTCGGCTCTGGCGTGGCCACCACCAGCACCTCGGAGGCGAGCGACACAGCGAATAAAACAACATCGGAAATGCCGGCTCCGGTGTCGAGCAGCACGATGTCGTAGTTAGGGGTGAGGCCGGCCATGATGCGCAAAAAATCCTGCCTGACCTCGGGGCTGAGTCGCGAATATTCCACCAGTCCCGAGCCCGCCAGCAACACTGAAAAACCGCCAGGGGCCTGCACAATAGCCTCTTCAATCCGCGCCTTGCCCACAAACACATCGTGCAGCGTGATTTTGGGATAGAGGTTCAGGACCACATCTAGGTTGGCCAAGCCGAGGTCTGCATCAAGCACCAGCACCCGCCTGCCCCGTTTGGCCAAGGCCGCTGCCAGATTGGCCGATACAAAGGTTTTACCAACCCCGCCTTTGCCACTGGTGATGGCCACGACCCGTCCCACCGCTACAGGGGGGCTCTTTGCCGTGGCGTCGGCATCGCCGGGAGGGGTGATAAGTTCGGTCATGGGTGGTGGCTAATGGCTGACGCCGAGTATCTAATGGCTAAGGGGCCCGGTTCGTTGGATTGCCGTTGAAGTCTTGGCCGGTGTGTCATTATTGTTTCTTTCCGGGCATGCGCCGTCTCTTTGGTTCAGGTGGCCAAACAACAGGCTTTTTTCTTCAGCGCTGACAGAAATTTCCTGTGCTGCATCCAGCATGACTCGGTTTCGCCCTTCGGTTTTAGCACAGTAGAGCTGGGCATCGGCCAGGTCGATCCACAGCGCCGCGGTGGATCGACCCCACTCAGGCGCAAAAGCGCCGCCAATGCTGATGGTGACATTCAGCTCCAGGTCATCAGAGGCCTCGATGCGCAAAGCCGCCACACTTTGACGAATGCGTTCGGCTACGATTTGACCGTACAAAGTTTGGCAGCAGGGCAGAATCACAGCGAACTCTTCTCCGCCATAGCGGGCCACAGTATCCATTGGCCGCACACAACTGCTCAGGCAGCGGGCGATCGCCTGTATCACTTTGTCACCAACCGAATGGCCATGGACATCGTTGATTTGTTTGAAGTGGTCGATGTCGAGCATCAACAGAAGTGCCGAGTCACCTGAGCGGGCCACAACATCGATTTCTCGGCTCAAGACATTGCGGAAATGGCGTCGATTAGCCAAACCGGTCAATGCGTCGGTCAGGGACAGTTCACACAGGCTGTCGATCACGCTTTGCAGAAAAGCCGTCGCAGATTTAGCCGCATCCGGCAGGCAAGCCGACCGATCATGCTCAAGCAGCGCAAGCGCCCCTTCAAGGCGCAGATCAGCCGGGTTAATCATGAGACCGGGCCACAGCGACGGCCGGTTTGGGGGGGGTGGATGGACGCATCGCAGTCTTGCTTGCGTAAAGTTTAACAGCATGTTTTGGCGCTGTGCATGCTGATACCAAGGCAAGCGGTACGACACCACGCGGGCCTATCGGCTGTGCGAATCGGGCTTTTTACACACCGGGCAGGCGGGGTTGCGAGGCAGTCGAACTTCGGTCCAAGCCATGGCGCGCCCATCAAGCATCAAAAGGCGCCCGCTCAGTGCCGGTGCGGCGCCGCTGATGAGCTTCAAGGCCTCGGCTGCCTGCATGGTGCCAATGATGCCTACTAGTGGCGCGAACACACCCATGGTGGCGCATTGGGTTTCTTCAAAGTCCGCCTCGGGGGGAAACAGGCAGGCGTAGCAGGGTGAGGCATCGTCCCGGGGGTCATAAACGGTGATCTGGCCGTCAAAGCGAATCGCTGCGCCAGATACCAGTGGCTTGCACTGAGACACGCTGGCGGCGTTGATGGCATGGCGCGTGGCGAAATTGTCGCTGCAGTCGAGCACCACATCATGGTGCGCCAACAGCGCTTCGAGCAGTGCGGCGTCAGCGCGCAGCTCGACCGGTGTGACCACCACCTCAGGGTTGAGCCCGGCAATGGCGACTTGAACCGAGCTGGCTTTGGGCTGCCCGACCCGCTGCGTGGTGTGGGCAATCTGGCGTTGCAGGTTGGTGAGGTCAACGCTATCGTGGTCTACCACGGTGAGGTGGCCCACGCCCGCACAGCCCAGATAGAGTGCGGCAGCTGAGCCCAGCCCGCCAGCGCCCACCATCAATACCCGGCTGGCCAGAATGCGTTCCTGCCCTTCAATGCCGATCTCGTCGAGCAGGATGTGGCGCGAATAGCGCAGCAGCTGGTCGTCGGTCATGGCCGATCAGTTTTCTTTTTTCTCTTCCTTGCGTTCAATCAGCGTCTTGCTGACCATGACCGGACGCCCTTTGAGCTGGTTGACAGCCTGGAGCAGTGGGAAATCTTTGTCGGAGCCGTATTCTGGAAGCTTGCGATCGGCTACCGGTTTTTTCATTTCATCTTCGAGCTTTTTACGGGCGTCTTCGCGAGCCTTTTCTCGGGCGGCGTCTTTCACTTCAGCGCCCTGCCCACTGCCCAGGTGTTTTTCCAGGTCGGCCTCACGGGTACGCAGCGCCGAAAACAAATTGCCCTCTTCGGTTTCATCGACCATGATGTCTGGCACGATTCCCTTGGCCTGTATCGATTTGCCGCTAGGCGTGTAGTAGCGGCTGGTGGTGAGCTTGAGCGCAGCACTGGGGCAGTTGTCCATGCGGAAAGACGAGTCAAGGCAGACCGCAGTTTGCACCGAGCCCTTGCCGAAGGTCTGGTTTCCCATCAGGGTGGCGCGCTTGTGGTCTTGCAGTGCGCCAGCGACGATTTCGCTGGCCGAGGCCGAGCCCTCATTGACCAGAACCACCAGCGGCAGGCGCTTGTAGATGCCCTTGGTGACATCGTTGAGACGTCTCAGCGGGTCAGCTCCGCCGCGGCGTTGGTAGAACTCGGGCGCTGCTTTGTAGGTGAATTTGCTTTCGGCGAGCTGCCCGTTGGCAGACACCACGATGACGTTCTCTGGCAAAAAGGCAGCCGACAGCGCTACGGCTGCATCAAGGTAGCCACCTGGGTCATTACGAAGATCAAGCACCAGGCCCTTGAGTTGCGGGTCTTCCTTGTAAATTTCCTCTGCCTTGCGGGCAAAATCTTCGACTGTTCGCTCCTGAAACTGGCTGACCCGAATCCAGCCATAGCCCGGCTCCAAGAGCTTGCCGCGCACCGACTGCGTGCGAATTTCATCTCGCGTGATGGTGACCGGGAAGCTGCGATTCTCTGATTTCCGCGAGATCATCAGCAGCACTTTGGTGTTGGGCTCGCCCCGCATGCGTTTGACCGCCTCGTTGAGGGTCAGGCCTTTGACTGGTGTGTCGTCAATCTTGCTGATCAGGTCGCCCGACTTGAGCCCGGCGCGAAAGGCTGGTGAGCCCTCGATGGGCGAGACGACCTTGACCAAGCCCTCTTCCATCGCTATTTCAATGCCGACACCGACAAATTTGCCGGTGGTTCCCTCGTTGAACTCTTTGAGTGATTTTTTGTCCAGGTACTGGGAGTGGGGGTCTAGGCTGGAGACCATGCCCACGATGGCATCGGTGATCAGTTTTTTATCGTCCACCGCTTCGACGTAATTGCTCTTGACCATGCCAAAAACAGCCGCAAGTTGCTGCAACTCCTCGAGCGGCAGTGGTGCAAGGGTGCCGCGCGCCACGGTCTGCAGAGAGACGGTGGTCAGCGCCCCGGCCATCACGCCAAGTGCCACCCAGCCGGTTGTTTTCAGTTTTTGGCCCATAGATTTTCCTTTGGATGCTCAATATACACGCTTGGACGGCACTGGTCGCCTGAAGTTCCCAATTTCCTTAGGCCCGGCCCTGCCGGGCGACTGCCGCCGTGGCCTTGGCCAGGGCCTCAGCGTCCCCCAGATACCGGTGGCCCAGTGGCTTGAGCGCGGCGTCGAGTTCATACACCAGCGGTATTCCGTTGGGTATGTTCAGGCCGACGATGTCCTGCTCGGAGATGCCGTCAAGGTACTTGACCAGCGCGCGGATTGAGTTGCCATGGGCCGCCAGTACCAGCCGGCGACCGCTTTTGAGCGCCGGTGCCAGCGCCTCGTTCCAAAAAGGCATGACCCGGTCCACCGTGTCTTTGAGGCACTCGCTCAGTGGCACCTGGTTGGGTTTCAGGCGGGCGTAACGGGCATCGCTGCGTTCGCAGCGCGCATCAGCCGCATCCAGCGCTGGCGGCGGCGTGTCGTAGCTGCGCCGCCAGGCCAGCACCTGGGCTTCGCCATATTGCCGGGCCATGTCGGACTTGTTGAGGCCCTGCAGGGCGCCGTAATGCCGCTCGTTGAGCCGCCAGCTGTGCACCACCGGCAACCAGGTGCGGTCCATCTCGTCGAGCACATGCCACAGGGTGCGGGTAGCGCGCTTGAGCATGCTGGTGTAAGCCACATCAAAATCAAAACCGGCAGCCTTGAGCAGCCGCCCGGCGTTTTTCGCCTGCTCTAGGCCCAGCGGGGTCAGGTCGACATCGGTCCAGCCGGTGAACCGGTTTTCCAGGTTCCAGGTGGATTCGCCGTGGCGAATGAGTACGAGTTGGTACATGGTCTGTTTGGGGCAGAGTTAGGAAAATAGGATAGTGGCTGACCGAAAACAGCCGGCTGTCGCGGGGGGGCAAACTGCTCGCGCAAAGCGGCGCGGCGCCGACATTCTAAAATGCCAGCCTGCCCGGGCCGCACCCGAGCCAAATAAAGGAAGCACGTGAAATTTTTAGTTGATAACTGGATGTTGATCAGCGTTGCGCTGGTGTCAGGCTCTTTGCTGTTTTTGCCCTTGATACAAAGCGCTGCCGGGGGCGGACTGAGCGCGGCGCAGGTCGTTCACATGATCAACCGTGACAAAGCCGTCGTGGTGGATGTGTGTGAGGCCGAAGAATTCGCAGCCGGGCATGTGGTGGGTGCCAAAAACCTGCCCTTGAATCAACTCGAAGACAAACTCGCTGGGGTGGTGAAAAACAAAACCCTGCCCCTGATCCTAGTCTGCCAGTCTGGCGCCCGCTCGGCCCGGGCCCTGGCGATTGCCAAAAAACTCGGCTACGAGCAGGCACAGTCACTCTCGGGTGGGCTGGGCGCTTGGCGCAGTGCCAATCTACCGCTGGAAAAAGCCTGACCGGGCCCCTGAATTGTCTGAAAGAACCCCTATGCCGCCCATCAAGATGTACACCACCGCTGTCTGCCCCTATTGCGTGCGGGCCAAACAACTGCTCAAGGCCCGGGGGGTCGAGGCGATAGAGGAAATCCGCATCGACACCGACCCCGGGCAGCGCCAACACATGATGGACATCACCGGACAGCGCACTGTGCCGCAAATATTTATTGGCAACACCCATGTTGGTGGCTGCGATGATCTCATCGCGCTGGACCGCCAAGGCGGTCTCTTGCCGCTGCTGCAACTCCCTGGCTGAGCCCGACCCGCAGCGCAGCCCCGGGCTCAAGGCGAAGCGCGTCGCAGCCCAGGCGCCTGGGCTGCTGAGATAATCCCGGCCGCACCCCAAGTGCCGGCTCTCTCCGAGTCCTGTGCAAGGGTTTTATTTAGACCAGAAAGAACCGTCATGGCCGAGCAACTCGATCCCGTTTTCCAGATTCAGCGTGTGTACCTCAAGGAGGCCTCGCTGGAGCAACCCAATTCCCCATCCATCCTGCTCGAGCAGGAGGCGCCTACCGTAGATATTCAGCTTGGTGTGAACGCTGCGCCGGTAGCCGAAGGCATGTTTGAGGTCACCGTCACCGCCACGGTGCAAACCAAAATCAAAGACAAAACTGTGTTTTTGGTGGAGGTCACCCAGGCCGGCATTTTTGAGATTCGCAACCTGGCCCAAGAGCAAATGAGCAACATCATGGGCATCGCCTGCCCGCAAATCGTCTACCCCTACTTGCGCGGCAATGTGGCCGACCTGATACAGCGCGGTGGTTTTCCGCCGGTGCACTTGTCCGAAATTAATTTTCAGGCCATGTATGAGCAGCAGCAACAGCAGGCCGCCGCCGATGCGCCCCGCATCGTCACCCAGTGAGCCTTTCGGGCCTTGAGTCCTGAGTCCTGAGACGCCATGAGAATTGCCATCGTCGGTGCCGGCGCTTGGGGCACGGCGCTGGCGGTGAGCGTTGCAAGCCAAACACGGCACGGCCACGACATCACCCTGTGGGCCCGTGACGCACAGCAGGCTGCGGCTATGCAGACTGGGCGGGAGAATCGGCTTTATTTGCCGGGTGTGGCACTGCCCCATACGCTGACAATTAAGGGGCCGGAGAACAGCACGGCGGCGGCCTTGCTCGAGCGGGCCGACTTGGTGGTGCTCGCCACGCCCATGGTGGGATTGCGGGCCTTGTTGGCGCAACTGGCCGATTGCCGGGCGCCCTTGGCCTGGCTGAGCAAGGGGTTCGAGGCCGGCCGATCGGATAGCCCTGGTTGTTTGGCTCACGAAGTACAAAGTCAGGTAGCGCCCCGGGTGCTGGCCGGTGCGCTGAGCGGCCCGAGTTTTGCGGTGGAGGTGGCCCGTGGACAACCCACGGCCCTGGTGGCAGCCAGTGCCCATGCGGTGGTGCGCCAGGCGCTGATGGCGGCCTTTCATGGGCCAACACTGCGGGTTTACGCCAACGATGACCTGGTGGGGGTGGAGGTAGGCGGCGCGGTCAAAAACGTGCTGGCTATTGCCGCTGGCTTGTGTGACGGCTTGAACCTGGGTGCCAATGCGCGCGCGGCCCTGATCACCCGGGGCCTGGCCGAGATGACCCGACTGGGCGTGGCGCTAGGTGCCCGGCCGGATACCTTCATGGGCCTGAGCGGCCTGGGCGATCTGGTGCTGACTGCCACCGGAGATCTGTCGCGCAATCGCCAGGTCGGACTGGCGCTGGCGGCTGGCCAAAGTTGTGCCGTAGCCCTGGCCGGTCTCGGTCATGTAGCAGAGGGCGTTTACAGCGCACGAACCGTGGTGCAGCGGGCTCGGCAACTCGGCCTAGAACTGCCAATCGCACAAACCGTTGTCGCCCTGCTTGACGGCCAGTTACAGCCCGCTGAGGCGGTGGCGCTGCTGATGGGGCGCGAGCCAGGGTTCGAGCTGGCTCAGGTCGGGGTGTAAGCCAGACGCACGTAGATGGGGGCGAAGGCCTCGGCTTGGGTAATTTCCACCAGGGTTTCCTTGGCCAGCTCGAGCAGCGCGATGAAGGTCACCACCAGCACCGGCGCACCTTTGGTGGCGTCAAACAGATCCTCAAACTCAACAAAGCGTCGGCCTTGGAGTTTTTTGAGCACCAGGCTCATGTGCTCGCGCACTGAGAGTTCAGCACGGGTGATGTGGTGGTGCTGGACCAGCCGGGCCCGTTTCAGAATGTCGCGCCAGGCCTCCTGTAGGTCAGCCAGGTGCACTTCTGGGAAGCGCGGTTGCAGCGATTGTTCGATGAACACCTGGGCCTTGAGAAAATCCCGACCCAGCTGGGGCAGCGCATTCAGGCGGGCCCCCGCGAGCTTCATTTGCTCGTATTCCAGCAACCGGCGCACCAACTCGGCGCGCGGGTCTTCGGCCTCCTGGCCCTCTGCCACCTTGCGCGGCGGCAGCAGCATGCGCGACTTGATCTCGATCAGCATGGCGGCCATCAGCAGGTAT
The DNA here is from genome assembly GCA_014190675.1 of Comamonadaceae bacterium. Taxonomy (GTDB): domain Bacteria; phylum Pseudomonadota; class Gammaproteobacteria; order Burkholderiales; family Burkholderiaceae_C; genus Rhodoferax. Next base: position 46,455 of record BJGT01000005.1, on the reverse strand, counting down.
TCGGCCGCCAGCTCCAGGTTGCGGCCACGGATTTCTTCCACATAGCTTAGGTACTGGCGCGTAACGCCAGCCATGGGGATGTCCAGGATATTGAAGTTTTGCTTGCGAATCAGGTAGAGCAGCAGGTCCAGCGGACCTTCGAAGGCCTCCAGGAAAACTTCGAGCGCATCCGGGGGTATGTACAGGTCTTGCGGGATGGAGAACAGCGGCTCACCGTAAAGACGCGCCACCGCCACATGGTCGACCACCTCGGGCATGGCCGCCGCTTCAGCCACGCTCAAGCCTGCTGGCTGTCGGTTTGGTAGACGTAGGGCTTTTGCGCCACGCCGGCTTCGCGCTGCTCGCTTTGCGCCCGCCGATCAATAGCCTTGTCCCAAAGCAATTCTCGCCCGTGACGCTGTTTGGCTTCAAGGGCCGGGTCTTTCGCTTTGAGCTCCGCCACAAAGCGGGTGGTGTCGGACTGGTAGGGCGCGCGGTAAAAAAAATTCATGGTGAAGCCTTTGCGCTGATTTTAGCGGGACAGCACCGCCGTCAGGGCACTGCTCAGGTCGGTGTGCCGGGCATGTTTGCCCAGCCGTTCACGCAAGCCACTGCGTTGCAGCATGTCAAGCGCTTGGTGGTTCAGGCCACACAGGCTCAGCCGCACAGCGTTTTTGTCGCAGGCGCGGGCCAGATCGCTCAAGGCCTCGGCGCCGGAGGAATCCACGTAAATCAGGTGCTTGAGGTCGAGCACCAATTCGGCCTTGGGTAGGTGGTCTTGCAAGTCGTCGATCAGTTTGACAGCGCCAAAAAACAAGGCGCCGTGCAGCCGGTAAGCCGCTACCCGGGGGCTGCTGCCAGCGAGTTCGCCATGGTCTGCGGCGCTCACAGGGTCGAGCCGTGACAGGCTGGAAATACGGTAGATGAAAGTCAGACAGGCGGCTAGCAGGCCGACTTCGACCGCCACGGTGAGGTCGGCCACCACGGTGAGTAAAAACACCGACAGCAGCGTGAGCCGGTAGGGCAGGCGGAATTGCCCCAGCTGCAGGAACTTGCGCCATTCGCCCATGTTCCACGCCACAAACATCAGGATTGCCGCCATCGCCGCCAGCGGGATGTGGCTGGCCAGCGGTGCTGCTGCCAGCATCAGCATCAGCAGGGTGAGGGTATGCACGAGGCCCGCTACCGGCGAACTGGCGCCACTTTTCACATTGGTCACAGTGCGTGCAATCGTGCCGGTGGCCGGCATGCCGCCAAAAAAAGGCGTAACAACATTGGCGATGCCCTGGGCCATCAGCTCCTGGTTCGGGTCATGGCGGTCGCCCGTCATGCCGTCGGCAACCCGCGCGCACAACAGCGACTCGATCGCGCCCAACAGCGCCAGCGTCAGGGCTGGCCTGAAGAGTGATTGCACCGTGTCCCAGCCCAATGCGGGCCACTGCAGCGTGGGCAGGCTCGTGGGTATGCCGCCAAAGCGGCTGCCAATGGTCTCTACCGGCCAGTGCCCCAGCGCGACACCGGTGGTGGCCAGCACCAGCACCACGATCGAGCCCGGCACCAGCGCCACGCGTGTGAGCGCAGGCTGTCGGCGCCCCAACGCGGGCAGGGCAAACTGCCACAGCAGCAGCAGGCCCAGGCAGGCCAAGGCCAACAAGGTGGCCGTGCCATTGAAGCTGGGCAGTGCGGCTTGCAGCGTAGCGAGCATGCCAAAGAAATCAGCCGGCATGATGCTCGTGCGCAGGCCTAAAAAGTCTTTGATCTGCGACAGCGCTATAAGCACGGCGATGCCATTGGTAAAACCGATCACCACCGCTACCGGAATGAAGCGTACCAGGCTGCCGAGCCTGAACAGGCCCATAGCGAACAGCATCACTCCGGACATGGCCGTGGCGATGATCAGATTGGCAAGGCCATAGCGCTCGACAATGCCGTACACGATCACGATGAATGCGCCGGCCGGCCCACCGATTTGCACCCGGCTGCCGCCCAGCGCCGAGATCAGAAAGCCGGCAATGATGGCGGTGAACAGCCCGGCCTCGGGCTTGACGCCACTGGCTATCGCAAAAGCCATGGCCAGTGGCAACGCCAGCACCCCGACCGTGACGCCTGCGCCAATGTCTCGCAGCAGGCGCTGGCGGTTGTAGCCCCGCAAAGCCTCCAGCAGCTTGGGTTGAAAGAACAGAGGGGCGTGCACGGGGGCTGTTTTTATGGAAGGCGCATTGATTCAGCTTGGGCGCTTAAATTAGGGATAACAGTCGTTCCTTGTGGGTATTTGGTAGGCCGCAGGGGTCAAGTTGGTGCTGCGGATCAAGGGAATCATGCTGATCTCGCAGTCAGAAAATATCGGGAGGGGCTAACGCACCCGCAGGCCGGGGGTGGCGCCAGGCCCAGGGTTGAGGATGAAGATGCCCGGCTGCTTTTTCTCATCAGCATGGCTGGCGGCCAGCACCATGCCCTCGGACACGCCAAACTTCATTTTGCGCGGCGCCAGGTTGGCCACCAGTACCGTCAGCTGCCCAGTCAGCTGCTCGGGCCGGTAGGCGCTGGCAATGCCGCTGAACACGTTGCGCAGCCGCGGCTGGCCGGCGGCGTCGGTCTCGCCAGCGTCCAAGGTGAGGCGCAGCAGCTTGCTGGAGCCCTCTACCGTCTCGCACTGCACGATTTTGGCGATACGCAGGTCCACCTTGGTAAAGTCGTCGATGCCGATGGCCGGGCCGATGTCCTGGCCACCTGGTGCTGCAGATTCAATAGCTGCAGCCTCAGTCGCCAAGGGGGCTGGCGCCTCAAACAAGGCCTCAAGTTGTTTCACATCAACGCGTTGCATCAGGTGCTGGTAGCTGCCGATGCGGTGCCCGGCGCCCAGCGCCACGGCGGCGTCGGCCAGGGTCAGCGGTGCCACGCCCAGCAGCGCCTCGACCTGGGCTGCCAGTGTGGGCAGCACTGGCTTCAGGTAGACCGACAGCACCCGGAAGGCTTCGATGCACAGGGTGCACACGTCCTGCAGGCGCGCGTCCATGCCGGCCTGTTTGGCCAGTTCCCAGGGTTTGTTGGCGTCCACATACTCATTGACTCGGTCGGCCAGCAGCATGGTGTCGCGCAGTGCGCGCGCGGTGTCACGGTTCTCGTACAACTGGGCGATGGTGTCCTGCGCGCCGCGCAGCGCCGTCAGCAACGCTTGACCGTCGGCCGACACCTCGCCAAGCGCGCCGTCAAAGCGTTTGGCGATGAAGCCGGCCGCCCGGCTGGCAATATTGACGTATTTGCCGATCAGATCGCTGTTGACCCGTGCCATGAAGTCTTCGGGGTTGAACTCGACGTCTTCGTTGCGGCCGTTCAGCTTGGCCGCTAGGTAGTAGCGCAGCCATTCGGGGTTCATGCCCAGGCTCAGGTATTTGAGCGGGTCCAGGCCGGTGCCCCGGCTTTTGCTCATTTTTTCGCTGTTGACGGTCAGGAAGCCGTGCACGTTGATGGCGTCCGGCACCTTGCGGCCGCTGAAATGCAGCATGGCCGGCCAGAACAGGGTGTGGAAGGTGATGATGTCCTTGCCAATGAAGTGCACCTGTTCTGTGGCCGGGTCGGCCAGGAAGGCGTCAAACTGCTGCGCTCCCAGGGCTGCGTCGCCGGCCCGGCGCACAAAAAGGTTCTTGAGCGAGGCCAGGTAGCCGATGGGCGCGTCGAGCCAAACATAAAAGTACTTGCCCGGCGCATCGGGGATCTCGATGCCGAAGTAGGGTGCGTCGCGGCTGATGTCCCAGTCGCCCAGGTCGCGCTGGCCGTCTTCTTTGGGCAGCAGCCATTCCTTGATCTTGTTGAACACCTCGGGTTGCAGGTGCGGCACGCCGCGCGCATTGCTGCCCTGGGTCCAGGCCTCGAGAAAGGCGGCGCAGCGCGGGTCGGACAGCTGGAAGAAATAGTGCTCCGAGTCGCGCAGCACCGGCGTGGCGCCAGACAGGGCGGAGTAGGGGTTTTTCAGCTCGGTCGGGCTGTAGACCGCACCGCAGGACTCGCAGTTGTCGCCGTACTGGTCTTTGTCGCCGCACTTGGGGCATTCTCCCTTGATGAAGCGGTCGGGCAGGAACATGCCGCGCTCAGGGTCAAAAAACTGCGCGATGGTGCGCTTGGCAATCAGGCCGTTGGCCTTGAGGCTGCGGTAAATGTCCTGCGCCAGCTCGTGGTTCTCGGCGCCATCGGTGGAGTGCCAATTGTCAAAGGCGATGTGAAAGCCGTCCAGGTAGGGCTTGCGGCCGGCGGCAATGTCGGCCACAAACTGCTGCGGCGTCTTGCCGGCCTTTTGCGCCGCGATCATGATCGGTGCGCCGTGCGCATCGTCGGCGCAGACAAAGTGCACCGCATGGCCCTGCATGCGCTGGAACCGCACCCAGATGTCGGCCTGGATGTACTCCATGATGTGGCCGATGTGGAAGGTGCCGTTGGCGTAAGGCAGGGCGGTGGTGACAAACAGTTGGCGCGACATGGGGGCAGAGGCTCTCGGGGAGTGAGGGAGTGATTTTAGTCAGCGGGGGTGTCAGGGCCAGGGTCATGGGCCGGGTCATGACCCTATTGCTTTTGTATATCCATGTATATCCCGTGTCTACTTTCGTATTCCAGGAGCTAAGCCGATCTTGCCCCGAGTTTCCAAGATCGGCAATTCGCTGGCCCTGCGCATCCCCAAAGAGCTGGCTTTTGTTCAGGGTGCGCAGAACATTGACATGGAGCGAGTGGGCAATGCGTTGGTGGTGCGTCCGGTGGTGCGTCCGGTGGTGCAGGTCACCATCGGCGACCTGCCCCTTATTTTGTCTATGCTTTCAATTTCTGTGGCAAATGCTTGGGCTTAGGTGGGCAGCTCCAATGTTTGGTGGCTGGCGTAACCCAGTTTGCCCAGTAATGCGGTTGCGCTGGTTCGTCGATCGCCGGTGGCTAGAGCCTGCAAGGCAGATTGGAGGTCGGCGCGAAGTTGTTTGTGGCTCATACGGCGGGGCGCTTTGTCATCTTCAAACCATCCAGTCTTCAAGTTTCAGCCCCGATACATTCTCAAAATGTCGGGTGTTGTGCGTCACCAGAATGAGTTTTTCGACCATGGCATGGGCGGCGATCAGCGTGTCCATGTCGCCCATGGGTTTGCCTTGGATTTTTAAGCTGTGCTTTAGCTGGCCGTAGCGGTCCGCCGCCTCTGCGCTGAACTCGATACTGGGCAGTCGCAGTAAGAAACCATCGATCAATGAGCGGCGGCGGTCATCGTGCTGCATACCCATTTGCCCAAACCGCAATTCGGCGCGAGCGATGGCGGACATGGCGATATTGCGCTTTTTGAGCCCTTCGTTGACGCGCTCTTCCAGTGCGGACGAGGTGCGGCGCAAATAGTAACTAATGATATTGGTATCGAGCATGTAGCGCATCACTTAGCCCAGTCTTCGAATGGGCTGGGGCGCGGCGCATCATCACGCGGTTGCAAAAATTCCTCGGTCTGAGGCACAGTGCGCAGTTCTGCCAGAAATGCCTCAAGCGCGTCCTTTTTGGGTTTGGGCTGGATCGTGAGGATGCCGTCCGTGGATTTGCTGATCCACACCTCCTCTGAATCGAGCCGAAAGGCTTTGGGCAGACGAATGGCTTGGCTGTTGCCGGTGACAAAAACTTTGGCAGTGGCGAGCATCTTGACCTCAAAAAAATATATACAAAAACGTATCTACTTTATCACGAGCCAAGTGGTGAGATCAAAGTCTGTGCTGGATTTGGTGGCTTTGCGGGCATCCAACAGCGCGCACAGGTCGGCATAGGGCTCGGTCTTGCCCTGGCACAGGGCGCGGAAAATTTGCAGCACTTGTTTGGGCGCAGCAAAGTTGTTGCGCACTGCGCCTTCAGCGTGGATGTAGATCAATAAGTAGGGGCTCAGCGGGTGGACTGCTTGGGTATCGGCATCAGCGCCAGGTGGCCCGTTTGGGGCTTTGTGTCGCTGGCGCAGACAGTAAACGGCGTCGGTCTTGACCGTGGCGCCCTGGGTGCTGGCGGGCACCACGCCATACAAGCCAAAACTTGCATCCTGCAAGTTGGCTGCGCGCCCATTTCCCACCGTGGCGGCCAACGGCACGGTGCTTGGCGCCCGCTTGCATCACCTCGCTGCGTCCGGGCCAGTGCACTTCGCTAGACTACCGGGCTACAGGAGATGCTATGGCAGTGACAGAACAGGCGGTGATGGCCGCACTCGCGGGTGTGATCGATCCCAATACAGGGCGGGACTTTGTCTCGTCCAAATCGGTTAAGAACTTCACCTTGAATGAGGGCGATGTGGCCTTTGAGGTGGAGTTGGGCTACCCGGCCAAGAGCCAGATCCCCGGTTTTCGCAAGGCGCTGATAGCCGCCGCCAAGGGTGTGGTCGGTGTTGATAACGTGTCGGTCAATGTGGTGAGCCGCATCGTGGCGCATTCGGTCCAGCGCGGTGTGCAACTGCTGCCCAAAGTGAAAAACATTGTGGCAGTCGCCTCGGGCAAGGGTGGCGTGGGCAAGAGCACCACCGCCGTCAACCTGGCGCTGGCGCTGGCCGCCGAAGGTGCCAGTGTTGGCCTGTTGGACGCTGACATCTACGGCCCCAGCGTGCCGATGATGATGGGTATTGACGGCCGGCCCGAGAGCGAAGACGGGCAGACCATGCAGCCGTTGGAGAACTACGGCGTGCAGGTGATGTCGATCGGCTTTCTGGTGGCGCAGGACGAGGCCATGATCTGGCGCGGCCCGATGGCCACCCAGGCGTTGGAACAGTTGCTGCGCCAGACCAATTGGCGCGAACTGGACTACCTGATTGTGGACATGCCTCCGGGCACTGGCGACATCCAGCTGACCCTGTCACAACGCGTGCCCATGACCGGTGCTGTGGTGGTGACCACGCCGCAGGACATTGCGCTGCTGGATGCCAAGAAGGGCATCAAGATGTTCGAGAAGGTGGGGGTGCCGATTCTGGGCATCGTGGAAAACATGGCGGTGCATGTGTGCAGCAACTGCGGACATGTGGAGCACATTTTTGGCGCTGATGGTGGCCGGCGCATGGCCGAAGACTACAAGATGGACTACCTGGGTGCGCTGCCGCTGAACATGCAGATCCGGCTGCAGGCCGACAGCGGCAAGCCCACCGTGGTGTCCGACCCCGATGGCGAGGTGGCCGCCATTTACAAGGCGGTGGCGCGCAAGGTGGCGCTGTCGATTGCGGCCAAGAACAAGGACTTTTCCAGCAAGTTCCCGTCGATCAAAATCTCCAAGGACACCTGAACCCAAGCGCCCCTGGCCCGCGCATGAACCTGCTGTCGTCCTTGCGGTACCTGGTGGCGCTGCATGAGCACCGGCACTTCGGCCGGGCGGCGCATGCCTGTCACATCACGCAGCCGGCACTCTCCAACGCGCTGCGGGCGCTCGAGACTGAGTTCGGGGTGGTGATCGTCAAGCGCAACCGCGCCTTTGCCGGTTTCACGCCCGAGGGCGAGCGGGTGCTAGCCTCGGCCCAGCGCATGTTGCATGAGCACGCCATCCTGCAGCAGGAGCTGGGCAGCCAAACCGATGTGCCGCAGGGCGTGGTGCGCATCGGCGCCGTTCCCACGGCCATGCCTATCGTGGCGCGTTTTGCTGCGCTGTTGCAGGCCCGCCATGCCGGCATTCGCCCGGCGGTGCTGTCGATGAGCTCGGACGAACTGGAGCAGGGCCTGGCCGATCTGTCGATTGATCTGGCCCTTGGTTACACCGAGCGCATGGGCCTGCGCGACACCCGCTTGGTGGCCTGGCCCCAGTACACCGAGCACTATTTTTTGCTGCGCCGTGCGCTCCAAACCCATCCCCTGGGTTTGCAGCGGGGGCCGGCCATGACCTGGCAGGAGGCCGGGCGCCTGCCGCTCTGTCTGCTGACCCCTGACATGCACAACCGCAAAATTGTTGACGCGGCCTTCACCAGCGCCGGGGTGTGGGCGCAGCCGGTAATCGAGACCAATTCCATCCTGACGCTGGCGCTGAGCGTGCTAGCGGGCAGTGTTTGCAGCGTGATGCCGGGCGCCCTGGTGGGCACGGTGCGCGCTTACGGCGAGCTCGAAGCCTTGCCACTAGCCAACCCCGAGGTGCAGACGCCGATTGGCTTCATGTCGCACGCCGCCGCCCGACCCTCACGCGCACTGCAGGCCGCGTTGACGCTGGCGCAAGAGCCGGCCTGGCTGCATCAAGCGACGGCCCACAGCGGTTTGCTCACGCTCTGATGTTGGGGCTGGGCTGGGGTGTTAACGGGGCAAGACTGAATCCCTGAGCTATGGGGCCCGATCCCCGTCATTCCTGCGCAGGGCTAAGCCGCAAGGTCCGATGGCGCTCGCTTAAAAAGGTAAGAAGCCGCTGTCGCGCCGCATTTCTGCGTGCGCATCGTCGCTCAGCAAGCGCGCATAGTTGTCCGCCGGACTGCCCGCAGAAAAAGGCACCACCACTTTCACCGGGCGTGCGGGGTAGTTTTGGGCTTGCGCGGCCAGGGTTGCCAGCAGCAGCATGGCCAGAAGAACGGTTGAATTGACATCTTGATATTCCAAAACAAGCACCTGAAAAACATCGTGTAGCAGGATCGCCGAGAGGCGGCTTTCTCGGCCCTACTCTGCGTACGCGCCAGAACCGGCCCATTTACTGGGTGTAGACGCCGCCATCTACGATGAGCATTTCACCGTTAATGAACGCGGCGGCTGGGCCCAGCAAGAACAGGATGGGGCCGGTCATGTCTTGTGGTTCAGCCATGCGCTTCATCGGCACACGCTTGCCGTACTTGTCTGCATCGACACCGTCGAAGATCTGTTCGCGGCCGGTGCCACCTGTCAGAAAGGCGGTGTTGGTCAGACCTGGTGCGACGGCGTTGACGCGAACCTGCGGCGCATTTTCGCGCGCCAGACCCTTGGTCAGCGCAACGACACCAGCCTTGGCTGCCCCGTAATGTGTGTAGCCCTTGACGACATCGACCGCCATGGTCGAGGCGACGCTCACCATCGCCCCGTTGCCGGAGCGGTGCAGCAGAGGGAGGGCGGCTCGGGCACAAAGAAAATGACAACGCAGGTTGCCAGCGATGATCTCGTCAAAAACCGCTACTGACAACTCGGCGATCGGTTGCCAGCCTTTAAAAAACCCGGCCAGATTGACAAAGCCGTCCAGCGCTGGCCAGTGCTGGCCAAGGATGTCAAAGGCGGCTGCTACGCTAGCCTCGTCACTGCCGTCCATAGCGATAGCCAGCACCTGAGATGGCGGCGGGTTCTGTGCCATGGAACTGGACAAGTCCAGCACGGCCACCGACACACCCGTTTGCAGAAGAGCCCTCACCAATTGGCGGCCCATACCGCCGCAACCGCCCACCACCGCCACTCGGGCGCCGGGCGGCGGGCGGCGGGCCCAGGCGGGCAGGGTCAAAGAGTGGGCCGGTCATGCTCGTCTTGATGCTATGCCGGCGGTAATCAGTTGAGAACTACGTTTGCATCCTTGACCACTTTACTCCAGCGAATGACTTCACTTCGAACGAAGGCTTTGAATTGTTCTGAGGTATTCCCGCCAGACTCCGCGAGCTGGGAAGCCCAGATTTCTTTCATGTCTGGCAAGTTCATTGCCTTCGCACTTTCCTGTTGCATTCTGTCAACCAATTCCCTTGGTGTGTCCTTTACTGCCCAAAGCGCGTACCAAGTATTTATAACCATTCCTGCTACACCTGACTCCTCCATGGTGGGCAAGTCAGGAAAGCTTGGAGCTCGGGTTGCTGTTGCAATCGCCAGGCCGCGTAATTTGCCAGCTTTAATTTGGGTCGACGAAGTTCCCATGCCGTCAAATACCAGGTCAATTTGGCCAGCCAGAAAATCCTGCATCATCGGACCCGCCCCTCGATATGGCACATGGACAAAGTTTGTACCTGTAACTCTCATGAAAAGCTCCATCGCCAAGTGATGCGAGGTACCAGCACCTGGAGATCCGAAATTGAGCTTACCGGGATTGGCCTTCGCGTAATCAATCAGCTCCTTTAAAGTTCTAAACGGATGCTTCGGGTGCACGACCATCACCTGTGGCACTTGTGCCACCATAGTGATCGGTATAAAGTCCTTCTCGATGTTGTAGCTTAGCTTTGGGTAAAGGCTTTCGGCAATCGTATGGTGGATCGCACCCATCAAAAAAGTGTACCCATCTGGGTTTGTACGCGCAGCGTTCGCGGCTCCAACGGTGCCGCCGGCACCGCCTTGATTTTCAATGATGACCGTTTGCCCAAGACTCTGCGTTAATTTCGCTGCAAGCGGCCTTGCAAAGGTATCTGTCCCACCCCCAGCCGGAAACGGGTTAATGATCCGGATAGGCTTCGTGGGCCAAGCCTGCGCAAAGGCCAGCGGCCCAGCGAGCAATAACGCAATCACGGCTATAAGTCTTAATGTTAACTTCATGAAATTTCCTTACAAGTAATCTTGATAGTCTGAAGCGGCTCCCATGAGTTAGAAAAACTTGATATCCGCTTAAGCTGCACTCAGGTTTTTACCGGTGGGTCGGCGCTGCCCCCGTTTTTTAATTCTATTCCCATCCCGCAAGTTGGTGTGCATGCCACCCGAGCCACAGGCTGCAATGGCCCAGCGGGAGATTCACGCCGAGGTGCTGCTGCGTGAAGGTGGTCAGTCAAACCGTTGGCATTGCTTTGGTAATTGGCGCAGATGAATATTTTGGCCGCGCGGCCGGCCCGGTACAAGGTGGTCATAATCAAGCACCAGTTGCAGCATCGCCCGGCTGCCGCCCTTTCATCTGACGAGTTTCTTCATGTCCGTTCACCCGATCCAGGCACCGACTTCGCAAGACGCCATCGCCCAGGCCCGGGTCCACTTGTCCGCCGCCCACCGGCTTGCCGCGTTGCATGAGCTGGAGGAGGGCATCGACAACCATTTCACCGTCACCTTGCCAGACCACGAAGACAGGTTCCTGATCTTGCCGTTTGGGCGACATTGGTCCGAAGCTCTTGCCAGCGATTTGATGGTCTTCAATGAAGCGGGGCAGACGCTGTCCGGCCAAGGCGCTGTAGAGCTGTCGGCCCGGTGTATCCATGCGCCAATTCATCGCATCACCGGCGCACGGGTGGTGATGCACACCCACCAGACCTGGGCCACGGCACTCAATATGCTGCAGGACAACCGGTTGCTGCCCATCACGCAGACCGCTGCTTTTTTTCATGGCCATATTGCCTATGACGATGACTACACCGGCCTGGCTGATTCGCTCGAAGAGGGCGAACGCCTGGCACGCCTGATCAGCGACAAGCACATCCTGTTCATGAAGAACCACGGTGTGCTGGTGGTTGGTGACAACATCGCGCAGGCCTATCGGCGGCTCTACCGGCTTGAACGCGTCTGTCGCGGGCAGGTGCTGGCAATGGGTACCGGCAAGCCCTTGTCAGTGCTCAGCGATGAAGTGGTCGCGCGCGTGCAAGCCCCTAACCCGCAGGATAGCCATTCGCGCGCCGAACGTGAACGGCTGTTTTTTGAAGCCATGATGCGGGTGCTTGATCGGGAACTGCCGGGGTATGGCTGTTGACCGGTGTCGATGCGCCCATCAAATCGACCCAACCTGCCGATTTCCTGAGACCCAGAGTGATGACCTTGAATTCACTGCTGGGCGCGGCGGCGGCGGTGCCTGTCAGCAGGGTTGTGTTTTTCTGAGAATTGGCTCGGACGGGTTTTTTGACCAGACGGGCAACAACAATGCTTAGGCAGGGGGATTTGCCGGCACGGACCGACGCATCGACCAGGCCAGCGAAATCCGATCTGAACGAATCAGTGCAATCGAAAAATACACCACCACACCTTGCGGATCAACCAGTGATCGACGGAGCCGACCCAAGGGCTCGCCAGCTCGTAGACCCAGATGCGCCGCCACATCGGCGTCGGCGATGGTCAAGGTAAAGTTTTGGCGCATTTCCACCAGGTGCACCGCATCCAACTCCTCCAGCACCACCAAAGCCATCTCCTGGTCGAACCGTCGGGGCGCTTGGTCGTAGTAGTGACGGGCCACAAAGAGTTCCACCACCCGAAACGGTTCGGATCGCTCATCCAGATGCACGCGGCGCATCCGCCGATACGCTGCCGCCGGTGTGCCTTCATGTGGCAACAAGGGTGGCGTGGCGTCATCCGCCTCAAGGATTCGCCCTCGGTGCTCACGCAGGTTCTGCGGCAACTGTGGCCACCCCGCTTCGGTGACAGGCGACGTCAGACGCAACGGTGTCTCGTTGACAAATGTGCCACTCCCGCGGCGTGCACGAATCAAGCCCTCCTGAGTCAGCAGCCGAAATGCTTCCCGCACGGTCACGGGCGCGACGTTATAGCGCTTGGCCATCGCGGCGATCGTAGGCAATTGGGCCCCCGCTTTTAACTCGCCGCAAGCAATCAAAGACCGGAGGGCACCGGCAATGCTGTGGTAGAGCGGCGACTTGCTGTGCGCAGCGGGGGAGGAGGAAGGCACGTGAAATTGGCTTTGCTGCGGCAAGCAAGGTGAAACACCACGCATGATATAACTGCCTGATATACGATGGTTTGCTGGTTTACCAGCATAATTATGTCAACCCCTTTCTTCAGGAGTCCCCAATGCCCGCACCACAACGCCTGGTGATCTTCGTCGCCGACAACCACAACCGGTCGGTGCTAGGCTGCTATGGGCACTCGGTGGTGCAAACGCCGCATATCGACGCCATCGCCAAGCGCGGTACGCGCTTCGCCAACGCCTACAGCACCAGCCCGTTGTGCTGCCCCGCACGCGCGGCCATGGCGACTGGCCGTTATCCGCACCAGACCGGCTATTGGGACAACGTCATGGCCTATGACGGCGCGATTCCCAGCTGGATGCATCGCCTGCGCGAGCAAGGGCACCACGTTACAGCCATCGGCAAATTGCACTACCGCAGCGGCGACGACGACAACGGATTCACCAAAGAAATTTTGCCCATGCACTTGCATGAAGGCAAAGGCGCTCTCAAGGGTCTGTTGCGCGGCTTCGACGCACAAAAACCCAAAGAGCCCGGCGTGATGATGGGCCTGTATGACGATCTGTCCAAGGAAGGCGACACCCATTACCAAGACTACGACCGTCAAATTACCGAGCAAGCTGTGGCCTGGCTGCGTGAGCATAAGCCCACAGAAAATAAAACGTCGGTACTCATCGTCTCTTACATCAGCCCCCACCCGCCCTTTACCGTGGCCAAACGTTTTTTAGACATGTACCCCCAAAAAGACATGCCTGTACCGCCTGAAATGGAGGCCACCGCATTTCATCCATCGGTCGAGTTCGCGCGCCAACTCGACGGCATGCCCCCTCAACTTGACCGCGCTGTACTGCAGCGCATTGCAGCGAGTTATTTTGGCTTGATCACGCACATGGACGAGCAGATTGGCATCGTGGTGCAGCAGATCAAGTCCCTTCAAATATTCGACGCCACCCGTATGGTCTACACCAGCGACCACGGCGAATTGTTTGGTGCGCAAGGCTTGTTCGGCAAACGATCGCTGTTCGAAGGCGCGGTCGGGGTTCCACTGATCCTGGCGGGACCCGGCATTCAAGCGGGTCATGTCTCCGAGCAACTGGTCTCGCATGTAGATTTATTTCCGACCCTCATTGACATGACGGGCGCGCAACGGCAGCCGTCTGATGCCGACCTGCCTGGCGTGTCACTGTGGCCGGCAGCGCAGGGCCAGGACGACCTGGAGCGTCCAGTGTTTGCCGAATACCATGCGCAAGGCTCGCGCTCAGCGGCCTATTTGGTGCGTCAGAAGAACGAAAAAATGATTGTCCACGTCGGCATGCCCACCCAGACTTTTGACCTGCATGCCGACCCTGACGAACTGCACGACCTGCACTCTACTGCGCAAGGCGACGCCATCGAGCGACGCCTCATGCCAGTACTCTTGTCCATCTGTGACCCACAGTTGCAAGACGACCGGGCCAAAGCAGCGCAGCGGGCCAAGGCCGAAGCTTATGGCGGTCAACATGCCGTGGGCGCAGAAGCTTTTATTGCCTTTACGCCACCGCCCGGCGTGTCGGCTGAGGAAGCCTGGGCCAGCCTGGATGCTGTGTCGGGGGCTGCACGATGAACCTCGACCGCTTCCCCCGCATCGACCTGTGCCATGCCCCTACGCCACTGGAGTTCATGCCTCGCCTGACACAGCACCTGGGTGGCCCACAGCTTTGGATCAAGCGCGATGACTGCACTGGCATGGCGCTCGGTGGCAACAAGGCACGCAAGTTGGAATTCTTGTTGGGCGAAGCCCTGCAGCAAGGCGCTGACCATGTGGTCACGCTGGGTGCTCTTCAATCCAACCATGTCCGACAAACTGCCGCCGCCGCTGCACGCCTCGGTCTGGCTTGTACCGTCATCCTGGAACATCGCCATCCGAATCCGGATTACGCCTATTTGCATAACGGCAATGTCCTTCTCGATGTATTGCTGGGTGCTGAGATCGTCTATCGCCCGGGTGGCACCGACATGGCTGGCGCACTGAAGCAGGTGGGCGATCAACTGCGCGCCAAGGGGCGCCGGCCGTATCTGATTCCCAGCGGAGGGTCCAACCCGGTGGGAACACTGGGCTATGTGAAGGCGGCGCAGGAGTTGTTGCTCCAAGCCCGGGAAAAAAACTTTGTCCTGGATCATGTCGTGGTCGCCAGCGGAAGCGCCGGCACCCAGGCGGGCTTGGTAGTGGGGCTGGCCGCTCAGGCCAGCACGGCATCCGTGCAAGGCTTCGCAGTCAGCCAGGCTGAACATCTTCAGCATCAGCGGGTCGCAGCGCTGGCGGCCGCCACGGCAAGATTCATCGGCCACACGTCCGAGCTGCCGCCACAAGCGGTCCGTGTCAACGCCGACTACCTCGGCGAGGGCTACAGCATTCCCTCGGCGGCCATGGTCGACGCCGTGCAACAGGTCGCCCGTGTGGAGGGCATCCTGCTCGACCCGGTCTACTCAGGCAAGGCCATGGCCGGGTTGATGGACTGGGCCCGGACAGGCCGCTTCCGGCAAGACGAGAACGTGGTGTTCATTCATACCGGCGGCCAGGCGGGACTCTTCGGCTTTTGCGACACCCTGAGCTAGCCCATGCCGGCACCAACATTCAAGGACGAGGCCTGATGCAAACCCACTGGATCGACAACCTGGCAGTGCCTGGCAACGGGCCAGCGATCGACATCCTCAATCCGGCCACAGAAGAACGGATCGACACCATCCCCGGCGGGCAGGTCGAAGTGGTGCACGCCTGTGTCGCCGCGGCCCGTCGCGCCTTTGAGGGCTGGGCGGGGATGTCGCCGACGCACCGGCAACAACTCATCTCCACCGCCATTGACCGATTGGCGCAAATGCGCGACGAGGTCGCACATTTGCTGACGCGTGAAATGGGCAAGCCCTTGTCGCAGGCTGCCAATGAGGTCAACAAAGCCATTCAAGGCATGCGCGCGTCGGCTGAAATGGTGATCCATCTGCGCAGCGGTCAGCAAATGGCGGCCGACCTGGAGCTCAACTTCCAGCAGCGTTGCGCACGCGGCGTGGCCGCCTGCGTGATGCCTTGGAATTTTCCTGTGGCGCTCGGGCTGGACAACGTGGTCCCCAACCTGCTCGTGGGCAATACCGTGGTCTGGAAGCCCTCCGAAAAGACACCGCTGACCTCCCGGCTGCTCGTCGAGAAAATATTTGGCCATCTGCCGCCAGGTGCCATCAACCTGCTCCTCGGCGACGGACCCACAGTGGGCGATGCCCTGGTGCGGCACCCGCAGGTGGACCTGCTGGTGTTCGTGGGCAGCGAGCAGACCGGGCGTCATCTGGGGGGTATTTGCGGTCAGCACCTAAAAAAGGCGGTCCTGGAGCTAGGGGGCAAGGACGCCCTGATCGTGGACGAAACCGTCGACATTCCGACCGCGGCCCGGTACGCGGCTGAGGCCGCCTTTTCCAATTCGGGCCAGATCTGCACCTCGATCGAGCGGCTGTATGTGGCGCGAAAAATATTTCCTGAGTTCCTGGCTGCACTGACCGCCCAGGCGCGGGCCATTCGGGTCGGCAACGGGATGGACGCTGCGACCCAGATGGGGCCGCTGGCCGATCGCGGTCAACTGGAGCGGGTGTCACGCCAGGTACAGGAGGCCGTCGACGCGGGCGCGACCTTGCACCACGGGGGTGCGCCGCTGGCCGGCCCAGGGTTTTTCTACCCGCCCACGGTTTTGACGCAGCTCGATCCGATCTGCAGCTTGATGACCGAAGAGACCTTCGGCCCGGTGGCACCCTGCATCCCTTTTGACGATTTCGATGAAGCCATTGCCCAGGCCAATGCATCGCATTTCGGTCTGGCATCGATGGTCATGACCAGCTCGGCGCCGCGCGCGCTGCGCGCGATTCACGCCTTGCGCGCCGGCATGATCAAGATCAACACGATGCGGGGCAAGGCGCCGGGCGGCAGCTCAGAACCGGTCAGGGGCAGTGGATTGGGTTATGGCTATGGCATGGAGTTTTTCAATGAAATCACCACACAGAAATCGGTGTACTGGCGGGCTGTTCTTGGCTGATGCCATCCGGATACGGGGCTGGGTCGGGTGCATCAGCCTGTGGCTGCTGGCAGCGGCCTCGCACGCGCAAAGCTGGCCGTCCAAGGGCATCACCATGGTGGTACCGTTTGAGGCAGGAGGTGGCCACGACGCGATGGCCCGGATCGTGGCGGAGGGCCTGACCGCGAGGCTGGGGCAGGCTGTGATCGTGACCAACAAGCCGGGGGCTAGCGGGATGATCGGCGCCGAGTTGGTGAGCCGCGCCGCGCCCGATGGCTACACGATCTTGTTTGCGTCACCCTCCGAGGTCGTCAATGCGCCGATTGTCAATAAAACCATGCGCTATGACCCCGACAAGGTTCTGGCGCCCGTCACCCTGGCCGGCACCTCACCGATCGTCATCGTGGCCTGGCCTGGGACAGGACTCAAATCCATCAGCGATTTGATTGCCAAAGCCAAAGCCCAGCCCGGCTCGATGAGCTTTGGCACGGCGGGGAACATGGGAAGCAACCGCTTGGCTGGCGAGCTCTTGGCGAAGATGGCCCAGGTCGATCTGATGCACTTGCCCTAAAAAGGCGCCAGCCTGGCAATCAATGATGTCTTGTCAGGCCAAATTCCGCTGGCAATCGTGGGCATCGCGCCGGTGATGAGCCACATCACGGCCGGCAAGCTGGTTCCGCTAGCTACCACCCAGAGCAACAGGGTCGCGTGGGCCAAGGATGTGCCGGCGGTCCAGGAGACCCCCGGCCTGACCAATTTCGAAGCGGTTCATTGGATGGGCGTTTTCTTGCCGGCCAAAACACCCCAGGATGTCATCGAGCGGCTTCAGCAGCATATTGCCGCGGTGCTACGTGAGCCGGAGCGCAGGAGCCGACTGGTGGGTCTGGGCATCGACCCGGTGGGTAGCACACCCGCTGAATTTAAAGCATTCCTGGTGGCCGACCGGGAGCGGTTCCTGCGGATGTTCCAGGCCTCGGGACTGAAGCCTGAATGAACATCAATCGCTGGTCTGGGCGCGTCACAGGCAGGCGCGGACTGCTGCGCCAGCATCACCAAAGCTGCTTCAGCAGTTGGTGAGTTTTTAACCCTGCTTGTCCAGCCAGCGCTCCAGAACCGGGATATCCGGAATACGCACTTTGGAATATGACAGCTCTATCAAACCCAAGGCTTGGAGTTTTTGAATGTTTTGGTGCAGACTTTGCCTAGATATGCCAAGCATATCGGCCAAATCTAATTGGGTCAGATGCAAATCAACCGATCGCTCGATGTCGCTAGGTATAAAACCATACAAGGTCGTGATGTCGAGCAGCAACAGTGCCAGTTGCACCGCCATCGGGTGGAGATTGCGTGCTGCCAAAAACTCCTGAAGCCGGCGCGATCGGGCGCACATCACTTTTATCAAGGCCATAGACAGGGGCGGGTGCTGCGTGAGTGCGTGCAAGAAGGCGTCGCCAGAGAGCATCATTAGCTCGCTGGGCCCGAGCGAGTCGACGTTATAAATGCCTGTCGATTGCTCGACCACGGGAATCAACCCAAAGACCTGACTACGCCTCAACTGTCCCAACACATGGCGTCTTCCAGACCGACTGACCAGGTTCAGCGATAAGCGCCCATGGACGACGATGACCAGGTGGGTGAGAAGCTGACCGCGCCGCGCAACCGGTTCCTGATCCATTAACTGAACCCGCCTGGTGGCCAAACATAACGGACCCATGATCTCATCGGGCAGATCTCGCAGCCATGGCACCAAGCCCAGGCCAGCTCGCAAGTCCTGATGGAGGGTATTCATGGTTTTCCCGGTGGCAGATTGTCAAAATTTGGACAGACAGTATCACCGTCCCTAACAGACACTGCGGCTTTAAAGAACAACTAAATGCTCACATGTCCAGTGTAAACCTGCAGCCATTCTCTATCCCTGCATCCGCCTGTGTCGAGGCACTCGCCCGCAACCGGGTGGACCATGTGGTCACGGTGCCCGACTGGGTGCAACTGGCCTTGCACCAACGGCTGGAAGCGGGCGTGCCCGAAGTCAAGCTGGTGGGCTGCTGCAGTGAAAACCAAGTGGTGACTGTGGCTGCAGGCTTGACCTTGGGTGGCAAGCGCCCCTTGCTGATGATGCAAAACCAAGGGCTGTACAACTGCATGAACACGCTGCGCGCGGTCTGCCTGGATGCACAAATGCCTTTGGTGTTCATGGTCGGGCAGTTTGGGCGCGAATACGCCAACCTGGGGCAGCCCAGTACGGCGTCACGGCGGACCATGGTGCGCATCATGGAGCCATTGCTGGGCGCCATCAAGGTGCCTTTTTTGTGCCTGGACTCTGAGGCTGATTTGGTCCGTATGGACGAGGCCTACGCCTTGGCCCACACGCAGCGTACCGCCGTGGTGTTGCTGGTGTCCGCTCCCATGGCCTGGAGATAACTCACATGATGAACTTGACTCAAGCCTGTGCCGTGGTTGCCCAGCAGCGTCCCACGGATTCTTTGTTGGTAGCCACCATGGGTGCCATGTTTGCCTTTGACCGCATCGAGCTCGAAGCCGCGGGCGGAGACGCGAGCCGGCGACCACCTGGGCGGATCAGCTCGGTGCCCCTGATGGGCGGCGCTGCCGGCCTGGGATTGGGGCTGTCGCTGGCCATGCCGGAGCGGGTCGTGGTGGTGGTGGATGGTGATGCGAGTCTGCTGCTCGAACTCGGCGGGTTGGTCACTGTTGCCACGGTGCGCCCCGATCATTTCTTGCACGTGGTCATTCGCAACGGCACCCAGTTCTCAGGGCTGGGAAACCTGGCCACCTTGCAACCCACCTTGTCTTTTGCGGGCTTGGCGAAAGAAGCGGGGTACGTGCATACCGAGGTGATCGACAGCGCAGAGACTTGGACCAAACGCTTCCCGCAATTGTTAAGCCAGCGCGGCCCGACCCTTGTCGAGCTGATGGTCGAGCAGGTGCCACCGCGCGCCGGGCCAGGCTTTGAATTGCCAGAGATGCCCGATTTGCAATTTTCACGGATGGGCCTGGAACTGGCTGCCCTGCAACAGTGGCTGGGGACAAAGACTTGAGTACGCCTACCTACGACTATGTGGTGGTCGGGGCGGGTTCATCGGGCGCCGCCTTAGCCCACAGGCTGGCACAGCAGCCAGACACCAGCGTGCTGCTGCTCGAGGCAGGCGGAGCCAACCACAATGATTTTTGGGTGCGAACCCCTTTGGGCATTGGCCGGTTGCTGCAAAACCCCAAGTACGTATGGCCGTTCTTTACCGAGCCGCAAGAGCAGGTCAACAACCAGAAGGTGTATTGGCCCCGCGGCAAGATGCCCGGAGGGTCTAGTTCGATCAACGGCATGATTTATGTGCGTGGCGATCCACGGGAATACGACCATTGGCGCGACCTGGGGTGCACAGGCTGGGGCTATCAGGATTTGCTGCCCTATTTCAAGAAACTTGAATCCGCGCCCCTCGGAGACCCCGCCTACCGTGGCCGGCAGGGCCCGATTCGAGTCACATCATTGGCAGAAGACCCGCAACCTTTGGGGGACGCGTTTCATGCAGGGTGCCTGGAAGCTGGCATTGCCGCCAACCCCGACTACAACGGTGCCCGATACGAGGGCGTCAGCTATTTGCAGTTGTCGACGCATCAGGGTCAACGCAGCAGCACCGCGCGGGCTTATCTGGATCGGTTCACCCCGCCTCGGCTCACCCTGCAAGTGCAGGCTCAGGCCACGTCGGTGATGTGGGAGGGGACGCGGGCGGTGGGAATTCGCTACCTGCACAATGGCCAAGCGCTTGAAGTGCTGGCCAGGCGCGAAGTGATCCTGAGCGCCGGACCCATCGTGTCGCCGCAGTTGCTGGAGCTCTCTGGTGTTGGCCAGGCCAATCGCTTGCGTGAGTTGGGCGTGGCGGTCAAAGCCGATGTGCCTGGTGTGGGTGAAAACCTGTGTGACCACTTGCAGGGGCGCATCACGTTTGAGTGCACCCAGCGCATCAGCCTGAATGAAATTGTCTCCAGCCCGATCCGCCAGGCCTGGATGGGCGCCAAATATTTGCTGACGCGGCGGGGCATGATGGCCACGCCATCGGCGACGGTCCATGCGCTGGTGCCTGCGCATCCCGACGAGCCGCGCGCCACGGTGAAGATCCAAATGACTCACCTCAGTGCCAACAGCCGCTACACGCGCAGCCCCGGCGCAGGCCTTGACCCCTTCCCGGGTTTTGGGATCGGGTTTTTTCAATTGCGCCCGCGCTCGCGTGGCCATGTGCATGCGCATTCTCCAGATGCCTTGAAAGCGCCCTTGATGGATCCGCGCTATTTGCATCACCCCGAGGATCAGGAAGACATGGTGCGTGCCTTTCGCATGGCCCGCCATGTGTCTGGCCAACCGGCTTTGCAGGGTTTGATCCGGCGCGAAACCCGCCCCGGGCTGGATGTGCAAAACGATGCGGCGGTGCTGGACTACATCCGTCAGTGTGGCCAAACCTCTTGGCACCCCATTGGCACATGCAAGATGGGTACCGATGACATGGCCGTGGTTGACCCGCAGTTGCGTGTTAAGGGGGTACAGGCTCTGCGGGTGATTGATTCCTCGATCATGCCGACCATGCCCTCGTCCAACACCAACGCTGCCGCAATTGCCATCGGCGAAAAAGGTGCCGATTGCATTCTTCAATATCCCTTTCAGGTCAACACATGAAGTATTCGTGGGAGTCGCCCGCTAACCCCGCCCAGGGGTATCGAGGCACGATTGGTAAAACCCTGAAAGACTCCAAGCCGTGGTGGCGAGAACCCACGCGTGCACCGCAAGGCGCGCCCAATGTGGTGGTCATCTTGCTCGACGATTTGGGCTTTTCGGACTTTGGCTGCTTTGGCGGCGAAATTGCCACGCCCCACATTGACGCCTTGGCAGGTGCGGGTTTGCGTTTTACCGGGTACACCACGGTCCCGATGTGCACACCCGCGCGGGCCGCCTTGCTAACGGGGAAAAATCCGCATGCGGTTGGATGTGGTTGGCTGACACATAACAATCCGGGCTATCCGGGTTATCAGGCCGGTGAGATTTCGCCCGACGCGCCCACCATGCCAGAGCTCTTGCGCGGCTTGGGCTACTCGACCTATGGCGTTGGCAAGTGGCACAACACGGCCGACTATCACATCGGCTCAGGCAGTGACCGCCAGGCCTGGCCATTGCAGCGCGGCTTTGACCGTTTTTATGGTTTTTTGGGTTCGGAGACCCATTTCTTCTCGCCGCACCACCTGATCGACGGGAATGAATTTTTGAGCATTGATGCCTACGCACCCGACTACTACGCCACGCGGGACTGGACCGATCGTTCGATCCAGTACCTGCGGGGCCACCAAAGTAGTACGCCGGATAAGCCATTTTTTCTGTACCTTGCCCACAACGCACCCCACGTGCCTTTGCAAGCGCCGGCCGAAGCCATCGCCCGTTACGCCGGCGTTTACGACCAGGGTTGGGACCGTCAGCGTGAACTTCGTTTTGCGCGCCAGCGTGCCATGGGCTTGATCGGGCCAGACTGGCGCTTGTCGCAGGCCAACCCAGGTGTACCGCGTTGGGACGATGTGCCCGAGGATAAGCGGCCTTTGATGGCGCATTACATGCAGGTCTACGCCGCGATGGTTGAACTGGTTGACCAGGAAGTGGGTCGTCTGGTGACCGAACTCAAAGCCTTAGGCGTTTACGACAACACGCTGATTGTTCTCACCTCAGACAACGGCGCCAATTCAATCGGCGGACCTGATGGAACCGTGAACACCATGGAAAAAAGAGTGGCCCGTGCCACCGACGCGGAAATGGCCCAAAAAGCGCAGCAAGCCTTTGAGCAGGGCGTGGTGGGCGGCTCTGACACCTTTGTGGCTTATCCGGTGGGCTGGGCCAATTGCTCCAACACGCCGTTTCGTTTTTATAAGCGCACACCCATGAACGGCGGTATACGGGTCCCCTTTATTCTGAGCCACCCAAAGAGCGTGAAAGATGTGGGGGCGGTGCGGACCCAGTGGATTCACGTCACCGACACCTTGCCCACCGTGTTGGAGATGATTGGTGCGAGCTACCCGCAAACCTTTAACGGCCACGCGACGCGGGGTTTGGATGGCAGCAGCTATCTCGACACGCTAACGCAGGCTCAGGCGCCAGCCCACCGGACACGCCAGCACTTTGAGCTTGAAGGCAATCGGGGCATGATCATGTTCCCATGGAAAGTGGTGTCCTTGCAACCCATGAGCAAGGCCATTGACTTGAACAACTGGCTGCTGTTTAACCTTGAAACTGATCCGACCGAATGCGACAACCTGGCTGTGCGCCACCCCGATATCCTGCAGCAATTGATTGCGGAATTCGAACTCGACGCCGAAAGCAACCTGGTTTATCCGCTGGACAACCGAGACTTGCGAAAAACACTGGCGGTACCGCCCTTTTTAGAGAAAAAGTTCTCTGCGCCCTTGCATTTTTATCCTGGGGTTGAAACGATTCCTCTGCAAAACTTTGCGCCTTTGATGTCAGACCGGGATTACTGCCTGGAGGCCCATTTCAATTGGCAATCTGGCCTTGAGGGGGTGATTTTTTCCATCGGCGACAACATGGGCGGTGTGTGCGTGTTTGTCCAAGCCGATCATGTTGTTGCCGCGTTTGTTGGCACACGTGGTGCCGAGCGGCAATGCCGTATGCGCTTGACCCCTGGCCCAAAACATCTGCGACTTGAACACAGTGCCCGAGGTCAACGTGAAGGGGTAGGGCAGTTGGTGTTGAATGGCGTCATGGCCACCGAAACTTTGACCATGACGCCAACGTTCTTAAGGCTGGTTGGCGAAGGCATTGATGTCGGTTTGGATCGTCGGCGCAAGGTCAGCGCCGACTGTGAGGGTCGGGGCGTGTACAGGTACGGCGGTCATATTGACCGTGTCACCCTCATTCCCGGCCCACAAGCGCCGGACAGTTTTGCGAATGTTCCCGAGGCCATCGCGCAATGGGATTGATCTGGTTTGATAGTCATTTATAAGGAGCACACATGAGCAGTTTTTTGTCTAGACGTCAGCTGTTGGGTGGTTTGGCAATTTCATCGGCCCTGCCTGGCTCACTGTGGGGCCAAACCGCATGGCCGACCCGACCGGTGAAGGTGGTGGTTCCGTACCCTGCGGGCGGCTCTCCCGATCTGTTTGCTCGCGTCGTGGCCAGAGAGTTGAGCAACATGTATGCCCAGCCCTTTAACGTTGACAACAAACCCGGGGCCGCCGCCTTGATCGGCGCCCGGGCAGTTTCACAAAACCCGACTGAGATCCACGCCCTGGCGTACATCACCTCAGGCCATGTCACTGTCCAGGCGATGGACCCGTCTTTTAATTTATTGACGGAATTCAAATTGATCAGCCGAATGAGCAATTCGCCCTACGTCTGCGTTGTCAATGCCAAGTCGCCCTACAAGACCATGGCAGATTTGGTGGCGGCGGCCAAAGCCAACCCCGGCAAATTAACCTATGGTTCGGCGGGCATGGGTTCGCCGGCTCACATGGCGGTGGAGTACCTGGAAGAAAAACTGCCGGCCTTCAAAGCCTTGCACATCCCCTACAAAGGCGCGGTTGAATCAGTCAACGCTATTTTGGGCGGGCAGATTGACTTCAGCATCATGGTGCTGGGCACTGCGGTGCCTCATCTCAAAGGCGGGCAGTTGCGGGCCTTGGCTGTGACGACCAACAAATCGGTGCAACCTATTCCAGAGGTGCCTACGGTCGGCGATACCGTGGCACCCGGCTATTTGTTTGGCGCCTGGGGTGGCTTTGCCATGCCCACCGGAACGCCGGATGATGTCATTGCGCGCGTGCACAAGGCGCTGATGACGGTCTCCACGTCTGCGGCGCTGATCGAAGAGACCAAACGCACCGGCTCGTTCATCAGTATGAGCGAAAGCCCCAAAGAGTTTGCCGAACAAATCGCCCGTGACGTGGCCACTGAGACGGTGATTGTGAAAAAGCTCGGTTTGAAGTGACGACCCGCGCACAAGAGGTTCTGCAGCAGACCCAGCAACTCGCCGACGACTGGGTGCGGCCAGAGGCTGAACGCTGGCAGCGTGAGCGTGTCATGGGGCTCGCGGGGGTGCACGAAGCGGCTCGCCTGAATCTTATTGGTGTTCAAGTGCCGGTGGAGCAGGGCGGCTTGGGTTTGCCCTTCAGCGTCAAGTCCCGCATGGCGGCGATCCTGGCCGGCGCAGATTTTGGTTTTGCTTTGTCCTTGATCAACACACAGGGCGTCGCCTCCACGCTGGCCAATTGGCTGCCAGCGGCCGTCTCGCAGCGCTGGCTGGGTGATTTGCTGGCTGGGCAGCGTATGGGTTGTACCTGCCTGACCGAGCCGGGTGCCGGCTCGGATTTTGGCGCTATTCAGATGCAAGCCACGCCCCACGGTACGGGTTGGCGCTTGCAGGGTGAAAAGGCTTGGATCATCAATGCGCAGGTGGCTGAGGTGATGGTGGTCTACGCCCAAACCCAGCCAGGCAGCGGCGCCAAGGGCATTGCTGCCTTCGTTGTGGATGCGTCGCGACCGGGCTTTCATCGCACCGACCGCGGCCGCACCGAGACTGTGGCGTCACTGGGTACCGGTGGCTTCGTGCTCGATGGCTATGAAGTGCCTGCCGACGAGTTGCTGCACCCGCCTGGCATGGCGTTCAAGCGCGCCATGGCCTCCATCAATATGGCTCGTACTTATGTGGCGGCCATGGCGACGGCGATGGTGGCGGACAGCTTGCGGATCGCCCGTGCTTATGGCGAGCAGCGTCACACCTTTGGCCGTGCCTTGCAGGAGCACCAAGGTTGGCGGTGGGTGCTCGTCGATGCCATGGTCGATGTCGAGGCGGCGCAGTTGCTGATCGAGCAGGCCTGTGCCGCAGCAGATGCTCAAGCTCCCATGGATGCTCTGGCCGCGCGGGCCAAAATTTTTGCCACCCGCATGGCAGTCAAGCACATTGCCGCTTTGTTGCATGCGCTGGGTGCGGCCGGGCTGAGCGCGCAATACCCTTTGAGCCGCCATTTGGCCGGTGCCCAGGTGGCCACGCTGGTGGACGGCTCCACTGAGATGCTGCTAGAGCGGGTTTGGGCCACCCAAGTTGGCTCAGCCCCCCAAAACACACACACTGACTAGCAGGAGAACTTGAATTGAAAGCCGCTGTTTTTCATGGCCCAGGTCAGCCGATGACCATCGAGAGCGTGGAGATCGACAAGCCCAAGCGCAATGAAGTGCTGGTGCGAACCCGCGTCAGCGGCCTGTGTCACAGCGATCTGCATTTTATCGAGGGCAAGTACCCCACACCTGTGCCCGCAGTGCTGGGCCATGAGGCTGCCGGGGTGGTGGAAGCGGTGGGTGAAGACGTCACCCACGTCAAGCCAGGTGACCATGTTGTCACCTGTCTGTCGGTGTTCTGCGGCCACTGCGAGTTCTGCGTGACTGGCTACCAGACCATTTGCAGCAATACCGCTGTCAAGATGCCACCTGGCAAGGCCAAACGCCTGCGCTGGAAGGGTGAGCACCTGAACCAGTTTTTGAACCTATCGGCTTTTTCCGAGCAGATGCTGGTTCACGAAAACGCGGTTGTCAAAATCCGCCAAGACATGCCGCTCGATTTGGCGGCGCTGCTGGGCTGCGGCGTGCTCACCGGCTACGGCTCGGTGGTACACAGCGCCCGCATGGAGCCCGGTACCACGGTGGCCGTGCTCGGCTGCGGGGGTGTGGGTCTTTCGACCATCCACGCGGCGCACTTGGCGGGCGCGGCCCGCATCATCGCCATTGACATTGATGCTAACAAGCTGCAAATGGCCAAGACCTTTGGCGCCACCGATGGCATGGATGCCAAAGATCCCGACATGGTCGCGAAAATCATTGAGATGACCCAGGGCGGCGTGCACTATGCGTTCGAGTGCATCGGCCTCAAGCCCACCACCGAAGCCTCGTTCGCCATGCTGCGCCCTCGTGGCTTGTCCACCATTGTGGGCATGATTCCCCTGGGTACCAAGATCGAACTCCACGGGTTCGACTTTCTGCGTGAACGCCGCATTCAGGGGACGATGATGGGTTCCAACCATTTTCGTCTCGACATCCCCCGCCTGGTGGAATTCCACATGCAAGGACGCATGAAGCTTGACCAGCTGGTCTCGAATCGGCTCAAGCTCGAGCAAATCAACGACGGTTTTTCGGCCTTGCAGCGCGGCGGAATCGCCCGTAATCTGGTGGTCTTCGACTGATCGTAAGTTGGCGTTGCCCGCAGTTGCAGGCGGCATGTCGTAGGGTCATGCGGTGTTACCCCTGGTTTTTTCACTGCGCAGATCGAGGATGGCCTTGCCGGTTAGAAAAGCTTTGCTGCCGCCCGTACCTTGAACCACCTCCAAGCTCTATTTCTGGCGAAACAGTGCTGGTGATGAGGTAGATGCTCTGCTTGAACGCGGTGAGCATTTGGTGCCCGTGGAAATCAAATCTAGCCAGACTTTCAACGCTGACTATCTGGCAGGGTTAAGCAAATGGAGCAAATACGCCGGGGCTTCGGCACTGCCAGCCCAGTTGGTGTAAGGAGGTGATGCCAGCATGAACCACAGCGGCGTCGAGGTTCACAGCTGGGCGCACATGAAAGGACTTACTGCACCGTTACCTCAACACCTAAGTTAAGAAACAT
This sequence comes from Comamonadaceae bacterium, assembly GCA_014190675.1. Lineage (GTDB taxonomy): Bacteria > Pseudomonadota > Gammaproteobacteria > Burkholderiales > Burkholderiaceae_C > Rhodoferax. The sequence continues at coordinate 19,297 of BJGT01000005.1, read as the reverse complement.
ACCGCATACCGTCTCCGCCCGTGAGATGGTTGCTTTTTGTTAGGCTGCCAGGAGGCTTTCGTATGGAATGTGCAATCCATCGTGCAGCCGCTTTACCATTTGCGAACTCAGCCGACGCTTGCGGTTCAGCACTTCTGAAACTCGGCCACTTGAGCCGATGTAGCGCTCTAGGTCTTTTGGGGTGAGCCCTTGTTGCTCCATCCTGAATTTAATGGCCTCTACCGGATCCGCAGGACCTGTCGGGAAATGCTTGTATTCATAGGCCTCAATGAGCGTTACAAGAATTTCCATCTCGTCCGCTTCTGGCGTCCCCTCTTGCGCCTGAAACACCGGCTCGAGCCGCTTGAATGCAGCGCGCAAGTCGTCATCGTTTCGGATTGGCTAAATATTCATTGACAGTCTCCACGTTAATTTGGTCATACCGCGCATGGGTTCCAACGAATTTCACGCAAACTAACCCGGCTCGGTATTGCATCTCCACGACCAGGCGGTACTTGTGACCGGCAATGTTGAACACCACCCGGTTGTTGCCGCAGATGCTTGCGCTGCTGTATTGCTCTTTCATGTTCTGCGGGGTCTTCCAGCTTGCCTTGATCGCTTCGTCGAACCAGCTTTGCAAACCTCCTTTCGAATCGGCACATTCCGGCTGACTCCAAAATTTGACCGGCGTGCTCTTTGCAAGTACCCGCGCCAGGAGACCTCCCGTTTTGGGAGATTGCAGACTGATTGCACCGTCCCGACAGGTGGACAGGCTGCAGGCCGCCCCCGTCCATGCACGGCACGGCGGAACTTGGCAAAGGCCTTCAGGCGTTCATTAAACGCCAGCTCGGTTTGAAATAAAGACACACCATGCTTGAGTCGTCGGCAAAATCGCCGACCTTATTTTGGGCGGCCTTGAGGAGCTGGTGCGCATGCCACATTCAGTCCTTGAATGATGCGATGCGCCGATTCAATTGGACCGCAGCGGCTTGCGGGTTGGATACTTCAGCTCAAAGCCTGAATTGTCCGGGCAAAAAACCGCGATATCAAATGCCATGACTTCTGATGTGTTGACACCCGACAGCCCGCCCCAGACCCTCGCCACACTGGACGACATGCGCGAGCGCATCCGCAAAATAAGCCGGCTTAAGGGGCGCCAAGCCGATGAGTCGGCGATGCTGGAGGTGCGGGCACTGATGGGCCCGGCGCCTTACCGGCGAGACCTGCTGATCGAGCAACTGCACCGGCTCAACGACCAGTACCGCGGCCTGCATGAGCGGCACCTGACGGCATTGGCCAAGCTGATGAACCTGCCGCTGGCCGAGGTCTACGAGGTAGCCACCTTCTACCACCACTTCGAGGTGCTGCGCGACGATACGCCCGTCCCCGCTCTGACGGTGCGCGTGTGCGATGGCCTGAGCTGCGAGCTGGTCGGTGCGCGTGAACTGATGGCTCGGCTGCCAGAGATATTGGGTGCCGGGGTGCGGGTGATTGCCGCACCCTGCCTGGGCCGATGCGAGCAGGCGCCGGTGGCGGTGGTGCACCAAAACCCGGTGTTGCAGGCCACGCCGGAGGCAGTGGTTTTGGTAGTCAAATCGGCCGCAGCCCACCACCCGCTTGCCTCGGACGCTTTTGTTTTTGATGCAGCGGCGCATGCGGAGGCCTCGGTCTCGCCGCTGCCCCAGGCCACGCAAGTGGCGCCCGGCTACACCGGCTACCAGACCTATCGCGCCCAGGGCGGCTACGGGCTGGCGGCAGCGCTAGCCACAGGCACGCAGCCTGTCGAGGCGGTGCTCAAGGCGATGGAAGACTCCGGCCTGCGCGGCCTCGGCGGCGCTGGTTTCCCGGCCGGTCGCAAATGGCGAATCGTGCGCGATCAGCCAAGCCCGAAGCTGATGGCAGTCAACATCGACGAGGGCGAGCCCGGCACCTTCAAGGACCGCACCTACCTGGAGCGCGACCCGCACCGATTTTTGGAGGGGCTGCTGGTGGCGGCCAAGGTGGTGGGCATCGAGGCCTGCTACATCTATTTGCGTGACGAATACCACGGTTGCCGCGCCATTCTGGAGGCCGAGCTGGCGCTGTTGCGCGCCGATCCGCCCTGCGCCCTGCCGCTGATCGAGCTGCGCCGGGGGGCGGGCGCCTACATCTGCGGCGAAGAGTCGGCCATGATCGAAAGCATCGAGGGCAAGCGTGGCGAGCCGCGCATGCGCCCGCCCTACATTGCGCAGGTTGGGCTGTTTGGCCGGCCAACGCTGGAGCACAATTTTGAGACTCTGTATTGGGTGCGCGACATCGTGCAAAAAGGCCCCACGTGGTTCAGCGGCTTTGGCCGCCACGGCCGCAAGGGCCTTCGCAGTTTCAGTGTCAGCGGGCGGGTGCAGCACCCGGGTGTCAAGCTGGCACCGGCTGGCATCACGGTGCAGGAGTTGATTGACGAGTACTGCGGCGGTATGCTGCCTGGCCACACCCTGTACGCCTACCTGCCCGGTGGTGCCTCTGGCGGCATTCTGCCGGCCAGCCTGAACCAGCTGCCGCTGGACTTTGACACCCTGCAGCCCTATGGCTGCTTCATTGGCTCGGCGGCGGTAATTGTGCTCAGCCATGCCGACCGGGCGCGTGATGCCGCGCTCAACATGATGAAGTTCTTTGAGCACGAGAGCTGCGGCCAGTGCACGCCCTGCCGGGTCGGCACCGCCAAGGCGGTGCGGCTGATGCAGGCGCCGGTGTGGGACAACAGCACCTTGGAAGACCTCAACGTGGTGATGACCGATGCCTCCATCTGCGGTCTGGGCCAAGCCGCGCCCAACCCGGTGCGCAGCATCCAAAAATATTTTGCCCAAGAGGTGGCCTGAATGAACGCACCGACCCGATTGTCCGAAGTGGCTCCGCAAACCGTGGCGTTCAAGCTCAACCAACAGACGGTCCATGCCTATGAGGGCGAAACCATCCTCAAAGCCGCGCAGAGGCACGGCATCGACATTCCGCACCTTTGCTACAAAGACGGCCTGCGCGCCGACGGCAACTGCCGCGCCTGTGTGGTCGAGGTCAAGGGCGAACGCACCCTGGCGCCCAGCTGCTGTCGCAACGCCACGGCGGGCATGGAGGTGCAGTCCACCAGCGAGCGGGCTCTCAAGAGCCAGAAGATGGTGCTTGAGATGCTGCTGTCTGACATGCCCGACACCGGCTACAAATGGAATGAGCAGGACGAATCTAAACAGCATGGCGAACTCAGCGACTGGGCCGCTCGCCTCGATGTGAAAGTGCGGCCCGAGCTCAAGGCGCTGCGGCGCGACCAGCCTGCGGCTGACCTGTCGCACCCGGCCATGGCGGTCAACCTGGACGCCTGCATCCAGTGCAAGCGCTGCGTACGCGCCTGCCGCGAGGAGCAGGTCAACGACGTGATCGGCTACGCCCTGCGCGGCAGCCACAGCGCGATTGTGTTTGACCTGGCTGACCCCATGGGCGACAGCAGCTGTGTGGCCTGTGGCGAGTGCGTGCAGGCCTGTCCCACCGGGGCGCTGATGCCCAAAACGCAGGTGGGCTCGCAGGTGGTGGACAAAAAAGTGGACTCGGTCTGCCCGTTTTGCGGCGTGGGCTGCTTGCTGACCTACAACGTGAAAGACAACAAAATTGTCAGTGTGGACGGCCGCGACGGCCCGGCCAACCACAGCCGCCTGTGCGTCAAGGGCCGGTTCGGCTTTGACTACGCCCACAGCGCGCAACGCCTGACCGTGCCGCTGATCCGGCGCGTCGGCGTGGCCAAGGACCCAGACGCCTTGCAGGCGCTGAACCGCGACAGTGCCGACTGGTCGGCCGTGTTCCGCGAAGCCAGCTGGGACGAGGCGCTGGCGCTGGCGGCCGGCCGGCTTAAAGGGCTGCGTGACGATCACGGCCCCAAGGCCCTGGCCGGCTTTGGCTCGGCCAAAGGCAGCAACGAAGAAGCCTACCTGTTCCAGAAGCTGGTGCGCACCGGTTTTGGCTCCAACAATGTGGACCATTGCACCCGGCTGTGCCACGCCTCCAGCGTGGCCGCCTTGTTGGAGGGTGTGGGCTCGGGCGCGGTCAGCAACCAGGTCAACGACGTGGCGAACTCGGAGCTGATCCTGTTGATCGGCTCCAACCCCACCTCCAACCACCCGGTGGCCGCCACCTGGATGAAGAACGCCGCCAAAGCCGGCGCCAAGATCGTACTGGCCGACCCGCGCGTGACCGACATCGGCAAACACGCCTGGCGCACGCTGCAGTTCAAGCCCGACACCGATGTGGCCATGCTCAATGCCCTGATCCACACCGTGATCGACGAAGGCCTGGCCGACCAAGACTTTATTGCCCGACGTACCAACAACTTTGAGGCGCTGCGCGACAACGTGAAAGGCTACAGCCCGGAGGCGATGGCGCCGATCTGCGGCATCCCGGCGCAGACCCTGCGCGAGGTGGCGCGGGCCTTTGCCAAGGCCAAGAGCGCCATGGTGCTGTGGGGCATGGGCATCAGCCAGCATGTGCACGGCACTGACAACGCGCGTTGCCTGATCGCGCTGGTCAGTGTCACCGGGCAGATTGGCAAGCCCGGCTCGGGCCTGCACCCGCTGCGTGGCCAGAACAATGTGCAGGGCGCCAGCGATGCCGGCCTGATCCCGATGATGTTCCCCAACTACCAGCGCGTCACCAACCCGGCCGCTCACAGCTGGTTTGAAAAATTCTGGGACACCAAGCTCGACGATCAGCCCGGCTACACCGTGGTCGAAATCATGCACAAAGCGCTCGCGCCCGACAGCGATCCGCACAAGGTGCGCGGCATGTACATCATGGGCGAAAACCCGGCCATGAGCGACCCCGACCTGAACCATGCCCGCCATGCCTTGGCCAGCTTGGAACACTTGGTGGTGCAGGACATTTTCATGACCGAGACCGCCTGGCTGGCCGATGTGGTGCTGCCTGCCACCGCCTGGCCCGAAAAAACCGGCACCGTCAGCAACACCGACCGCATGGTGCAGCTGGGCCAGCAGGCGATTGACCCGCCGGGGCAGGCCCGGGCCGACCTCTGGATCATCCAAGACATTGCCCGGCGCATGGGCCTGGCTTGGCACTACCCGGGCGTTCACAGCGGTGTTGCCGCCGTGTACGAGGAGATGCGCCAAGCCATGCATGCCGCCATCTCGGGCATCAGCTGGGAGCGGCTGCAACGCGAGTCGAGCGTGACCTACCCCTGCCTGTCGGCAGATGACTCGGGCGCGCCCACAGTGTTCATCGACAGCTTCCCCACTGCAGACGGCCGGGTGCAGCTGGTGCCGGCCGACATCATCCCGGCCAATGAGCGGCCCGATGCCGACTATCCCTTGGTGCTGATCACCGGGCGGCAGCTGGAGCACTGGCATACGGGCAGCATGACGCGCCGCGCCGCGGTGCTGGATGCGATCGAGCCGATGGCCACTGCGTCCATGTGTGGCGACGACCTGCAGCAGCTGGGCCTGCAAGCCGGCGATGTGATCACCGTGCGCTCGCGCCGTGGCCAAGTGGCTATTCATCTGCGTCGCGACGACGGCACACCGCGTGGCGCCATCTTCATTCCGTTTGCTTACTATGAGGCGGCCGCCAACCTGATGACCAATGCCGCGCTCGATCCGGTGGGCAAGATCCCCGAGTTCAAGTACTGCGCGGTGGCGGTGAGTGCGGGTGGGGCGGCGGCAGAGCGCGGCGGCTATTGATGGGCGGTGCCGGGGCTGTACTTGGTCTGCAGATAGGCCAGATAGGGCGCCGGGTCCAAGCCTCGCCCAGTGCTGCGCACCAGCAGTTCCTCGCGCCCGAAACGGCGGCCGTGCTGCCAGATGGCCTGACCTAAAGCCGCTTTCAGCGGCGCATAGTGGCCGGAACGAAGGGCAGGGCCAAGCGTCGCGTCCTGCTGCTGCAAGGCGGCCATCAGCTGGGCCGCCATCACGTTGCCTATGGTGTAGGACGGAAAGGAGCCGATGTAGCCGGTGGACCAGTGCACGTCTTGCAACACGCCCTGGGCATCATTCGGCACGGTCAGCCCCAGGTCCCGCTGGACCGCAGCGTTCCAGGCCCCGGGAAGGTCAGCCACCGCCAGTGAGCCATCCATCAGGGCGCATTCGATCTCGACACGCAGCATGACATGCAGGTCGTAGCTCAGCTCATCAGCCTCCACCCGAATAAAGCCAGGCTCGGCATGGGTCACAGCGGCGTAAAACTCGTCGGGTGTCACGTCAGCAAGTTGCTCGGGAAAGTTGCTTTGCAACTCGGCGAAATGCAGGCGCCAGAAGTCCCGGTTGCGCACCACATGGTTCTCCCACAGGCGGGACTGCGACTCGTGGGCGCCAAAGCTGGTGCCGCCGACCGCATACAGGCCGATCAGGTCGGTGGCAAAGATGGTGCGGGTGTAGGCCGGATCGACCCCCTGCTCGTACAGGGCGTGCCCGGTTTCGTGGGCAGTCCCAAACATCGAGGCCGGCAGGTAGTCACGCCGGTAGCGGGTCGTGATGCGCACATCCTCGCGGGTGAAGGACACCTCAAAGGGATGCACGGTCGTGTCCAGGCGGCCGCGTTGCAGGTCAAACCCCAGCTTCTCGGCCAGTGCCAGGCCGAAGCTGCGTTGCTCGGACTCGGGGAAATCGCGGAACAGAAAGTCGCGCCGACGTAGCGGCTGCGCTTGGACAACTGCCAACAGCGGCACCAGACCCTGTCGCAGGGTGGCAAACAGCTGTTTCAGGCTTGAGGCGGTTTCGCCTGGTTCGTACAAGGCCACCATGGCGTCGTAGGGGTGTTCACGCCACCCGACGCAATCGGCATAGCGGCGGGCCAGCGCCACTGTTTTTTCAAGATGCGGGGCAAACAGGGTGAAGTCGCTGCGTGCACGCGCCTCGATCCAGGCTGCTTGTGCCACCGTGCGCAGTGCGGCCCGCTCCTGGGTCAGGCTGGCCGGAATCCTGCGGTGGTGCGCCACCGCCTGCTGCACCTGAGCCACCATGGTGCGTTCAAGCGCACCTGGCGCCAGGTCTTGCACCGCCCGCTCGGCAGCCGCCAAGGCAGCCTCGGTCTGTGGGCTGAGCAACAGCTCCAGCGCCAGGCCGGTCAATGTCGAGATTTGTAGCCCGCGCGTTTGTGCGCCACCGGCTGGCATCATGGTGCGCGAATCCCAGGTCAGGACCGAGATCGCGTTCAGCACGTCGTTCACGGCGGCAACGCGCGCTTGCAGCGCATCCAGGGGGCTGGTGGTTGGCATCAGGTTATCGTCACGGGATGTTTCAGGCCACGCCGCCGGCAGCCAGATGGCAGGCGAGCTGCCGCCCGTCGGCATTGGTCTGCAATGTCGGCGCTTCGCGCTTGCAACGCGTACCAGCCAATGGGCAGCGCGGGTGGAAATGGCAGCCGCTGGGTGGGTTCAGCGGCGAGGGAATTTCGCCGGCAATAGGGTGAAACACCTGGCGGCCTGCACCCACCCTGGGCACGCTGTCGAACAGGGCGCGCGTGTAGGGGTGGCCCGGAGCACCATAGAGTTGGGCCATCGGCGCAATCTCGACAATGCGGCCCAGGTACATGATGGCCACCCGGTCGCACACGTGGCGAACCACGCCAAGGTCGTGGCTGATGAAGACGGCCGTCAGGCCCAGGTCGCGCCGCAGGTCCATGAACAGATTCAAAACCTGCGCCTGAATTGAGACATCCAGCGAGGCCACCGGTTCGTCCAGCACCAGCAAATCAGGCTTCATGGCCAGGGCACGGGCGATGGCCACGCGCTGCCGCTGGCCGCCCGAGAACTGGTGCGGGAAGCGCCGGCGCAGGTCGGGGTCCAGCCCGACACGCTCCAGCATGCTGACGACGTAGGCGTCGGCATGCTGCGGCTGCACCAGATGGTGCGTGAGCGGCCCTTCACTGATGGTGTCGCCCACCCGCATGCGCGGGTTGAGGCTGGAGAAGGGGTCTTGGTGGACCATCTGCACCCGGGTGGTCAGCTTGACGGTTCGCCGACCCTGCTGCCGGGCCACTGGCGCGCCGTCAAACACCACCTGTCCCTCACTCGGGCTGTAGATGCCGGCCATCATGCGCCCCAGGGTGGACTTGCCACAACCTGACTCGCCGACCAGGCCCAGCACTTCGCCTTTGGGGATGCTCAGGGCTACATCGGTGACGGCGTGTACGGTTTGACGACTGGTTGCACCACCAATCATGGTGCCGATACGTTCGGCCAGTGACACTGGCTTGACGAAGCGCTTGGACACGCCCAGAATTTGAAGCAGGTCTGCCATGGCTAGGTCCACACGATGGGGTGGTGGCACAGCGCGCTTCTGCCATTGGCAAGTTGCTGCAGCGGCGGCGGGGTGTTGCAGACCGGGCTGGCTTTGGCGCAACGCGGAGTGAAGGCGCAGCCCTGGTCCAGATCGGCCAACGATGGGGCTTGGCCTGGCACTTGTTGCAGGCGTGTGCCGGGCTCATGTTCAGCCGGCACCGACGCCAGCAAGCCGGCGGTGTAAGGGTGGTGCGGTTGTGCCATCACCGCATCGGCCGAGCCGGCTTCGACGATCTTGCCGGCGTACATCACACAAATATCGTCTGCCAGACTAGACACCACGGCCAGATCGTGGGTGACCCAGACGAAGGCGGTGCCGGTTTCGCTGGCCAGGCGCCGCACCTCAGCCAAAATTTGACCCTGGATCGACACATCCAGAGCGGTGGTCGGCTCATCGGCCAGGATCACGGCCGGGCGGTGCAGCAGGGCGATGGCAATCGCCACCCTCTGTCGCATGCCACCCGACAGTTGGTGCGGGTAAGCGTCCAGCCGCTCCTGCGGGCTGGGGATGCCTACCGTGACCAATGCCTGCCTGGCGCGTTCCAGTGCCACGTCGGTAGACACTTTGTCGTGCGCCTTGACGGCGGCCACCATTTGGGTGGAGACCTTGAGCACCGGGTTCAGCGTCATCATCGGGTCTTGAAACACCATGGCGATGTGCGCCCCACGGATTTGGCGCAAGGCCTCGCCACGCAGTTGCGTCAGGTCAACGCCATTGAGGAGGACCTGACCCCCGGCGATCCGTCCCGGTGCCTCGATCAGGCCCAGAATGGAGTAAGCGGTGACACTTTTACCTGAGCCCGATTCGCCCACCAGACCCAGGATACGACCTCGGCCCACCTCAAAGCTGACGCCGTCGACGGCTTTGACGACACCGCCACGCACGGCAAACTCCGTGCGCAGGTTCTGGACTCGCAGAACGGCATCGCTCATCGGCTGCGCCTCGGATTGAGCACGTAGCGCACCTGATCACCCACCAGGTTGATGGCGACCACGGTCACCATCAAGGCAATGCCCGGGTAAATTGAGATCCAATAGCGGCCCGACAGCAGAAACTGAAAGCCGTTGGAAATAAGCGATCCCAGTGACGGCTGTGTCAGCGGCAATCCCAGGCCTAAAAAGGACAGGGTGGCCTCCAGCGCAATCGAGTTCGCGACTTGCACGGTGGCGACCACGATCAAAGGCGGCAGGGCATTGGGCAGCAGGTGGCGAAACAGCACCCGCATGGCTGACAGCGGCGTTGACAGTGCTGCTTCAATGTAATCCTTGTTGCGTTCGGCGCTGGCCGCGCCATGGGCGGTGCGCGCAAAGTAAGCGTATTGCGCCAGCGCAAGTGCAGCCACCAGCTGCGGCAAACCCTGCCCGAGCAAAGCCACCAGAACCAGCGCAAGCAGGATGGCTGGCAAGGAAAGTTGCAGGTCGATCACGCGCATGATGACGGCCTCGAGACGCCCGCCGTAGTAGGCTGCCAGCAGGCCCACCACACCGCCGAGCATCAGGGCCAAGGTGCCGGCCAGTACGCCCACCAGCAGGCTGGTGCGAAGGCCGTAAAGAATGGCGGAGAAAACATCGCGCCCCGCAGCATCAGTGCCGAGCCAGTGCACATAGCCGCCGGGGCCGATTTCGCCCGGCATCAAGCGCGCTGCTGCCAGGTCCAACGTCGCCTGGTTGTAGGGGTCTTGCGGTGTGATGAGGGGTGCCAGCAGGGCCGCCAGGATCATCAGGGCGATCACCACCAGCGCCAGCACCGCGACCCGGCTCTGCCGGTAGTCAGCCCAAAAATTGACGAGCCGAATCCACCGGGTTTCAAGGGCCAGACTCATTGCGCGGCCTTGATCCGGATTCGGGGATCGAGCTGGCCGTAGATCAGGTCCACCACAAAATTGATCAGCACAAACAGTACCACCACCAGCACGAGGTAGGCCACCATCACCGGGCGGTCCAGCACCGTGATGGAGTCGATGATCAGCTTGCCCATACCGGGCCAGTTGAACACCGTTTCTGTGACCACCGCAAACGCCAGGGTGGAGCCGAATTCCAGACCGAACACGGTCACGATGGGGATGGAGATATTTTTGAGCACGTGCAGGCCAAGCACCTTGGACTCAGACAAGCCCTGGGCCCGGGCAAAGCGCACATAGTCCGAGCTCATCACTTCGACCGTTCCAGCCCTTGCCAGGCGGATCAGCAGGCCCAGTTTGAACAGCGCCAGGTTAAAGGCGGGCAGCACCAGGTGGCTCAGGCCTTCCAGCGAACCAATCGACAGTTTCATGCCCAACAGCTCGGTGACTGGCCCCCGGCCACCCGAAGGCAGCCAGCGCAGTTCCACCGCAAAGCCCATGATCAGCAACAGGCCAACCCAAAAGGTCGGGACGCTGAAGCCCAGCACCGACACGCCCATGATCACTTTGGATGAGACCGCATCGGGCTTGTAGCCTGCCCAGATTCCCAGCGGGATACCCAGCAATGTCGCGATCAACATGGCGGATACAGCCAACTCCAGCGTGGCCGGCAGGCGCGAAAAAATCAGGCCGAACACGGGTAGCCGGTAAATAAAGGATTCCCCCATATCGCCATGCAGCAGGTTACCCATGAAGATGAAGTACTGCGCGTAAAGGGGCCGGTCAAACCCATAGCGTTGAATCAGGCTCTCGCGCAGCGCCTGGCTCGACGCCGGATCGATCATCACATCGATCGGGTTGCCAATGGCATACACACCAACAAACACCAGCATAGACATTGCCACCACGACCAGCACCGCTTGCAGCAAGCGCTGTATGAAGAAGCTGATCATGGGGGTGCTATTGCGCGTGCGTTGGATCAGAGGCCGTGCCACCCCTCCCGGCCGAGCGGGCGGGTGGTATGGCTCAGACGATCAACGCTTGGGCTTGATCTCGTACGCCAGCGTCTCTTGGTCCATGCGTGCGGGAATAGTCACCATGCCAGCTTTGGCGGCCCATATCGTCTGCAACTGGACTGAGGGGATTAACGCGCGGTCGGTCATCGAGAGTTCGGATGCCTTCTCAAACAAGGCGCGACGCTTGGTGTCGTCCATGGTGCGGCTGCCTTCTTCCAGCAGCTTGTCAACAGCCGGGTTGGAGTAACCCTGCTTGTTGAAGGCACCCAGTCCCATGACGACATCGGCTGTGTGCACCAAAGACCCGTAGGTGTAGCTGGCCTCACCCGTCAGTGTGCCCCAGCCGCTCATCCACAGGCTGTACTCGCCCTTTTGCTGCGCCGGGAAAAACACCGTGCCATTGAGGGCGTTGGCATTGACCTTCAGGCCGGCACGCGCCCACATTTGGGACAGGGCTTCGCACACCGCCGAGTCACCGGGCAATCGGTTGTTGGTGCAGAAGAAATCAATCTCGAAGCCCTTTGGGTAGCCAGCGTCTGTCAACAGCTGCTTAGCTTTGTTGACATCAAACGGCCGCTCCGGCAAGTTTTTGCTACCGCCAAAAAAGTTGGCTGGCATCAGCTGGTTGGCTGGACGGCCCAGGCCTTCGAGCACGATACGGACCAAGGTCTTGCGGTCGATGGCGAGGTCCATCGCCTCACGCACCCGGGCGTCGCGCAGGGGATTGGCGGCGATCTCCTTGCCGTCGACCTTGACCGGCTTGGGCAGCGTTTCCTTGACGTTGGGCGTGATGTTGAGGATGTAGACCGTGTCGGCAATGAAGGTGTCCACCGACTTGTCTCGCTGCATCGACGCATAGTCGGTTGCCGGCACGTAGTTCACCAGATCAACTTGGCCTGATTTCAGGGCTGCCATGCGTGCCGGATCGCTGGGGATTTCCTTGCGAATCACTTGCTCCCAGGGCTGCTTTTCACCCCAATAGCCATCAAAACGCTTCATCACCATGTCGCCCTTGGGCGCCCACGACACAAAGCGGTAGGGACCGGTACCGATCGCGGCTTTTCCCGAGTTAAATTGCTCGTTGCGTGCGTCCATGCCGATCGACTTGGAAACCACAAATAAGCGGATGAAATCGTTCGGCAGGGTAGGCGCTGCCGCCTTGGTCTTGACGTGCAAGGTGTATTTGTCCACAACCTTGGTCTCTTTGACCTGCTTGGTGTAGATCGTCATGCTCATCGGCCCGGTCACCGTCGGAATGCGGTCAATCGAAAACTTGACGTCTTCTGCTGTCAAATCCGAGCCGTCATGAAATTTGACTCCTTGGCGGATTTTGAACTCCCAGGTGGTCTCGTCGATCGACTTCCAGGACAAAGCCAGACCGGGCTTGAGTTGGAGCTTTTCGTCCGCCATCACCACGGTATCGAAAACGTGCCGCAGGGCTTCGGCCTGGCTGCCCAGGGTGGACCAATGGGGGTCTATGGAATCCGGGCCCGCCCGAACACCCATCGTCAGCGTTTGTGCCGATACGGTGCCGCCGATCATGGCGGCTGTCAGCCCTGCCAGGGCGAGTTGTTTGCTTTGCTTCAAAATGGCTTTCATTCACTTCTCCTGTTTTGTTACTGTTGCATTAAATAAGCTGTCAAAAATTTTACTGTGCTAAAAAACTATAACACATGATTTTCAAAAAAATGCTCGGCTTTCAATTGGAGGCTTAGCTAAAACCGTTCTATATTAATGGTACAGTTTGAATCCATGGCAAGCTAGGAGCAGAGGAGAGTATGGAACAAGGCAAAGCAAAACTGCTGACGCGGTCGCCGGCATGGTGAGTCAACAACCGGAGGCGCCGTCGGCCAATATGCTGGCGAACCTGGCCGGGTCGCTGGACCGCGCCTTACCGGTCCCCTTGGGCACACAGCTGCGCGGCTTGATCGAGTTTGGCATCGCTTTGGGCGAGCTCTCACCAGGGCAGCGTCTGCCCTCCGTGCGCGAGTTGGCGGGGCGCGCCAATGTGGCCCCCATGACGGTGGCCACTGTGTACACCGAGTTGCGCTTGTCTGGCCTGATCGAAACCAAGCCGGGCGCAGGCACATATGTTGCCGACGGGCACCGCAGCGACGGGCTGCGCTCAACGGCCATGCGGACACTGCAACGCCGAGTTGACCGTTTGTTGCGTGAGGCCGAAGCGCTGGGCCTGGCGCCGTCGTTGGTGGCGTCGCTTGTCAACGCTCGGGTGGCGCGCAGCCGCCCTGCAAGCCGTGCACTGCGCTTGGTCATGGTGGGCAATTTTCTTGATACCACCCAAAAATACGCGGACCGGATCAGCACCTACTTGAAAGCGGGGGACAGCATCACGGCGACCACTCTGGAGGCCTTGCAGCAAGTCACAGACGGGGCATTTCCCTACGACATCTGTGTCACCCTGGCGCATCGCCGAGGCGAGTTGGAGAACCGGCTGCCGGCAGGCGTGCCAGTGGTCGGCCTGAGCTTCATCCCGGCCGAAGAAACCCGGGCTCTGCTGGCGTCCATTGATCCTTTGGCGCGGGTCGGCATTGTGTCGGTCTACCCTGAGTTCATGGCCCTGATGAAACTGGGCGTGCTGCGCTTCACCCCCCACGTGGCCAACCCCGAGTTGCGCTTGATGACCGCGCCAGACCTGCAGTCTTTTTTGGCCGGCGTCGGCGTGCTGGTGTATGCCAGTGGCGCGGGTGAGATCCTGCGCCACTGGCCGGTGGGCCAGCAGGCGATTGAATTCCGCTATGTGCCCGACCCGCACGCCATTGAGCAGACACTCATCCCCGCCATTGAGCGGCTGCGCAGTCAAACCGCTTTTCAAAAGGAAAGAAGCCCATGAAGATCAGTGATATGAATTGGCTCCAGGTCGAGCAGTACCTGGCCTCAGATGACCGTGCCGTGGTGCCCATCGGCAGCACTGAGCAGCACGCCTATCTGAGCCTGTCGGTGGACAGCATCCTGAGTGAAAGGGTGGCGGTGGATGCCGCATTGCCGCTGAAGGTGCCGGTGTTCCCGGTGCTGGCCTATGGCATCACGCCTTACTTCATGGCCTTTCCTGGTACGGTGTCGCTGCGCACCGAGACCTACCAAAACCTGCTGACCGATATTCTGGACAGCCTGCGCAGCACCGGCTTCAAGCGCATCCTGCTGGTCAATGGCCATGGCGGCAACGCGCCCGGCCTGATTGCGGTCAACGCCTGGCTGGAGGCCAACCCGGGCTGCAAGGTCCGCATCCACAACTGGTGGAACTCACCGAAAACCTTTGCCAAGGTGAAGGACATCGACCCGGTGGCCTCGCACGCGTCCTGGATGGAGAATTTCCCCTGCACGCGTCTGGCCGGTGTGGTTCAGCCCGACCAGCAAAAACCCATGGTGGACCTGGCCTTGATGCGCACGCTTGGCCCAACCGGGGTCCGCGACTTGATTGGAGATGGCAACTTCGGGGGCAGCTACCAGCGCTCGGACGATGACATGAACGCGGTCTGGTCGGTGGCTGTGGAAGAGACTCGTCAACTGATCCATACCCTGTGAACCGAAGCACCAGCATGAAGCAAGACACTATATTGATCTGGGGCGCCGGCGCCGTTGGCGGAACTCTGGGAGCCTATCTGGCCCGCGCCGGTGAAGACGTCTTGCTGGTGGACATTGCAGAGGACCACGTTGACGCCATGAACCGTGATGGCCTGGCCATTGAAGGCCCGGTGGAGTGCTTTACGCAGCCGGTACAGGCGGCAACGCCAGCCCGGGTGCGTGGTACCTTTCGTCGGGTCATCCTGGCGGTCAAGGCCCATCACACGCATCAGGCGGTGCTTGCCTTAAAACCTCATCTGGCCCACGATGGCTCGGTGCTTTCTGCTCAAAACGGTCTCAATGAGTTGGTCATTGCCGAAGCCGTGGGTGCCGAGCGAACCGTGGGCTGCTTCGTTAATTTTGGTGCTGACTGGCTGGGGCCAGGGCGCATCCTGCTGGGTAACCGGGCCACGGTGGCGCTGGGCGAGCTTGATGGCCGGGCCACCGCACGCGCGGAGGATTACCACCGGCTGCTGCAGCTGTTTGAGCCGGCCGCCGTGCACACACCCAACATCTGGGGTTATCTGTGGGGCAAGCTCGGCTACGGCGCCATCCTGTTTGCCACCGCGCTCACGGACGCCTCGATGTCAGACAACCTGGCCTCCGAACCCCACTTCCCGGTGTTCCATCGCTTGGGACGCGAGGTGATGGCGGTGGCACTGCAGCAGGGGGTGACGCCTTTGGGTTTCAACGGCTTTGATCCTTTGGCCTTCATGCCTGACGCGCCAGAGGCGCTGGCCCGGCGCTCGGTGGCGGACATGGTCGAGTTCAACCGCCACACCGCCAAGACCCATTCCGGTATTTGGCGCGACCTGGCCATTCGCAAACGCAAAACCGAAGTCGATGCCCAAATTGCCATCATCTCCCAGATCGGCGCCAAAGGCGGGCTTGCCACACCCACTATCGACCGGCTGGTCGCGCTGATTCACGATATTGAGGAGGGTCGCCGGCCCCAGGCCTGGGCGACGCTTGATCTGCTGGTGGCCGCATGAACTTGCATCTGTCGGGCCGTCGGGCCATCGTGACGGGTGCCGCGCAAGGCATTGGACTGAGCATCGTGCAGGCCTTTGTGACGGAGGGCATGCAGGTGGCGGCGTTTGACATCGACGGCACGGGGCTGCAGGCTGCGCGTGCAGCGGGTGCCAGCCTGACCACCACCATCGATCTGGCAGAGCGCAGCAGCGTGGCTGAGGCTGTTGACGGCGCAGCGAAGCAATTTGGCGGCCTCGACATTTTGGTGAATTGTGCAGGGGGTGTGCGCGGACAGGTCGGACGCCCGATTGAAGACATCACCGAGCAGGATTGGTTGGTGGTGTTTGAGGCCAATGTGCACGGCGCCTTCTGGTGTGCCCAGGCCTGTGCCGGTCACATGAAGCAAGGTGGCTTTGGCCGCATCATTAACATCTCTTCTGGCGCCGGCCTGCGCCCGAGCTTGACCGGCATCCAAGCCTACACCGCTTCCAAGCACGCCTTGGTTGGGCTGACCAAGCAACTCAGCCTGGAGCTCGGGCCGCGAGGCATTACCGTCAACAGTGTGGCGCCGGGTTTTGTGTTGTCGAACCCGTCGACCCAGCGGCAGTGGGACAGCTACGGGGCAGACGGCCAGCAGCGGCTGCTCGACAGCATTCACACCAAGCGCCTGGGACGGCCGCAAGACATTGCCAACGCGGTGACTTTCCTGGCATCGGATGCGGCCAGCTGGGTTTCTGGCCAGGTGCTTAGCGTGGACGGTGGGCGATCCTGACGTGCCAAGCCACTGCTCTACTCAATCCAACCTTGACGACCGCACGCCATGACTCAAAATTTACTGCCCCAATCCGCATTCAGCTTGGCCGTGCACGGTGGTGCCGGCACCATCCTGCGCAGCACTATGACCCCAGCCCGCGAAGCGGCCTACCACGCGGGCTTGCGCCGCGCCCTGGAGGCTGGGCGCTTGGTGCTGGCTGCGGGTGGTGCCGCCCTGGACGCCGTCACCGCCGCTGTGATGGCGCTGGAGGATGAGCCGCTGTTCAATGCCGGCCGCGGGGCGGTGTTCACCAGCGCTGGCAAGCAAGAAATGGATGCGGCCATCATGGATGGCCGGGATCGGGCAGCGGGTGCTGTAGCCGGAATTTGCGGACCGCGAAACCCCATTCTGGCGGCGCGTGCGGTGATGGAGCGCACCGAGCATGTGCTTTTGATCGGCGAGAGTGCGCTGGCGTTCTGCCGGGCGCAGGGTCTGGTCTTTGAAGAAACCCCCTATTTTTTCACCCAAGCCCGCTGGCAGGCACTGCAGGACACCCTGGCCATGCGACAGGCCGGCGTGGACAACCAGGATGCATCGCGCAAGCACGGCACCGTGGGCGCCGTGGCGCGGGACAGTCAGGGCCACCTGGCAGCAGCCACCTCCACTGGCGGCATGACGGCCAAAATGCCCGGACGGGTGGGTGATACCCCGGTGATCGGGGCCGGAACCTGGGCCGATGACGAGACCTGCGCCCTGTCAGGCACGGGCAACGGCGAGGTCTTTATCCGCTATGCCGCCTGCCATGAAATCTCGGCCCGGATGCGCCATGCCGGGCAAAGCCTGGCGCAGGCCGGGCAGGGCGTGGTGATGGACCTGCTGGCCCCTAACGGCGGCTCCGGCGGCATCATCGGGGTGGACCGGCACGGTGGTGTATCGCTGCCGTTCAACTGCGCAGGGATGTACCGGGGCGCTGTTCAGGCCGATGGCGTCTTGCGTACGGCTATTTACGACGAACCTCTGGTGGACTATGCCGCAGTGACCGGCGGCGGCAAGCCGTAGGTCTGCAGGCGCCGCTCGCGCACAAAGCCCTCGATCGCTGCAGCAAAGGTCTTGAACTGCAGTGAGGACAGGTGGGCGGCGAAAGCCGCCTCGACGTCATAAATTTCGTACAGTGCCACCTTGGATCACAGCAGCCCGAAACGGGCCACGATGCGGTCCGGCTCGATGCGGATCGATTTCAGGGTCTGGCGGGCTGCCTGCTCTTTCAGCGAGCCATCGGCCTTGAGGCTGTAGACCGGGGTCTGGTTGAAGCTGGCAGCCAGTTGGCGGGTGATTGCCGTACGGGCAGCACCCTCCATGGCCTTGGGAAGCAGGTGTGCCGTCAAGGCGTCGAGTTGCGGCGCGTCCAGAAAAAAGGCTTTCTGCGCGTCGTCATAACGCAGGCCGGATGAGCCCTTGACGTTCGCCGGCATGGCGGGCAGCCCCACCACCTTGATCGACAGTTGGGCCGCAATGCCGATGCGCTCTGGCGGTTGGCCCAGTTTGACCTGCGGCTGCCCGGTCACCGAGACCACCACTAGGCCATCCAAGAGCCGGGTACTCATATCGGCCTTGTTCAAGGCCGCCTGCAGTTCGCGTTCGGTAAAGCTCAGTTCTATTTCAGCGGGCTTGCCGCCGGCGCACGCGGCCAGCAGCAGGGCAATGGCCAAGCCAACCCAGCCCAGCGTTGCGGAAAAATGTTTGGGCATGGTGGCTTCTCGTGCGGTTCGATCTTGCCATTATCCGGCTGAGATGCTGCCGTTCATTCGATGGTGTCAGGCGATGGGTGTAATTCCGCAGTAAGGGAGAGGCCAAAAACATTGACCCAGTCGATCGTTGGAGCGGTGTCCCTCGCAAAGCACAATAGCGTCATGCTAATATCGCCAGTGATATGAAAAAAATTCGCAGGATCGTTGTGGATACCAACGTCCTAGTTGCTGCTACGCGCAGCAGACATGGGCCTTCCTTCGCTTTGATGCAGCTTGTCCGAACCCGGCGCGTTTTGATGTGCTGCAGTCCGGCCTTGTTTCTGGAGTACGAGGATGTGCTCCAACGTGCCGAGCAAAGGGTAGCCTCGGGTCTGAGCGTCAAGGATGTTGATGCAATTCTGAATGAGCTGGCGGCCTTGCTGGAGCCGGTTCTGACGCACTACCAATGGCGTCCGCAGCTGCGCGACCCGGCTGATGAAATGGTGCTGGAGGCGGCGGCGAATGCTCGGGTCGATGTCCTTGTGACGTACAACCTGCGCGATTTTGTCCCTGCCAAGCGCTTCGGCATCAGGGTGCTCACCCCCGAGCAGACTTTCAATCATTTCGATCTTGCTATTGCGAGGAACTGACACCATGAGCAACTACGCGCTGCGCCTCCCTGAATCACTCAAACAAGCCGCCAAACGGATCGCCGCTGCCGATGACACCACGATGAATCAGTTTTTTGTGGTGGCGATTGCTGAGAAAATCAGCGCCATGGAGACCGCGCAGTTCTTTGAGAAACGGGCAGCCTCGGCTGATACGTCGGCGGCGCAAGCGGCTTGGGACAAGGTTGGCGACCAGGCGCCGATTGCCGACGACCACTGGACCAAGCCGCTCAGGAAGCGCGCGACCTAAGGTACCAATCCCGTCGCCGGTTGGCGTCTAACTCGCGCTGGCGGGCAGCGTGGCTTGCGTTCTCCGGCCCACGCTAACGGATAGGAAATTCAATCGCATCGAGGCAAGTATGGCATGGGTTTTGGGCGAGCAGGCGCCTTTGAGCGTGGCAGTTTCAGCGGTCCCGGCAGCGTAAAAGCGAGCCCACTGGCCGAATGATGGAT
>BJGT01000004.1 GCA_014190675.1 Comamonadaceae bacterium | reverse complement strand
CAACAACAGCTGGATGCACAACCTGCCGGTGCTGGCCAAGGGCCCGATGCGCTGCACCGCGCTGGTTCACCCCAGCGACGCCGCGCGCCTGGGCCTTCAGGACGGCACCCTGGCCGAGATCAGCAGCCAAACCGGCCAGGGGCCGCGCAGTGTGCAGGCGCAGTTGCAGATCAGCCCCGAGATGATGCCCGGCGTGGTCAGCCTGCCCCACGGCTGGGGCCATGACCAGCCCGGCACCCGGCTGCAACTGGCCGCCCAACGCCCCGGCGCCAACCTCAACGCCCTGCTCGACGACCAGTGGCGCGACCCGCTGTCGGGCAACGCGGTGCTGGGCGGTATGGCCATCACGCTGCGGGCGCTGGCCTGAGGTGGGGTCAGGCCACCGCACAAGAGCAACGACCTGAAATATTGTCGAATATATTTGACAAATAGGGGCTAGCCACTACAACTTTGACATGTCTGCGATCACCGAGTTCAGTTCCGCTGTACGCACCCGTCGCTCGGACATGGGGCTCACACAAACCGCCTTGGCCGGCTTGAGTGGACTGTCTCGCGCCACCATCAACCAGCTCGAAAACGGCACCCTTCAAGATCTGAGCCTGAAACGGGTTGCCAGGTTGCTGGGCGTCCTCGGACTATCGGTGCACGTGACGGCACCGCGCGCCAAAAGCCAACGGCCTCCAGCCCCCCAACGCTCCGCGCTCGACCTCGCAGCAGGAACGGCCAGTGTCAGCTACCAGACCGCGATCAGCGCAGAGCAATTGCGCGAGGTGTTTCGCAGCAAGGTCGCGCCTGGTGAACTGCGGCCGCACCTGTCCACCTTGCTCGACGAGGCCCCGATGTCGCTGCTGGCCTCGGCAGTGGAGGAATTGCATGCGGAGCTGGGGGTCGAGCGCACGCAAATCTGGAAGCAGATGCGTGACTTGGCACGCCAGTTCAAGACCAGCCGGCCGCTATGGCTGTAGCGCGCCTCGATCTCCACCGACCTGGCAGCTGGACCCAGCTGTTCCCAGCCGCCCTCAAGCTGATGGCCACCTGGAGACAAACATTCAGCACGCCCACTGGACATTCGGCGATCTTTTGCCGATTGCCTGAGCCAAGCGCACAGCATCATCGAGCCTATTTTGGCCGGCACCCCGACTTAACACTCGGCCTGCGCGGCGGCGCTTAGCGGGCCTTGGGGGTCTCTAGGCCACCCATATAAAACCGGTTGTGGGTGGGTGAGATTACCAACTCGTTGATGCAGGTGCGCGGGGGCATTTGGGCTAGAAATAAAATTGCTTGGCCCATGTCTTCGGCCTGCACCATGCGCTCGCGCTGGGCTTGGGAGGGTGGCACCGGGCGCTTGTTCAGGATGGGTGTTGCCACCTCACCGGGCAGCAGCGAGCTGGCCCGGATGCCGTTGGTGCATTCCTCCATGTTGATGGACTCGGTCAGTGCGAGTACCGCTCGTTTGGTGGCGTTGTAGGCCGGGCCTGTCAGCGTCGATGCATACAGCCCAGCCCAGGACGACACATTGATGATCAAACCGCCCTGTTGCTGCCGCATGGTGGGCAAGACCGCATGCACGCAATAAAACAAGCCCGACAGATTGATGGCAACAACCTCATCCCAGGCCTCGGTTGTCAGGACATTGAAATTGCGTTGTGTGGCATTGGTGCCGGCGCTGTTGATCAATAGGTCAATGCGCCCACGTGTAGCCACCAACTGCTGCGCCACGGCCTTCACTGCTTGCTTGTCGGCGACGTCGAGCAGCACGGCCTCGGCGCTGCCCAGGGCTTGCAAGGTGGCTAGCGCGCTGGCGTTGGTGGCAGCTGTTCGGCCCGAAATCAGCACATGGGCGCCAGCCTTCACCAACTCGATCGCGCCTGCCAAACCAATACCACTGCCGCCTCCAGTGACCCAGGCCACCTGTCCTTTGAGATCTGTGTTCATGGTGAATTCAAAAGCCGATCAAGCGACCATTATGAGACACCCGCTGGCGCTCAGTGTTTGTGCGCAGCTGCCGCAGGCCCGGCGCCAGAGACGGCGGACACGGCCACCGGCACCTTCAGCTCCAACCGGCTCTCCACGCCCTTGGCATCCTTGAACACCAGCGTGAGCGGGATGGTGCTGTCCTTGGGCAGGGCGGTTTTGAGGTCCATCAGCATCAGGTGATAGCCCCCGGGCTTGAGCTCCACGGTTTTGCCAGCAGGCAAGAGCAGGCCGGCCGGCAGGGCGCGCATTTTCATGATGTCGCCCTCCATTTTCATTTCATGGACTTCGCTGACACCGGCCACGGGAGAGGAGACCGCCACCAGCGTGGCGCCGTCTTTGGCGGTGAGTTTCATGAAAGCGCCAGTGCCCCTTTGGCCCGGTACGCTGGTGCGTACCCAGGCGTCTTTCACCTCCACGGACTGCGCGTGCACGATGCTGCCCATCAGGGCTGCGGCAAATACCAATGTCTTCAATGTCATGGGATGCTCCAAACAGCAAGTAAACAAATCAATGTTGGTGGCCTGCGGCGCTGGACTCGATCACATCGAGCAGTGCCGCCGGGAATTTGAGGCCCTTGGTCGAGGCCCCGGACGGCGGCACCTCCACCCAAGGGTTGACGCCCTTGCTGCAGGTCTGCGTCACCTTAAACCACAGCGGTCCCGCCTTGTCAGGCAAGCCCCCACGCAGCACAAACTCGTCGTAATGGGCGTCTGGTAAGGCATGCTCAGGCGAGGTCGCGGTCCAGGTGATTTCGCTCACATCTTCCTCAACCTTGCGTCCGTGGTCGGTGTACGGCGTGTCCAGTCTGGCCCGCTTGATCGACAGCGCCCACCCGGCCTTGCGCATGGGCTTAGCGCCCCGGAACCCAGCAGGTAGCGCCACCTGAATGGCCGTGGTGGGTTCGCCCTCGCAGCCATGGCCTACGCGAAAGGCCGCTCGGTAACTTTGGCCGGCCAGGGCCGCCGGCTCTAGAAGAACAACATGGGCAAACCCCACAGGGCTGGCCAGCAGCGCGGCCAAAAGAAAACAGACTTTTCGCATGGAAAATCTCCAGTGAATACCAGTAAAACAGGCCGTAAGCCCCCATGTGGGGCGCTTGGCGCGATGAATCAAAGGGTCAGGAGAGATCTGGTGGCCCGCGCGCAGGCAGAGCTGCCGCGCAACTGGCTGTAGCCCGCGGTGTGGACAGGGGGCAGGCCAACCGGGTTGATGCGGGCAGGGCTGCGGCAGTTTGCCGGGTTGCCGGCGGCGGCGCGCACAGCGAGGTGCACAGGGGGCAGTCAAGTGTCAGGCCCGCAGGGGCCTGGTCGCCACTGTCGGAGCTCAGCACCACCGCGCTCGAGCCAGAGCTCGAACAAATCATGCCGATGGTGGGCGGCTTGACCAGCGGCGAGGCCAGTGCTGCAGCCGTTGCAAGCAGCAGCCAAGCCAGTATCAGACGACCAATCCAGGAGGCTTTGCGCAGCGACTGCAGGCTAAACATAAGGCACAAGTATCGCTTTAGAAACGGGGTGGGCGTTTCTCGCGCAGCGAGGCCAGGCCCTCGCGCACATCCGGGCCGGCAAACCCCATGAACTCAAGTGCCAAGGAGGTGTCAAAGCTTGGCCCGGCCTGGCGCAGCCAGTTGTTGAGTGCGTATTTGGTCCAGCGGATGGCGCTCTGGCTGCCCGCAGCCAAGCGCTCGGCTATCTCGTAGGCTCGTGGGAGCAGGTCAGGTTCGTCCACCGCCATCGATACCAGGCCAATGCGCTCGGCCTCCTCGCCGCTGACCGGCTCGCACAGCATCAGGTGGTACTTGGCCTTGGCCATGCTGCAAAGCAGTGGCCAGACCATGGCAGCATGGTCGCCTGCGGCCACGCCAAGCCGGGTGTGGCCATCGACAATGCGCGCGGTGCGGCTGGCAATCGAGATGTCGGCCAGCAAACCGGCCACCAGGCCTGCGCCTACCGCTGCTCCGTGGATGGCGCTGACGATCGGTTTATCGCAATTGATCAGGTTGTAGACCAGGTCGCGTGCCTCTTTCCACACCCGGCTGCGCAGTTCAAAATCATCGGCCATGTCCTGCACCAGCGCCAGGTCACCGCCGCCCGAAAAGCCCAGGCCCTGGCCGCGCAGCACGGCGCAGCGCACACTGTCATCGGCACTGACATCGCGCCATATTTCGCTGAGTTCAAGGTGACCCTGCTGGCCGGCGGTGGGCAGCTTGCCGTTGCCGCCGGGGCCGTCTGCGCGCATCTGGATGTCAAGCACCGCCTGCTTGGGGCCGCGGCGGCTGATATTCAGGGTCTGGTAGCGGCTGTAATCCATGGGTGGCCTCGGGGTTTGGGTGAGCAGGGGTAAGCGCTGGGTGCTCAGGCTGGCGCCACAACCATCTGTTCAATCGCGCCAAATACGCTGTGGCCGTCGGCACCCTTCATGTCGATGCGGATGGTGTCGCCGTACTTCATGAACTCGGTGCTGGGCTGGCCGTTCTGTATGGTTTCAATGGCGCGCTTTTCGGCAATACAGCTGTAGCCGTGGCTCCAGTCCTTGTTGCTCACCGTGCCTGAACCGACAACCGAGCCCGCACGCACATTGCGGGTTTTGCAAATGTGGGCAATCAATTCGCCGAAATGAAAGCTCATCTCGGGGCCGGCTTGGCACAGCCCGACCTGGCGGCCGTTCCAGCAGCTTTGCAGCGCAAGGTTCAGGCGGCCCTGCTCCCAAACACCGGCCAACTCGTCGAGCGTCACCGCCACTGGGCTGAACGCCGTGGCCGGTTTGCTTTGTACAAAACCAAAGCCCTTGGCCAATTCGGCCGGAATCAGCTGGCGCAGGCTCACATCGTTGGCCAGCATCACCAGCCGTATGCCATCGAGCGCCTGCGAGGGCGTGGCGCCCATCTGAACATCCCCGGTGATCACCGCGATTTCTGCCTCAAAGTCAATGCCAAAAGCCTCGCTGGCGCAGACCACGGCCTCCATCGGGCCCAAAAAATCGTCGCTGCCGCCCTGGTACATCAAGGGGTCGGTGTAAAAACTCGCTGGCACTTCGGCATCGCGGGCGCGCCGCACCAGCTCCACATGGTTGAGGTAGGCCGAGCCGTCAACCCACTGGTAGGCGCGCGGCAGGGGCGCCATGCACTGCTGTGGGTCAAACGCAAAAGCGTGCCGTGCCCGACCCTGGTTGAGGTTGTCGTAGAGGTCCTGGAGTTGCGGCGAGATAAAGTTCCAGTCGTCCAGCAACTGCTGCAAACGCTCGGCAATACCGGTCGCATAATGGGCGCTTTTGAGGTCGCGCGCGACCACCAGCAACTGGCCGTCGCGGGAGCCGTCTTTGTAAGTGGCAAGTTTCATGGGGCTGGGTGGCGAGCGGAGCGCCCGGAAGTTGTTGGGGTTGAGGGTTTCGGGTAATCATAAATCTTCGCAGTTATCGCATGCAAACTCTCCAAGCCTGGCCGTCAACTGGCGCTGGCCGGGCCAGCCGGCGCTGGGCCTTGGGCCTCCCCGCAAACTCAGGGGACGGCCCATCTTGGCGCGTGCTGGCCCTGGTGGCCGGCGCCGTACTGCTGCTGCACCTGAGCTTGCTCAAGGGGAGCAGTTGGCGGTTTGATTCGCCGAGCACCCCCCTGTTCAGCACCCGCATGATCGCGGCGGCGCAAATCGACCCGACCACACCCCCGCCCATGGCTGTGCCCACAGCCATACCCCAGGCGCGCAAGGCTCGCGCCGCTGCGCTGGCCAGCAAAAACACAGCGCAGCCACAGCCGGCTTTGCCAAGCCCAAGCCCGGCAGACGCGCAGCCAACAGCCAAGGCTATGCCGACCCCCTCCGAGCTGCCAGAGGCGCCGCCCGCGACAGCTCAGGCCAGAAGGCCCCCGGCCGCAGCCGAGCTGGCTGCCAGCCCGCAGGCCGCAGCTGATGCGCCAAGCGAGCCAGCCGCGCCCAGACGACTGGCGCGGGAAGCTGGCTTGGGCCCCGGCAGGATTGCGTTGCCGCCGCCGGTGCGGCTGCACTACCGGGTGGAGTCGAATAAATTTCCGTTCCGCTTGAACTCAGACCTGCTTTGGCGTCACGACGGCAGCAGCTATGACGCCCGTCTGACCATGGGCGCTTTTGGCCAGGCAAAGGTGTTGAGCAGCCGTGGCGAGTTGGGGCCCTATGGTTTGCTGCCCATGCGCTTCGGGGACAAGTTTCGCAGCGAGGTAGCAGCCCATTTTGAGCGGGACAAGGGCTACATCAGCTTTAGCGCCAACACGCCCAATGTGCCACTGCTGTCTGGCGCCCAAGATTACCTCAGCATCATGCTGCAGTTTTCCGCCATGCTGGCAGGCGACCCGGCCCGCTTTCCGCTGGCCAGCAGCATCACGGTGCAGGTGGCCGGCCCGCGTGACGCCGAGGTTTGGTTGTTCACAGTGGAGCGGCAGGAGGCACTGGCCCTGCCGGGGGGCGAGGCCGATACCGTGAAACTGGTGCGCCACCCGCGCAAGCCGTTTGACCAACTGTTTGAGTTTTGGCTGGCACCGACCCTGGCTTGGCTGCCGGTGCGACTGCGCATCACCGAGCACAATGGCGACTACCTGGACCAGAAATGGGAATCCACGCAAGCCCCGTCTTGATCTTGCAAGCCGTGGCGGCAAAAGCTCGAAACAGATTTGCTGCAGCGCCGGGCCGGGGGAAATTTTTCCAGAGGCTGTTTGTTCGAAACGATTGGTGGATAATGAATTATGCACACCCTCTACGACTCTGAAACCTATTCGGTGACGCACATGCTGGCCAATGCGATGCCCGCGCAGACCCCGGCTGGCGCCAGTCAAGATGTCGCCGCGCAGACGCAGGTCCCGCCCTCTCTGGCCCGCCATGGCTTTGAAATTGTCGACAAGCGTGCTGGCAAAGAGGTTTACCTGGATGGCTCCTGGGCTGAGCTGTTTCAGCAGCATATCGTGGCCTGGCAACAAAACACCCCGACGCAGGAAGAGGTTGAAGACACGCTCGAGCAATATGCCGAGCTGGCGCAAAACCCGGTCGTGGTGCACTGACGCGGCGCATGCCGAGTCGACTCTGGCAGGCTAACTGCGCTTGCACCTTGCTGCTGGCGCTGCTGCTTGCAAGCCCAGCCCAAACTCAGCCGCTGCCGCCAGGCCCACACGCCGAGGCCCTGCTGCAACGCTGGCAACAACTCAGGCCCACTGACGCCCTGCTGCTTGGGGAGCAACATGACGCGCCACAACACCAAGGCATCCAGGCTCAGGTGGTCGCTTGGCTGGCCGGCCAGGGTCTGCTGGCAGCGCTGACGCTGGAGATGGCCAAGCAAGGCGGCTCCACCCAGGGCCTGAGCGCCCAGTCCAGTGCGGCGCAGGTGCGAACTGCGCTGGACTGGGACGAGCGGGCTTGGCCTTGGACTGCCTATGAGCCGGCCATCATGGCTGCAGTGCGGGCGGGCGTGCCGGTGCTCGGCGCCAACCTCTCGAGCGCCGACTTGCGCGCCGCCATGCACGACCGCAGCCTGGACCAGACCCTGAACGAGAATGCATTGAGCACCCAGCAACAGCGCATTCGAGATGGCCACTGCCAACTTTTGCCCGAGAGCCAAATTGCGCCCATGACCCGCATGCAAATAGCCCGTGATCGCGCCATGGCACAGACCATTGGCAAGGCAACCCTGGCCGGGCGCACTGTGGTGCTGCTGGCTGGCCATGGCCATGTGGTGCGCAGTCTTGGCGTGCCGCAGCATCTGCCAGCGAGCCTCACGGTGAGCAGCGTGCAGCTACTGGCCGGCACGGCCCAGGAGGGGCCGGCCGCAGGGGCTGATTTCGACCAGGTTTGGCCGACTGGGCCCATACCGCAGCGAGATTACTGCGCCGAATTCAAAGCCAGCCGGCCTCCCTGAGCCGCAGGCTGCTGGGCCAACTGCGTTTCAGGGCTGCTTATCGCGCTTTTGCCAGTCAGCGTACTCAGCGGGGAACGCGGCCTGGTAACGCTGTAGATAAAACCAGGCCACATCAAAACGCTGCAGCAGTGCAGCGCTGCGGATGATTCTCTCGATCACGCGGGGCTCGGGAGAGAGGTGCAGGATGGCTTCATTGAGTTCTTGCATGCGGGTTGCATTGCCCGCGTCAACCGGGGTGCTGGTGGCTTGGGCAAAGTCGATCCAGTGGCCAAACAACCAAGAGCGGTGAGCGCTGCTAAGGCTTGGCTCGCTAAACAGGCGGATTCGTGCGCTGGCCGGCAGGTAAAACTGCAGTACCCGGGCATAGTCGATCGCGGCATAGGCGGCCCCGGCTACCAGCCCGAGCGCCAGGGCGCTGCGCAGCCGCCAGCCGCTGCTTGAGCTGTAGGGCCCGGCCAACAGGTGGTCCGCCGAGTTGCTGGCGGCCGCACGGCTTAGCCACAGCAGCAGCAGGCTCAAGCCAGCGGCGAGCTGAAATGGCCCGTACCAAAGCGGGTATTCGAGCAGGCTATGCAGGGCTATGACGCCCAGCACACCCCAGGCCAGTTGCCGGGTGCTGTGCTGCTCTGCCCAAGGCTTGGCACGCACGATCAGCAACAAGGCAGCGCCACAAAGCAGCAGGGCCGCTGGCAGACCAAGCTCAACCGCCAGGTGCAGGGGCAGGTTGTGCGCATTGTCCAAAATATCGCAAAAGCGTGCGCCCGGGTAGAGCGTGATGAAGTGCGCATAATCAAGTTCGCCCCAGCCCCAGCCGAACCAGGGTTGCAGACCGATCAGGTGCATCACATTGCGCCACATGATCAGGCGGCTCTGGCACATCAATTGGGTGTCCTGCAGCCGCGACAGAATCCCGGTTTCACCGAACCCCAGGCCGGCCAGCAGGGGCAGCAGACAGGCCGCACCCAGGTAAGACAGGGCGGCAGCCAAAAGCAGCTTGCGCACCTCCGTGCGCGTCGATGAGCGCCAAAACAGCAGCCACAGAGCCAAGGCTAGACACAGCTGCAACAAGCCGGTCCGGGACGACGACGCCGCATTGCCC
Source organism: Comamonadaceae bacterium (assembly GCA_014190675.1). Lineage (GTDB taxonomy): Bacteria > Pseudomonadota > Gammaproteobacteria > Burkholderiales > Burkholderiaceae_C > Rhodoferax. The sequence goes on along the minus strand of BJGT01000004.1, from coordinate 71,054 downwards.
GCCCCCAACAGCACCGCAGCAAACAACGGGCCGAGCCAGCGCAGCGGCAGGGCTGGTCGGCCAACTTGCTCGGGCGAATCCGTGTTTGGCGGACGATGTGATGCAAGCCACAGCAGGCTCATCAAGCCGATATTGACCAGGCTTGCGAAATGGTTGCGCTGGCGTAAATTGGCAAAGGCCTCGCCGGCCGGTGTGCTGTTGACCCAGGGCGACCAGGCCCCCGACAGGCCAAAATACTGCAGCAAGCCCAGTGCGCTACTCAGCAGAGCCGACAACAGCCAAGCCCAGGCCAACACCCCGGCCAAAGTGGCCAAGCCTCCCCGGCGCAGCGGCAGCAACAGCAGGCAAGCCAGACCCAAAACGCTCAGCAGGCTTTGCACAACCGCTGGCGCGGGGCGTAGCGCAAAGGGGTTGAGCCAAGGCAGGACCAGCGCGACGATCAGCGCAATCTGCAGCGCCGTGAAGCGCCCCGGGCCAGCAGAGGATTCACCCCCCGGGACGCTCGCACTGACCACTTACTTGCAGAGTGCCGGGTTGGCGCTGAGGCAACCGCCCGAGGTGGCCCAGGTCATGGCCGCAGCACCGGCGGTCATGTTGGGCGTGAGCACCAGGGTGGCGGTGGTCGCTGTAGTGGCGGTGGGCGTGACCGTGATCACGCCATCGACCACCGTCACCGAAGCCACATGGGTGGTGGCCTGGGTGCTAGGTATGCCCTGCGCGCCCGCATTGCAGCCGGTGAGTGTGCCCAACTCCTGGGCACAGACAGCCACGGCGGTTTTGTAGGCCTGACCGACTGAGATCACCTCCGAAAACTTAGCCTTCTTGGTGTAATTCTGGTAGGCCGGCAGGGCCACGGCAGCCAAAATGCCGATGATGGCCACCACAATCATCAACTCGATCAGTGTGAACCCCTGCTGCTTGGAATATTTCATGAAACCCCCTTGTTTGAGATAAGAGCCGACCCTGGCATCGCCAACACTGGCCTTGGGCCGGCCGGCCAATTTTTTGATGTGTTGCTTGGGCTTGGACGACGCCCGTGTTTTTACCACTGCCAAAGAGTCCGGACAAGCCTTTTACACCGCCTTTGATGGGTCTGCGGCCACATTCTTGCCTGCGGACTTTAACGAATGCATACGGCACGCACCATGGCCATATCGGTCAAACCCAGCAGCACTTTTTCCATGCCGTCCATTTTCAGGGTGTGCATGCCGGCTTGCACTGCAGCCGCAAAAATATCGGCGACCCGGGCGCGCTGCTGCACCAGTTGCTTGATGGCCTCGTCAACCACCAACAACTCATGCAGGCCAATTCTGCCCCGGTAGCCGGTTTGCTTGCATGCCTCACAGCCCACCGCACGGTACCAGCGCAATTCGCCGCCCTGTGCGTGCGCTTCACGCCAATGGTTCAGCAGGCGATCGGTCTCCCCCTGGCGGTCAAGGCGCCAGGCCTTGGCATGGCTCAGTTCCTGGGCATATTCGGCCACAAAGGCCTGCAGCGCAGCCTCGTCTGGCACATAGGGCGCCTTGCAAGTGCAGAGTTTTTTAGTTAGCCGCTGAGCCAGAACACCCAGCAGGGCATCCGCAAAATTGAAGGGGTCCATGCCCATGTCAAGCAATCGGGTGATCGACTCTGGCGCAGAGTTGGTGTGCAGGGTCGAGAACACCAGGTGCCCAGTCAGCGAGGCTTCCACGCCCATGGCCATGGTTTCTTGGTCGCGCGACTCGCCGACCATGATGATGTCTGGGTCAGCACGCAAGAAAGCCCGCATCACCATGGCGAAATCAATGCCGGCTTTTTTATTGATTTGCACTTGGCGCAAGCCTTTTTGCGTGATCTCAACTGGGTCTTCGACCGTCCAAATCTTACTCTCGGGCCGATTCAGGTGGCTGAGAATCGAGTGCAGCGTGGTGGTCTTGCCCGAACCAGTGGGCCCGCAGACATAAAACAGCCCGTGGGGTTTGGCGACGGTTTTCTCGACTTGCGCCCGGTTTTGCGGCGTGAGCCCGAGTTGGCTCAGTGGTATGGGCGCGCCAGCGCTCAGAATCCGCAGCACCACGTCTTCCACCCGGCCGGCTGAGGGAATGGTGGCTACCCGCAACTCGATATCCAGAGGCCCATACTTCCTGAATTTGATTTTTCCGTCCTGCGGCCTGCGGCGCTCGGAGATGTCTAGTTCGGACATGATCTTGAGTCGGGTCACCATCGCCTGGCGGAAGTTGGCAGGCACCTCGATGTAAGGCAGCAGGGCGCCGTCGATGCGAAAACGGATGCCGGTTTTGAGATTGCCCGGCATCGGCTCAATATGGATGTCCGAGGCGTTTTGCTGGTGGGCGTCGATGATCACTTTGTTGACGAACTTGACCAATTCGTTGTCTGCCGCGGCAGATTCGAGCGCATCCTCGGAGCTGGCGTCTTCGACTGCCGCGCCACCCATGTCGGCCAGCATCTCATCGATCGACAGCCCTCCCGCTGCCACGCCAAACAACTGTGCCAGCGTCTCTTGAAACTCATGCTGGGTGGTGACCCAGTAGGAAAACCGGGACAGGCGGGGGAACACTTGCGGCAGGATACGAGCGCTTTTCACGGCCTCGGGGTCGGTACACATCACCAGCAGGCCCTGCGCCGAGTCTTCCAGCGGTATCCAGCCCTGCTGGATCAGAAACTCCCGCTTGAGACGGCCGTGCAAAGACTCTTGCCGTTGCCGAGTGGCTTTAAAGGGCGCATAGGGCACTTGAAAATAGCGCGACAGCGCATGGCCGATCTGGGCGCAAGACAGGCTGTGCTGGCGCATCATCAGCTGCTCGAGTTGCTGCGCATCGCTGCGGGCCTGTTGCCAGCATTGGTCAAGCTCAGTGGCGCTCAGGAGGCTTTGCTGAACCAGTGCGTCGTACTTGCTGGCTTTACGCCGGGCCTGCGCCTCTGCAGCCTCGACGCGTTGCCGGATAGCGGTTGCCAAGGTGCGGCAAAGCTGCGCCATGCCCTCGACCTCGGGGTGATCGAACATCTCATTGTTGCGGTTGTTGATGATCTGCAATACACCGTGCAGCGTGTCAGCTTCGACGATGGGGGCCACCAGCATCTGGCGTGTGCGGTAGCCCGAACTGGCATCAACTTCTTTGAGGAAGCTCAGCTCCGGGTGGATATGCCACAGGGCAGATTGGTCGTATACGTCAGCCAGGTTGAGCAGCTGGCGGCTCATGGCCGTGTAGCCGGCGATGCTGTGTGGCGCGATCGGCAGCCTGATCTCCTGGCTGCTGCTCAGCCCGGTCTTGATTTTGGAGACGATGGCGGTGCGCTCTTTGTTGACCGCATACAGGGTTAGCCGGTCGGCGTTGAACAGCTGGCAGATGTCGGTACTGGCCTCGAGCATGATCTGGTCGAGGTTGTCAGTCTGGTGAATGCGCGCTGTAACAGTTTGCAGTTGTTTGTAAAACAGGGCCTCAAAGGCCAAGCCGCGCAGGGCAGCCGGGAGTCGCTGGAGTTGGGCAAAGCCCGGCTCGTGCGAACCGGCCTCGGGGATCGCAGTCACAAATTGAATTCCTGCCCTGCCTTGAGCCAGCGAATATCTCGCGTGTTGCCAGTCGCAACTGCATTGGCCTGCTCAAACGCCAGGATTTCGGTCATGATCAGATCAGCCTCGGCGGGTTTGGTGTGGGTGATGTAGATCGGGTAGATGCGGTCTGGCGCAATCAGGGCCAACTCTTGTACCAGTGACACCGGTGAGAGGTGCAGGCTCAAGCGTGCCAGACCCTGCTGCTGGTTGCTGAAGGCGGTTTCGATCACCAGCATGGCTACCGGGAGCTGGTTGACGCGTTGCCAGAAAGCCGGGTTACGCTCGGTGTCGCCGGAGAACACCCAGGCCCCTTGCCCCGCCGATACTGCGTAGCCCACCGCGGGCACGATATGCACGGCCGGCAGCACTTCGATGTGCTTGTTGCCAATTTGCAGCACCTGCCCAACTGCGACTTCGTGAAAGCTGATGAAAGGATGCTCGGCGCTGGGAATGCGGCTGAAGTCCGGCCAGATGGCGCCGTTGAAAATATGCGCACGCAGGGCTGCAATCGTGCCGGGCAGGGCATGCAGCCTAAGGGGCTTTGTCAGCGATGCGGCGATGCTGTCGACCATCAAGGGCAGGGCTGCGATATGGTCAAGGTGGGCGTGGGTCAGGAACACATCGGAGATGCCACGCATCTCCTCAAGGGTTAAGTCCCCTACACCGGTGCCCGCATCAATCAGCACGTCTTGGTCGATCAGGAAAGACGTGGTTCGGCAATCCTTAGCGATGGCCCCGGAGCAACCGAGGACGCGAATTTTCATGACGGTGGAGCCCCATTTTTAATTATCGGCTCACAATTTTGACAGCATTGCGGCCAATCTGGTACGAGAGTAGCCGCAGCGCCTGCTTGGACAGCTTGATGGCTTGTTCGGCACGCAGGCCTGGCTAGCTCGCGGCCTGTTCTTGGTGCGCTGCTCGGCGATGGTGCAGCAATTTTCCCAGCCCGACCACCAGGGACGCGCCCAGGGCTGCGGCCCCGTAGTGCAACCAGGGCTGGGCCGTGAGCACATCCTTCAAAGCGTTGTCGCCGGCGATGGTTTCGCCACCAACCCAGCCTATCAGGGCAGCGCCCAGCAAGACGATGACTGGAAAGCGCGCCATCAAGCGAATCATCATTGTGCTGCCAAAAATCACCAGCGGGATGCTGATCGCCAGGCCCAGCATCATCAGCGTCATGTTGTCTTTGGCTACCGCCGCCACGGCGATCACATTGTCCAGGCTCATCACCAAGTCGGCAATCAGAATCGTCCGGATTGCGGCCATCAGACTGCCGTGTTCCCGGGCCTCGCCCTCCCCGTCATCCTGTTCGCTCAGCAGTTGCAAGCCGATCCAGAGCAACAGCGCGCCGCCAATAATTTGCAGATAAGGCATCGCCAAGAGTTTGGCTGCGACCACGGTCAGGGCGATTCTCAGGACCACGGCCGCCGCTGAACCCCAGAAAATCGCCTGTTTTTGCTGGACCAGTGGCAAGGATCTCGCGGCCAGCGCAATCACCACCGCGTTATCACCCGACAAAATAATGTTGATCCAGATGATTTTGAGCAGGCCAATCCAAAAATCGCTTGATTCAATTAGTTCCATGGGGCCTCGATTTAATGCTGAACAGTCAAGTGGGCGTTATAAACCTGCGGTTTGATGCACCCCAAACTTCGGGGAACTCAGTGTATCCCCGCGGTCCATCGGGTCATTTTGACTTGTCGACCGCCTTGCTGACTACAGCATGGCCTTGAGCAGTTTTGCCATCTCGGAGGGGTTGCGGGTGATGGTGAAGCCGCAGGCCTCCATGATGGCCAGCTTTGCATCGGCGGTGTCGGCCCCGCCCGAGATCAGCGCGCCGGCATGGCCCATGCGCTTGCCAGCCGGTGCTGTCACGCCGGCGATGAAACCCACAATCGGCTTTTTCATATTGGCCTTGCACCAGCGCGCGGCATCGGCTTCGTCTGGCCCCCCAATCTCACCAATCATGATCACAGCGTCGGTTTCAGGGTCCTCGTTGAACAGGCGCATGATGTCAATATGCTTGAGGCCGTTGATCGGGTCTCCGCCGGTGCCTACCGCGCTTGACTGGCCCAGGCCGATTTCGGTCAACTGGGCTACCGCCTCGTAGGTCAGGGTGCCGGAGCGGCTGACCACACCAATGCGGCCCTTGCGGTGGATGTGGCCGGGCATGATGCCGATTTTGATCTCGTCGGGCGTGATCAGTCCGGGGCAGTTGGGGCCCAAAAGCAGGGTTTCCTTGCCACCGGCGGCCACCTTGGCCTTCATGCGGTTGCGCACCTCCAGCATGTCGCGCACTGGAATGCCTTCGGTGATACAAATCGCCAAGTCCAGATCGGCCTCCACCGCCTCCCAGATGGCTGCCGCGGCACCTGCCGGGGGCACATAAATCACCGACACGCTGGCGCCGGTGTCACTGGCGGCTTCCTTGACCGAGGCATAGATCGGGATACCGAAAATCTGTTCCCCGGCTTTTTTTGGGTTCACGCCAGCCACAAAACAGGCCCTGCCGTTGGCGTATTCCTGGCATTTTTCTGTATGAAACTGGCCGGTCTTGCCGGTGATGCCTTGGGTGATGACCCGTGTGTTTTTGCTGATCAGTATGGACATGGGTGTTTCCTAGGCGGCTGGGCTGGCGTTCTTCAGTGCCGCGACCACTTTTTGGGCGGCATCTGCCATGGTGTCGGCGCTGATGATGGGTAGACCACTTTGGGCCAGCATTTGTTTGCCCAACTCCTCGTTGGTGCCCTTCATGCGCACCACCAGCGGCACGCTCAGGTTGGTCGCCCGGCAGGCGGCGATAACCCCGGTGGCGATGGTGTCGCATTTCATGATGCCGCCAAAAATGTTCACCAAGATCGCCTTGACCTTGTCGTTGCGCAGCATGATCTTGAAAGCCTCGGTCACTTTCTCCGGCGTGGCGCCGCCGCCAACATCCAGAAAGTTGGCCGGCTCTGCGCCAAACAGCTTGATGGTGTCCATGGTGGACATGGCCAGCCCGGCGCCATTCACCAAGCAGCCAATGTTTCCGTCCAAGCTGATGTAGGCCAGGTCGAACTTGCTCGCTTCGATTTCGGCCGGGTCTTCCTCATCGAGGTCGCGGTAAGCCACGATCTCGGGGTGACGGAACAGGGCATTGGCGTCAAAGTTGAACTTGGCATCCAGCGCCTTGATGTTGCCATTGCGCTCCAGAATCAACGGATTGATTTCTACCAGCGATGCGTCGGTCTGGGTGTAGACAGCGTAGAGTTTTTGCAGCACATCGATGGCCCGGGCGGTCGATTCGGCCGGCACGCCGATGCCGTCAGCCAGGGTCTTCGCCTGGGCCTCAGTCAGACCCGCAGCCGGGTCGACAGTGACTTTGAGGATTTTCTCGGGCGTGTCATGTGCCACCTGCTCGATGTCCATGCCGCCCGCCGAAGAGGCCATGAAGGCCACCCGCTGGCTGGCGCGATCGGTGAGCGCCGAAACATAGTATTCCTTTTGAATGTCGGCCCCCTCCTCGATCAACAGGCGGAGAACCTTTTGTCCGGCCGGGCCGGTCTGGTGGGTCACCAGTTGCATGCCAAGAATTTCCCCGGCCATTTGTCGTACCTCGTCCACCGAGCGGGCCAGTTTGACGCCACCGCCCTTGCCGCGGCCACCAGCATGGATTTGTGCCTTAACCACCCACACCGGGCCGCCGAGTTTTTGTGCTGCTTCAACGGCCTCTTGCACCGTGTAGGCGGGGATGCCCCGGGGCACCGGCACCCCAAACTGTCGCAAGATAGCCTTGCCTTGGTACTCGTGAATTTTCATCGGGACTCTCGCAGGAATGGATTTTTTTGGCGCCGCCACATAGACCCGGGGCTGCGTGCCTGCCCGTTCTAAGGGCGGCGCAGAACTGTATCATGCTGCATCGCACCAAACTGTCAGCTGGCACAGCGCCACAAAAGATCACCATGCACAAGATTTTCATTGACGGCGAAGCCGGCACGACCGGCCTGCAAATACTTGAGCGGCTGCAGGACATGCCGGGCATCGACTTGCTCAGTATTGCGCCAGATTTGCGCAAAGACGCCCAAGCCAAACGCGAAATAATGGCCCGGGCGGATCTGGTGGTGCTGTGCCTGCATGACCAGGCCGTTGTCGAGTCCGTCGCAATCATCGACGATATGGCAAGGGCCAGCGGCCAACCGGGCCCAAAGATCATCGATGCTTCCACGGCCCACCGCACGGCGTCGGGCTGGGTCTATGGCTTCCCGGAACTGAACTCTGGCCAAGCCGCCATGGTGGCGCAGGCGCGCCGGGTGAGCAACCCGGGCTGTTATCCCACCGGCGCGATTGCATTGATCCGGCCCTTGGTGGATGCGGGTTTGTTGCCGCCGGACGCGGCGCTCAGCTTGCCGGCCGTCACGGGTTATTCGGGCGGCGGGCGAAGCATGATCGAGGCCTACGAAAAAGGTGAGGCGCCGCCGTTCGAGCTGTATGGTCTGGGTCTCAAACACAAGCATCTGCCTGAGATCATGCAGTACACCGGCCTCACCAGGCGCCCGGTTTTCATACCCTCGGTGGGCAACTTTCGCCAGGGCATGTTGGTGCAGCTCCCCCTGCACCTAGACCTCTTGCCCGGCCAGCCCAGCGCCCAAGATCTGCATGATGTTTTGGCCCGTCACTATGCCGGCAGCGAGTGGATCAGCGTGCTGCCAACCACGGGTGAGCAAAAGATTGACGCGGTGTCACTGGCCAACACCAGCCGCATGGAGTTGCGGGTGTTCGCCAACCAGGCGGCCAACGATGGCTTTGCCCATGCGGTGCTGGTCGCGCGTCTGGACAATCTGGGCAAGGGGGCGAGTGGCGCGGCAGTTCAAAACATGCGGCTGATGCTGGGGCTGTAGGGGCGCCGAGCTGGGCACAGCGATCTGCTGCTGACTTACTCCTGCGATGCCAGGTAAGGTCCGGCGACGATGCGCCGGGCAATGTCTGCGCCGAAACCCCGGGCCAACAAAAAACGCATTTGTTTTGCGGCGGCCTGCGCATCGGCGGGCGGCGCGCCGAATTTTTTTTGCCACACCGCCTGCGCCCGCTCGGCTTCGCTGCCCTGCAGGCTGCCAATGGCCAGGCCAATCGCCTCGGACTCCAGGCCCAGCGCCTGCAGCGCCTGGCGAATACGGGCCCCACCAAATTTGCCGGCCTGCCGGTGCAGCACCGAGGCGATCACCCGCTGCTCGCTGATCAAACCCTTGGCCTGCAAGTCGTCAAGGGCCAGCAGCAGGCTGCCGGGTTGTTCTTCAAAACGGGCCAGCTTGCGCACAAGCTCAGTGCGCGAGTGTTCGCGCATGCTGATCAGGCGCAGTGCACGGGCCTTAAGGGATGGTTGCAGCGCGGGTTTCATGCTGGCCTGCTTGCGTCTCAGCCGGCTTTTTTACCGGCGGGTTTGGCTTTTTCATCGGCCTCGGCGGTGCCTGGCAGCAGCGGTATGCCCAGCGAGAGGCGTACCTTGTTTTCGATTTCATGGGCAAGTTCCCGGTTTTCGCGCAGGAATTCCCGCGCGTTGTCTCGGCCCTGGCCGATTTTTTCGCCGTTGTAGGCATACCAAGCGCCAGATTTATCAAGAATATTGGCGTTCACGCCCATGTCGATAATTTCCCCGTGGCGGCTGATGCCTTCACCAAAAAGAATATCGAACTCGGCGGTTTTGAAGGGTGGCGCCACTTTGTTTTTGACCACTTTCACCTTGGTCTCGTTGCCGATGGCGTCGTCGCCCTTTTTAATCGTGCCGGTGCGCCGAATATCAAGCCGGACCGAGGCATAAAACTTGAGCGCGTTGCCGCCGGTGGTGGTCTCGGGTGAGCCAAACATGACGCCGATCTTCATTCGGATTTGGTTGATGAAGATCACCATGCAGTTGGTCTTTTTGATGTGCGCGGTGAGTTTGCGCAGGGCCTGGCTCATCAGCCGGGCCTGCAAACCCGGCAGGCTGTCGCCCATTTCGCCTTCAAGTTCGGCTTTGGGCGTGAGCGCGGCCACAGAATCGATCACGATCAAATCGACCGCCCCTGAACGCACCAGGCTGTCGACGATTTCCAGCGCCTGTTCGCCGGTGTCGGGCTGGCTGATCAGCAGGTCTTGCAGGTTGACGCCGAGTTTTTGGGCGTATTGGATGTCCAGGGCATGCTCGGCATCGACGAACGCGCATTGCCCGCCCTGTTTTTGCATTTCGGCGATGACCTGCAAGGTGAGCGTGGTCTTGCCGGAGGATTCCGGGCCGTAGATTTCAACCACCCGCCCGCGCGGCAGGCCGCCTACGCCAAGCGCGACATCCAGCCCGAGCGAACCGGTGGATACCACCTGAATGTTTTCGATCACCTCGCCCTCGCCCAAGCGCATGATGGTGCCCTTGCCAAATTGTTTTTCGATTTGAGCCAGGGCCACTTGCAGGGCCTTGGCTTTTTCGCTGTTGATGGGGCTGGGTGTTTTAAGTGCTGCTTCCATGAAAAACTCCTTAAATATCAATGTGTTGAAGAAAATTAGGCGGCTGTTTTTATCAACAGCTGGATGCTTGAACAGTAGTTTAATGCGCTTTCTCTGAACTTGTAAATAGTTTTTTTAGTCAATTTGGTTTACTATTTCTCCATGTCAGAACCCTCCCCGTCCGAGCCTTGGCGCCAGGCCCATTTGGGCCACTGGATGGCGTTGGCCTTGCGTCGTTTTGATGCGCGGGTGCTGCGTCTCATGGCCGCCAACGAGCACATGCCGCTGGCACTGGCCAATCTGGCCGCCCGTGGCCGCTTGAGTGCCTCCCACATTCATGTCACCCGGCACCTTGCGCTGGAGGGGTCTCGCTTGACCGATTTGGCGCAGCGCGCGGGCATGAGCAAGCAGGCCATGGGCAAATTGGTCGGGCAATGCATGGCCTGGGGCCTGGTCGCGCAGGCGCTGGACCCGCGTGATGGACGGGCCCGGCGTATCGTCTTCACGGCCACTGGACTGGCCTGGTTGCTGGCGATGGAACAGAGCGTGGCACAGGCGCAGGAGGAGTTAAGCCAGGCGCTCGGGCCTGAAGTGGCCGCGGTCATCGCCATCGGACTGGAGGCCTATGTCGCCTAAGCCGGGGCGATCTCCGGCGCCACCAAGGTTTCCCCGCAACCTGGCCAGTGCGGCCTAGACTGATCCGAACCGCATGGGCAAGGTAGGCTCTTACATCAGCAGGAGGCAGGCATGCGCATACTCATTGCCGAGGTCGAGCGGTTGTGCGAGTTGGGCGAGGAGGTCAGCCTCAATGCCATTGAAGTGCACATCCATCGCCTTCGCAAGAAGATTTAAAAAGTTCCGATCCGCATTGCCACGGTGCGCGGTTTGGGCTGCCGATGCTGCACACCAACTCAAAACTCCCTTGGCCGGTCTGCGAGTGCAGGCTGATCTGGCCCAACGTGAGGGCGCGGATGCCAAGGAGCTTAAGCAGTCACTGCGCCAGATTGTCCGCGCCACCCACACCGTCAACCAGTTGCTGGCCTTGGCGCGGGCAGAAAGCAGCGGCATAGCCATGCCGCACCAGGCTTGCGACTTCGCAGAGCTGAGCATGTCGGTGATTCAGAATTGTGTTTCGCGGGCGATTGAAAAACACATTGACCTAGGTTATGAGGGCTTGGCCGCGGGCCTGACTGGCGGGCAGCGCAAGGGAAATCCAACACTGCTCAAGGAGTTGGTGCGAAACCTGGTGGACAACGCCATCAAAATCGCTCAGCAGCACAATGCCATGGTGCACCTGGCAGAAACCCATGTTGCACAGGCCTCGCCTGGGGCCAGGTTCAGCATTCGTTTTTCTACCGAAGCAGCCCCCGTATAGCTCAGGAGCAGGGCTGCCAGCCAGTGTTGGCCAACTCGGCCCCGAGGCTGTCGAGCTTGTTTTGAAGCGCCGCATCGCTCAGCCGCACCCGCATCACAGTGCCCAGTGTCTCGGGTTGTTCCTGCACCACCAAGGCTTTTCGCAGGCCGCGTTTTTTCAATGCTTCCAAGGCCGTTGCAGCGGCCGATTGGCTGGTGAAATGTCCCAAAGACAAGCCCAGTTCGAGCTCAGGATTTGTCAAGGCTTCGACGGCGATATTCAGCGCTGCCAACTCTGCCCGTTTGCTGGCGATGGTCAGCGGGCTGTTGTATTGTCCGATGTAGATAATCCAACGCGCTGGCAGGGTTGCCGGCGTCATGGCCCAGGCCTCAGGCGGCAGCAGCGGGCTCACCGATTGACGCAACAAGCTGGCTTTGCCCTGTTCCAGGGGGTTGGACTGCAGGCAGGGGCCTTCGGCCGATGCCAATGCCGCATCGCCCGGGAACTGGGGGTCGATTTTTTGAATCTTGACCGCTTGCGGGTTGATCTGGCGCTCCAGCCTGAGCGGCTCGCGCTGCACCTTGGGCCCAAAACCGGCGCCTCTGAGCAGGTCCTCGGCCCACAGAAAATAAACCAGATTGAACAGCAGCGCCAACAAGACGAACTGGCGCAGCCGGGCTAGGCGGGTCGGTCTCACGCAGCCTTTGCGCCAGTTGAGGGGGCGCGCAAGCTCACCTCGTCGCTGCTGATGGCCCGCAGTCCCTGGGCTGTGCGAAGCAGCAGCGCACCCCTGGCATCCACGCCCTCGGCGCTGCCAAGCGTGCCGTCGCTCAAGCTGACTGAGGCACCAAACAGCGCATCGCGCTGTGCAAACCCGGCCCTGAATGGTGCAAAGCCAAGGGACTCGAATTCTTGCAGCGTGCGCAGCAACCCGGGCACCAGGCGCAGCAGGGTGGTGGGCGCATCGATCTGCGGCAACACCTCTTGCAACCAGGCAGGCGCCCTGGCCAGTCCCGAGGCGCCGCGCGGCCCCAGGTTGATGCCCACGCCCACGATGGCCAAGCGGGCCGACCCTATGGCCACGGTTTCAATCAAAATGCCGGCGAGTTTGCGCTGTTCGAGCCAGATGTCATTGGGCCACTTCAAGCGCAGATCGGGGTGCAGGCTGCTGGCTAGGCTAAGGCCTACCGCCAAAGACAGGCCCGACCAATCCGCCACCGTCAGGGGCAGCACTAGCGAAAAAGTGAGCGATTCGCCAGCTGCCCCGCTGCCCTCGCTGCCGGTGTGATGTTCGGCGCTGAGCCACTGCCTGCCTAAGCGCCCGCGCCCCGCGGTTTGGTGTTGGGCGACCAAGAGCGTGGGCTGCCCGATGCCCGCGCGTGCCCGTCGCATGAGCTCCGAGTTGGTCGAATCCAGGCTATCTACCACCTCCAAAACCAGCCCCGTCTGTTGCTGTGACAGCGCCAGTCCAAGCGATTGATAGTCTGCCGCCATCCCAAGGCCGCTTAGCGTCGCCCTTTGGGTGCCAGCATGGTGCCGCGGCACTGCCTGGCACCGCACCAGCAGGCATAGTCAGCTTTGAGCTTGGCTGTCTGGCGTGCATCAACCACCAGCCCGTAGTCGTAGTTCAACTCTTCGCCGCGCAAGATCGGCCGCAGTGCACGAATAAAAACACGCCCGCCCACAGCATCAGCCTCGCAATTGGGCGCGCAGGAATGGTTGATCCAGCGGGACGCATTGCCACCGTACCGCGCATCAATCACCCGCTCTGCGTCGATATGGAAATAAAACGTGTGGTTGGGCTGCAGCGGATCATGGGGGTGGCGCCGTTCGGCCTCGACCCAGTTGATGATCTCGCCGATGTACTCAATCAAGGCCTCGCCTTCGGCCAGGTCTTGCAGGGCAAAAACACCTTTGCCATGTACTCCCGAGCGGCGAACCTGAATGCGGCGGTGATCAACAGCCTGGCTTGGTTTAGACACGTTTGAAAAATTTGGTATGGTGGACCCGGACGGGCGTGCGTGTGCGCGCTCACGTGTGCATGTGCGTGCGCCCGCGCGCCCGCGACGGACAGGATTGTAGTCAGATGAAAACATTGATCATTGCCGAAAAACCTTCTGTGGCCCAAGACATCGTGCGTGCGCTCACGCCGGTCGCAGGCAAGTTCGAGAAGCATGATGAGCACTTTGAGAACGAGCGCTATGTGGTCTCGAGCGCGGTTGGCCACCTGGTCGAGATCCAGGCGCCCGAGGCCTTTGATGTCAAGCGCGGCAAATGGAGCTTTGCCCACCTGCCGGTGATTCCGCCGCACTTTGACCTCAAGCCGGTGGACAAAACCAAGACTCGGCTCAACGCCGTGGTGCGACTGGCCAAACGCAAAGATGTGGATCAGCTCATCAACGCCTGCGACGCGGGCCGCGAGGGAGAGCTGATCTTCCGGCTGATCGAACAGTACGCCGGCGGGGTCAAACCACTGGGCAAGCCGGTCAGCCGGCTGTGGTTGCAGAGCATGACGCCGCAGGCCATCCGCGATGGCTTTGGCGCCCTGCGCAGCAATGCGCAAATGCAACCCCTGGCCGACGCCGCGCGCTGCCGCAGCGAGGCCGATTGGCTGGTGGGTATCAACGGCACCCGCGCCATGACCGCCTTCAACTCGCGCGACGGCGGCTTTTTCTTGACTACCGTCGGGCGGGTGCAAACGCCCACGCTGTCGGTGGTGGTAGAGCGCGAGGAGCAGATCCGCAAGTTCATCAGCCGCGACTTCTGGGAAATTCACGCCAGTTTTGCCGCCCAGGCCGGCGAGTATGCCGCCAAGTGGTTTGACCCAAAGCATAAAAAAGATGCTGAGGACGCCGAGAAAAAGGCCGACCGGGTCTGGAGCCAGCGCGAGGCGCAGGCCATTGCCGATGCGGTGCGCGGCCAGAGCGCCAGCGTTACCGAAGAAAGCAAGCCTACCACCCAGGCCGCGCCGCCGCTGTTTGACCTGACCAGCCTGCAACGCGAGGCCAATGGCAAGTTTGGCTACTCGGCCAAGACCACGCTGTCGATCGCGCAAAGCCTTTACGAACGCCACAAGGCGCTGACCTACCCCCGTACCGACTCGCGCGCCTTGCCGGAAGACTACGTGCCGGTGGTCAAACAGACCTTTGAGATGCTGGCCGATTCAGGCATGCGGCACCTGGCCCCGCATGCCTTGACCGCGCTCAACGGCCACTACATCAAACCGACCAAGCGGGTATTTGATAACACCAAGGTAAGTGACCACTTCGCCATCATCCCTACGCTGCAAGCCCCCAGTGGGCTGAGTGAAGCCGAGCAAAAAATCTATGACCTGGTGGTGCGCCGCTTTATGGCGGTGTTTTTCCCGAGCGCCGAGTACCAAGTCACCACCCGCATCAGCATCGCCGCCGGGCACAGCTTCAAGACCGAGGGCAAGGTGCTGGTCAAACCCGGCTGGCTGGCGATTTACGGCAAAGAGGCTGCGTTGGAGGTGGCTGACGCCAAGGACGGCGACAAGGGCCAGAACCTGGTGCCGGTTCAGCCCGGGGAGAAGGTCCGCACTGCCACCGTCGATCCCAAGAGCCTGAAAACCCGGCCACCCGCACGCTACTCTGAGGCGACGCTGCTCGGCGCCATGGAAGGCGCCGGCAAAACCGTGGAAGACGACGAACTGCGCGAGGCCATGCAAGAGAAAGGCCTGGGCACACCTGCCACCCGCTCGGCCATCATCGAGGGGCTGATCGCCGAGAAATACATGCTGCGCGAGGGTCGCGAGCTGATTCCGACCGCCAAAGCGTTCCAGCTGATGACGCTGTTGCGCGGCCTGGGCGTGGAAGAACTGTCCAAAGCCGAGCTTACCGGCGAGTGGGAATACAAGCTGGCGCAAATGGAACTCGGCCAACTCAGCCGCAGCAGCTTCATGGCCGATATTGCGGCCATGACCGAGCGCATGGTCAAAAAGGCCAAGGAATATGACCGCGACACCATCCCGGGCGACTATGCCACCTTGCATGCAGCCTGCCCCAATTGCGGCGGCGTGGTCAAGGAAAACTACCGTCGCTACACGTGTACCGGCAAGACCGGCGCGGAAGACGGCTGCGGCTTTTCGTTTGGCAAGACGCCAGCCGGGCGGACGTTTGAGGCCGCCGAGGTCGAGCAGT
Source organism: Comamonadaceae bacterium (assembly GCA_014190675.1). Taxonomy (GTDB): domain Bacteria; phylum Pseudomonadota; class Gammaproteobacteria; order Burkholderiales; family Burkholderiaceae_C; genus Rhodoferax. The sequence goes on along the minus strand of BJGT01000004.1, from coordinate 55,534 downwards.
TTTTGCGCGAGCGAAAAATTGGACCGTTGGACGGCTTTCGCTCCAAGGCCGGTTGGCCGTTCACTGCCGAGATGGTGATCAAGTTTGACGAAGAGAGCAAAAATTACAAGCTCGAATTCGATTTTGGCGATGACAAAAAGGGTGAAGAGACCGGCGAGTTGATCGACTTTTCAGCCCAGCAAAGCCTGGGCGCCTGCCCCAAATGCGGCAGCGCTGTGTTTGAGCACGGCAAGAGCTATGTTTGCGAAAAATCGGTGTCCACCCTGGCACAGGCCAGCCCGAGCTGCGACTTCAAAAGCGGCCAGATCATCTTGCAGCAACCCATTCAGCGGGACCAAATGACCAAGCTATTGGCCACAGGCAAGACCGACTTGCTCGACAAGTTTGTCAGCATGCGCACGCGCCGTGCCTTCAAGGCCATGCTGTCCTGGGATGCCGAGGCAGGCAAGGTGAACTTTGAGTTTGCGCCATCGAAGTTCCCGCCGCGCCCGGGCGCCGCGGCCAAAGCGGCGGCTGCCAAATCAAGCGCCGCGCCCGCGAAGGCCGGTAAGGCCGCCAAACTCCTTAAACCTAAGGCCGTGACGCCGCGCAAAGCTGTGAGCAAAAAGGCGCCCTCGGCCGGCCTGCAACCCAGCGCGGCCTTGGCAGCGGTGATTGGCCCCGAGGCCATTGGGCGCCCGCAGGTGATCAAAAAACTTTGGGACTACATCAAGGCCCATGGCCTGCAGGACAGCGCCAACAAGCGCGCCATCAACGCGGATGCCAAGTTGCTGGCCGTGTTCGGCAAGCCACAGGTCACCATGTTTGAACTCGCCGGCATTGTGGGCAAGCACCTGGGCTAAGCCAGCGCAATGGGTTTGCGCATCGTCATGCGGTCAGAGCTCCACTTACCAGCTTGGTGGGAAAATTCGCGGTTTCGATCAGTCATATTTTTATGACATACTGGTGCGGCATTGCGGGACTCGGGCCAGCTTGGACCTTCGCGCAGTGAGAACTTTAGTTTGAATGCAGGCCCGTCCGGCGCGAATGACCCACTCTAAAAGGAAATATTCCCATGTTCAAAGCAAGCACCCGAAAACTAATGCTCGGCGCGGTCGCGCTGGTTGCCACCGCGCTGTTTACCGCTGCTCCGGCGTTCGCTCAAAAGACCAGAATCACGGTCTACAGCGCCCTTGAAACCGACCAGGTTGGGCCTTACAAGCAGGCCTTTGAAGCAGATAACCCGGATGTGGAAATCGCCTGGGTGAGAGACTCCACTGGCATCATCACCGCGCGCCTATTGGCTGAAAAAGACAACCCCCGTGCCGATGTCATCTGGGGCTTGGGCGCCTCCAGCGTGTCCTTGTTTGATTCGATGGGTATGCTGGAACCGTACACCCCCAAAGGCGCGGACCAGATCAAACCCGCCTTCAAGAGCAGCAAGAGCCCGATGAGCTGGACCGGCATGGACGCTTGGCTGGCCGTGATCTGCTACAACACAATTGAAGGCGGCAAAAAGAGCATGCCCAAGCCAGCCGCCTGGATGGACTTGGCCAACCCGGTCTACAAAGACAGCATCGTGATGCCCAACCCGGCGTCTTCGGGCACCGGCTACCAGGCGGTGTATGCCTGGATCCAGATCATGGGCGAGAAAGCCGCTTGGGACTTCATGGACAAGCTGCACCAGAACGTCGCGGTCTACACCCATTCCGGGTCGGCCCCCTGCGTTCAGGCTGCGAAAGGCGAGCGGGTCATCGGCATTGGTTTTGACATGCGGGGCGCAAGAGAAAAAACCGGTGGCGCGCCCATTGATTTGGTTTTGGCCAAGGAAGGCGCGCCCTGGGACATGGAGGCCACCGCGATTGTCAAGGGCACCAAAAACCTGGCCGCCGCACACAAGCTGGCCGACTGGGCGGTAACCAAGAAGGCCTATGAGCTTTACGGCAAGTCTTACGCCATTGTTGGTTACCCCGGTATGAACCCGGCGCCACCCAACTACCCGCCCAGCGCCGACGCTGCCATGGCCAACATTGACCTGGCAAAAATGGGCGCTGACCGGGCTCGCGTGCTGGCTGAGTGGACCAAGCGCTACGATGGCAAATCTGCGCCCAAGTAATGCCGGTTGAGCCCTACCTGAGCATTGAGCGGCTCAGAAAGCAGTTCGGGGATTTCGCGGCGCTCAAGGACGTCTCGCTGGATGTCATGTCCGGCGAATTCGTTTGTTTTTTGGGCCCCTCGGGCTGCGGTAAAACCACCCTTCTGCGCGCCATCGCCGGCCTGGATCTGCAAACCGCGGGGCGTATCGTTCAGGGTGGGCGAGACATCTCCAATCTGCCGGCCTCGCAGCGTGATTTCGGGATTGTTTTCCAGTCTTACGCGCTGTTTCCAAACCTGAATGTCGCATCCAATGTGGGCTACGGCCTGGTCAGCCGCAGGCTGCCCCGAGCCCAAACCTCGGCCCGAGTGACCGAACTGCTCAAGCTTGTGGGACTGCCCGAGGCCGCCGCCAAGTACCCGGCCCAGCTCTCAGGCGGCCAGCAACAGCGCGTGGCGCTAGCGCGTGCGCTGGCCCTGTCGCCCGGCTTGCTGCTGCTCGATGAACCGCTGAGCGCGCTCGATGCCCGGGTGCGGGCCTACTTGCGACTTGAAATCCGTCGTCTGCACCAGCGCCTGGGCGTTACCACCATCATGGTGACCCATGACCAGGAAGAGGCACTGACCATGGCCGACCGGATCGTGGTCATGAACGAAGGCGTGATCGAGCAGATTGGCACACCGCTGGAGGTCTACCGCCACCCCGCCAGCGCCTTTGTGGCGGATTTTGTGGGCACCACCAATTTTCTTGCCGCCCAGGTGGTAGGCGATTGTCTGGTGCGCTTTGGTGGCCTGAATCTGCACTGCGAGTTCGAAAGCGGTCCTCAGCCCGGCCAACAGATCACCTTGGCAATTCGGCCCGAAGACCTGGTGGTGCGCAATGTGAGTGCCGGCGCAGCCAACACGGCCGAGGTGAAGGTCACACACATTGAGTTCTTGGGTTCATTTTGTCGGGTCAGCTTGGGCCTGGGCGAACAGCCCGCGGCCCTGCTGGCTGATTTCTCGATCAATGTGGTGCGTGACCTGGCCATCAGCCAGGGGCAGACACTGCTCATCAGCTTGCCGCCAGACCGCATCCGGGTGTTCCCCGGGGCGCCGCAACTGCCGTGACTCGGCCTGGCCTGCCAGGGGCTGGCGCTGCGCCACCAGCCAGGCGCGGATTGGATCGCGACGACCTGCTGATGCGCGCAGGCATCTGCCTCTTGATCGGCTGGCTGTTGTTGACCCTCATCCTGCCGCTGTGGTGGCTGTTGTCAAAAAGCTTTCAAAACCAGAATGGCGAGTTCATCGGGCTGGCCAATTACTTGCGCTATTTCTCCACCCCGTCCCTGTTTGCCTCAGTCTGGAACAGCCTGTTCATAGCCGTCCTGACCACGGCCATCGTGCTGCCGCTGGCCTTTGTGTATGCCTACGCATTGCAGCGCAGCTGCATGCGCTTCAAGGGCCTGTTCCAAGCGCTGGCGCTGATTCCGATTCTGGCGCCCTCGCTGCTGCCGGCCATCTCGCTGATCTACCTGTTTGGCAACCAGGGTTTCCTGAAGAGCTGGATGTTTGGGGTGTCGGTCTACGGGCCGTTTGGCATCGTGTTGTCTCAGGTGTTTTACTGCTTCCCGCATGCCCTGATGATTTTGCTGGCGGCACTCTCCATGGCGGATTCCCGGCTGTACGAGGCGGCAGACGCCTTGGGCGCCTCTAAGACCCGCGTGTTCTTGACCGTTACCCTGCCAGGTGCCAAGTACGGCCTGATCAGCGCAGGCTTCGTGATTTTTACGCTGGTCATCACCGACTTCGGCATCGCCAAGGTGATTGGCGGGCGCTTCAATGTGCTCGCCACGGATATCTTCAAGCAGGTGATTGGTCAGCAAAACTTCGAAATGGGCGCCGTGGTTGGCTTTGTGCTGCTGATCCCGGCCGTGGTGGCTTTTGCCGCAGACCGAATCTTGCAGGGGCGCCAGGTGGCGCTGCTGTCAGCCCGCGCGGTGCCGCTGGTGCCCAAGCCGGCAGCCCGACGTGACTGGGCGCTGTTCGCGTTTTGTAGCGTGGTTGGCGGCATGATTTTTATTGTGTTGGCGATGGCTGCCTGGGCTTCGCTGGTGACGCGCTGGCCCTACAACTTGACGCTCACCCTGAACAACTATGCCTTCGGCGAGTTTGATTCGGACGGCTGGGCCGCCTACTGGCATTCAGTGCAATTGGCGGCCTGGACCGCGGTGATCGGCACAGCGGTCGTTTTTGTTGGTGCCTACCTGCTGGAGAAGACCCGTGGCTTTGCTTTTGGGCGGATGCTGGCCCAGTTCATGGCCATGCTGCCCATGGCCGTACCCGGCTTAGTGCTGGGGCTGGCCTACATTTTTTTCTTCAATGCCAAAGGCAATCCCTTTGGTTTTTTGTACGGCACCATGGCTATCCTGGTGATCAATTCACTGACCCACTTCTACACCGTGAGCCACTTGACGGCGAGCACGGCCCTCAAGCAACTGGACCACGAATTTGAAGCTGTGTCCGCCTCGCTCAAGGTGTCACTGCTGCGCACCATGACCCGTGTCACCCTGCCAGTCTGCCTGCCCGCCGTGCTCGACATCAGCATTTACCTGTTTGTCAACGCCATGACGACGGTGTCGGCGGTGATCTTTTTGTACTCGACCGACACCAAGCTCGCTGCCATTGCCATCGTTAACATGGACGAGGCCGGGTTCACGGCCGCCGCTGCGGCCATGGCCATGACGATTGTGGCCACCTCAGCTGGCGTGAAGATTGCCCATGTGCTGCTGACGCGTCGGCTGGAGCGCCGCACCCAGGGTTGGCGCCGGCGCTGACCGGCGGTCTGCTGTTGCGTCAGGCGAAACAGACGCCATCCACCAGCTGGTAGCGTCGCTCTGATAATGGTGAAGCCTTCGGTTTGGTTGCAGCGCCGCTGTAACCCATAGCAGGCAAGAGCATGGAGTGCTTGGCATGGCATGGGATATGCTGATTCGCAATGCTACGGTCTTCGACGGGACCGGGGCGCCGCCGGCTGAACTTGACCTGGGTGTCCAGGGTGACCGCATTGTCTTTATGGGCCAGGCATCGACCCAGCCTGCCCGAGTCGACCTAGATGCCCGCGGTATGGTGGCATCCCCCGGATTCATCGACATCCACACCCATTCCGACATGAGCCTCCTGATCGACGGCCGGGGCCAGAGCAAGGTCAGCCAGGGGGTCACGACCGACGTCACGGGTAATTGCGGCTTCTCCCCCTTCCCCATTAACCCCGCGCACCTGGCACTTCACCTGGACTTGCTGGCCGGGATCGGTGACGACCCCGCGCCCCTGGCTTGGACCGATCTGGAGGGCTATCGCCAAACCGCAGAGGCGCGCGGCATCGCCCTGAACATCGCACCGCTGGTCGGCCACGGCGCCCTGCGCATTGCGGCGATGGGGGTGCGCAGCGAGGCTGCCACACAGACCGAGATGCAGGCCATGTGCGACAGCTTGAGCCTACTGCTTGACCAAGGCGCCTTTGGCATGACCACCGGGCTGACCTATGTGCCCTCCCGGTACGCGCCGACCGCAGAGCTGCTCTCTTTGTGCCAGGTGCTGGCTGCCCGCCAGCGTTTGTATGCCACCCATGCCCGCGATCAGGACCTCGAAGGCGATGACCACCGCTACGGCCCTTTGCGAGAAGCCCTGCATTTAGGAGCTGCCGCGGGGGTCAGGGTGCAGTATTCCCATGCGGCCATCAACACGCCGTCCGAATGGGGCAGTGCGGCTGATTGGACCCGCCGATTCGACCAGGCCGTGGACCAGGGCCTGGACGCCGGCTTTGATGTCTACCCCTACGATGCTTCGAGCTCAGCCCTTACGCAGTACCTGCCGCCCTGGGTTCAGGAGGGCGGCGTTGCCGCTATGAGCGAGAGGCTACAACACGCCGATGTGATGGCGCGCGCCGAAGCTGACCTGCTCAAAGGCTGGTCGGCCCACTTGATTCCCTGGCTTTGGGAGCGGGTGGTGCTGGCCCGCACCGACGGGCTACTTGGTACCCAAGAGGGCCAAAACCTGCAGCAGGCGGCCGGGCAACTGGGCATCTCACCAGCGCAACTGGTCTTACGCCTGTGCCGCGACGGTGGTAACCGGGTGATGGTGGTGCTTTTTTACCGCACCGAGGTAGACATGCGTACTTTCTTGACGCACCCGCGCTCGGTCATGGGCTCAGACGGCTCAGCCATGTGCTTTGACCAAGGTCACCGGCGCCCCCACCCGCGCAATTTTGGCGCCAGCGTGCGGGTGCTGGGACGTTTTGTGCGCGAGCTTGGCGACCTGGACCTCGCCACCGCCATTGCCAAGATGAGCGGCCGCGTGGCCGAGCGCCTACGCCTGCATGACCGTGGCACTCTGGCTCTGGGCCAGGCCGCCGACATCGTGGTTTTTGACCCGGCGCAGGTGGCAGACCGTGCCACCTACCTGCGGCCCACCCAAGCCGCGGCAGGTGTTTGCCATGTGCTGGTCAACGGCTGCTTGGTGCTGCACGAGGGCGAGCAAACCAGCGCCCGGCCCGGGCGGGTATTGCGCGCCGCTTAAGCTGCCTGCCCAGCACACCAGAGCAGCCATGAGCACCCAGTACCCAGGCGGTCAGGTCCAGCGCAGCGCGCCGGCCTTGCCAGACTGGCTCAGTTTGCAAGGCGCGGTGGCGGTGGTCACTGGCGGGGGTACCCACTTGGGGCTGGCCATGGCGACAGCCCTGACCCAACTCGGCGCCGAAGTCCACCTGGTCGGCCGGCGCGCCGATGTGCTGGAGTCTGCGGTACAAACCCTGCGCCAACAGGGCGCATCAGCCCATGCCCATCCGGCCGATGCGGCCGACGAGGCCGCCATGCAAATCGTGGTGCAACGGGCCTGGCAATCCCGCCAGCGGCTCGATGTGATGGTCTGCAACGCCGGTGGAGGCCAGGGCCGTGAGATGGCGCCTGACATCAAGGTCAAAGACCTGGAGGCCACCCTGCGCAACAACCTCACGAGCACCCTGGTGTGCGCCCAGGCTGGCGCCCGTGCCATGATGCCGGCCCGCCAAGGCGCCATCATCACGGTCGGCTCGATCCATGCCACGCTGGGCAGCGACCCCCGACTCTACGGACCAGAGTTCAAGCGTTCCTCGCAGTCTTACCATGCAGCCAAGGGCGCCATACTCAACCTGACGCGGGCCCTGGCTTGTGAATTGGCGCAGCATGGGCTCAACGTGAACTGCATCAGCCCCGGGCAAATCCCCAAGCCCGGCATCGACCCCATCACCCGCGAACGGTTCACAGCCCAGGTTCCGCTGGGCAGGCTGGGCCTGCCCACTGACCTCAACGGTGCCGTAGCGCTGTTTGCCAGCCCAGCCGGGCGCTGGATTACCGGGCAAAATCTGATGGTTGATGGCGGCTGGTCCGCCTGGTAAGAGCAAACCCTCAGCCACCCATTGAAAGGCCACCGAGCATGACACCCTGGTACACCATCTCCAACGCGCACAGCATTGCTTCGCCCACAGTGCTGCTCTACCCCGAGCGGATTGAGCACAACCTCAAACGCATGATCGAGCTTGCCGGCGGTGTCAGCCGCTTGCGCCCCCATGTCAAAACCCACAAGCTCGCGCCCATCATTGCCATGAAGCGCGCCGCTGGCATCCACAAGTTCAAGGTCTCCACCATTGCCGAGGCCGAGATGACCGCCAGCGCAGGGGGCGAAGACATTTTGCTGGCCCATCAACCCAACGGCCCCAATATTCCTCGCTTGATGGCTTTGATCAAGGCTTTTCCCGCGACCCATTTCGCCACCCTGGTGGACGACCCGGCCAACCTGCAAGCCTTGAGCGCGGCGGCCGGTGCGGCAGGGGTTCAACTGATGCTTTATGTTGACCTCAACGTAGGCATGAACCGCACCGGCATCATCCCCGGCGAGCCGGCCCTGGCCTTGTACCGGCAACTGTGCCAAACCCCATCGCTTACACCGGGCGGGCTGCACGCTTATGACGGGCATTTGCACGAGCCCGACGCGGGCGCTCTCAAGCAGCAGGTCATGAGTGCCTTTGCGCCGGTCTGGGCCATGCGTGATCAATTGCGCGCCGAAGGCCTGCCAGTGCCCCTTTTGATTGCCAGCGGCACACCCACTTTTGCCCTGATGGCCCAGCATCCGGATGTCGAGGTGGGCGCCGGCACCACTGTGCTGTGGGACTTTGGCCAAGAAAAAGTGTGCCCCGACCACCACATGCAAAACGCCGCCGTGCTGATGACCCGCGTGATAAGCAAGCCCACGCCCGACCGGCTCTGCCTGGACCTGGGGCACAAGTCAGTGGCGGCAGAAATGCCGCACCCGCGGGTGCAGTTGTTTGGCCTGGAGGATGCCGTGGCCGTGACCCACAGCGAAGAGCATTTGGTGCTGCAAACCCCGCGCGCTGCAGACTATCGGGTGGGCGATGTGCTCTACGGCCTGCCGCGCCACATCTGCCCCACCATGGCGCTGCACAGCGAGGTCTGGGCCGTGCGGGGTGGCCGGGCAGCCGAGGCTTGGCCAGTCACCGCCCGGGCCCGGCGCATCACCATCTGAACCCAGCCCAGGAGCAAAACCATGATTGAAGAGGTTCCCAATATTCAGGTTCAGTCATTTGAGCGGCCTGATCCATCCCTGCTCGGCCAGCTTCGGTCTACGCCCACCGGCTTTCTGGTGGATGCCATGGGGGGAACGGGCGCCCTTGACTTCAGGCTCAAACCCGCCATTGCCGAGCAGTTTGCATTTTGCGGCGTGGCATTGACCTGCCATGCTGGGCCGGCCGATAACCTGGCACTGATTCATGCACTCTCCGGGGTGCAGCCTGGCGATGTGCTGGTGGCCTGCGCCGACGGGTTCACCGGCTGTGCCATCACCGGTGATCTGGTGCTGGGCATGGCCAGAAACTGTGGCGCAGTTGGTTTTGTGACCGACGGGTGCGTGCGCGACCTGACCGGAATTCGCACCGTCGGCCTGCCCGCATGGTCGATGGGCGTTACCCCCAACTCGCCGCACCGAAGCGGCCCTGGCACGGTGGGCTTTGCAGTCAGCATTGCCGGGCACCAGGTTGCCAGCGGAGACGTGGTGGTGGCTGATTTGGATGGCGTGGTGGTGATCCCCCAGAAGCTGCTCGCCCAGGTGATTGCCAAATTACCGGCCATTCGCCTATCGGAAGCTGCAGCTGACAAAGCAGTCAGCCAAGGCGCGCGCGGCCCGTCCTTTCTGAAATAGGCACAGGGCTCAACGCAGCCATGAAGCGCACAGAGCACCTGCCTGCTACGGCTTTCAGCGTAGCGCGCATGCGGGAGCTGGCAGGCCAGCGCCTGCCCCGGCCGATTTTTGATTTCATCGATGGCGGCGCCGAAGACGAGGCCACCTTGCGCGACAACGAGGCCTGTTTTCAGGACTGGTCGATTCTGCCCCGGCCGATGAACGGCGCGGGTGTTCGCGACCTGTCCATCGAGTTGCTCGGCCAGCGCTTGTCATCGCCAATGCTGATTGGGCCGACCGGCCTGGCCGGCTTGTTCTGGCCCCAGGGCGAGGTGGCGGCCGCCCAAGCCGCGCAAAAACATGGCACGGTGTATTGCTTGAGCCACGGCTCGGTCTGCACGCTCGAGACATTGGCACAGGCGCACCGCGGGATACGTTGGATGCAGGTCTTTATCTACAAGGACCGCGGCTTTACCCGCGAGCTGGCCGACCGCGCCAAGGCCAGCGGTTACCAGGCCCTGGTGCTGACGCTGGACAACCAGTTGCTGGGCAAACGGGAGCGCGACCTGCTCAATGGCTTTTCGATTCCGCCCCGTTTTGGGCCGGCGCAGCTGATGGCATTTGCCCGCAAGAGCCGCTGGTGGTGGGCGATGCGCAAAGAATTGCCGCGCATCACCTTTGGCAATTATGTTCGTGAAAACAGGCCTGAGTCAGTGGCTGAGCTGGCTGGGCGCATGGGCTCCTTGCTGGATCCCGGTATGAACTGGAAAGACCTGGATGCCCTGCGGCAGCACTGGAGCGGCCCCCTGCTGGTCAAGGGGGTGCTTCATCCCGAAGAGGCGAAACAGGCGATTGCCCAGGGCGTTGATGGTGTCATCGTGTCAAACCACGGCGGGCGCCAGCTCGACGGCGCCTTGCCCAGCCTGCGTGCATTGCCCGCTGTGGTGGAAGCGGTCGCAGGCCAGGTACCGGTGCTGATTGACGGTGGCCTGCGCCGCGGCAGCGATGTTTTCAAGGCCCTGGCACTGGGCGCCCATGCGGTCTTGCTGGGTCGCCCCCACCTCTGGGGCTTGGCGGTGGCCGGCGAGGCCGGGGTCAGCCAGGTTTTAAGCATCCTGCACGCCGAGCTTGACCGGGTCATGGGCTTGGCGGGGGTGCGCAACATCGCCGAGCTCAGGGCTGGAGATTTCTTGGTACGCAATCAATCGCCTGGGCGCTAGACCCGGCTCATTTAAATACCAAATTGGGAAGCCAAAGCGAGAGTGCTGGAATATAGGTGACCAGCAGCAGCACCATGAGCATGGCCGCAATGAAGGGCAAGGCCTCCCGCGTGAAGTCTTCAAGCGGCACGCGCAGGATAGAACAGGTGGTGAACATCAAAGTACCCACCGGCGGCGTGACGCCGCCAATGGTCAGATTTAGCACCATGATTAGGCCAAACTGCACGGGGTCGACGCCAATCTTGAGCGCTACCGGCACCAGTATCGGGGTCAGCAAAATCAGTGCTGCCGTCCCCTCGATCAGCATCCCGACGATGAGCAGCAGCAGGTTGATCAACAGCAACAGAACGTATTTGTCCTGGGTCATCGAAACTATCCACACCGCAATACGCGGCGGAATCCTTTCCCAAGTCATGTAATAGCCAAAGGCAGTCGCACAGCAGATGATCAGCATCACCACCGACACCGCCAGTACAGACTCCATCAAAATCGGGAAAATATGGGCTGCTTTTAGCTCGCGATGCCAAACCGTGCCAATCAATATCGCGTAAACCGCGGCCAATGCCCCCGCTTCGGTTGGCGTGAAAATTCCGTAGCGGATGCCAAACATAATGAAGACCAGGATAGACAAAGCGCCCAGGGCATCGACAAAGGCGCGCCATATTTCGGCTGGCTTGGCGCGAGTGCTGCGCTGCGCTTTATAGCCGCGAGTGCGGGCAATCAGGTGTACCGTGACCATCAGGAAGACGCACAGCATCAGGCCTGGCACCACACCACTCATGAAAAGGCGGCCAATCGACACGTCGGCAATAAAGCCGTAGATGATGAACCCGATGCCGGGCGGGATGATCGGTGTGATCACTGCCGAGCAGGCTGAAATCGCGGCCGCGAAGGCTGGGCTGTAGCCATGCCGGATCATTTGCGGCCCAATCATCTTGGCATCCATTGCGGCATCCGCGTTAGCCGAGGCAGACAGCCCGCCCATCAGGGTTGAGACCAGCACGGTGACTTGCGCGAGTGCACCCGTCATGTGGCCTACCAGCGACTCTGCCAGCGCCATCAAGCGCCGGGTGATGCCGGCGTGGTTCATGATCACACTGGCGAGTACGAAAAAGGGTACAGCGAGCAGCGGAAATGAGTCTGTCGCGCTGATCAGTCTTTGGGCAAAGAGTTCGAGCGGCAACTCATCGGCTTTGAAGACGAAGTAGGAGATTGCGCCTATGCCCATCGCCATGGCCACCGGCACATTGAGTGCAAACAAGCCCAGCATCAGCAACAGGGGCAGGTATTCCATCGCGCACTCTGGGTGTTAGTTTGCGAGAACCTGGCGGCGCCACGCCGACTGCGCATGGCGCAGGGTCATGGCCATCAGACCAAGAGCGGCACCGGCGTAATGGATCGAATAGGGCCAGCGAAGCGAGGGCATGGGAGAGTCCCATGAATTGGCTGTGTAGACGCTTGCCAGCCAACTTGTCCCTATCAGGAAAACCAACACCAAAAGATCCGCGCCTATTGCAATCGCGCGGCGCAGGCGAGTTGGCAGGCGCACGACCAGGATGTCAATCGACACATGGCCCGCACGCTTGTAGACCGCTGCGGCGCCGAAGAAGATCACCCAACAAAAGCCTGCTGCTGCGATCTCGGCCGCCCAGGTGGCCGGTTGTGCAGAAACATAACGGGTGAATACGCCCCATGATGTGCAAAGCACAGTGATTGCCAAGGCCACGCAGGCAATGCACTCTTCGATATTGCGGTGCCACTCGCCGGGCGTCCACTCGGCGTCCGGCGTCAGCGGCAAATGGTCACTCATCCCCCAGTGCTTAGCTGGTGAGAATTTGCTTGACTCTGGCGTGCAAACCAGGTGTCCAGTTCGGTATCGCCGAGTAGACGCTCTCAGTCGCCTTTTGCAGTGCCGCGTAGTCCAGATCACGAACAATGGTCACGCCAGCATCTTGAAAGCGTTTGATGTATTCATTGTCAATTTCGAGAGTTCGCGTTGTCATGAAGGCGGCTGCGGCATCAGCTTCTTCCTGGATGATTGCGCGTAAATCGGCCGGTATCCGCTGCCACAAACGCTCGTTCATGATCCACCCAATCCAGGAAAGAAAATGCCCGGTCAAGGACAACACCTTGCGTGTTTCGTGCAACTTCATGCCCCAAATTGATGCGAACGGGGCCTCGACGGCGTCGGCCACACCTTGCTGCATGGCGCTGTATATTTCTGGCCACGGGATGGTTACCGGGCGCGTGCCCAATGCCTTGAAGGTTTCTATCCACATCAAGGTTGGCGGCACTCGAAAGGCCACGCCTTTGAAATCGTTTGGCGTGCGCAGCGGCTTGTTGCTAAGCGCATGCCGTGCGCCGAAAAAACCGCCCAGGGTAAGCACCCGGATCGACTGCTCGCGTTGCGCCCGGGCATTGAGTTCGGCATACCACTGACTGGCCAGTAACTTACGAAATTCCTGCGGCTGTTTGAGCAGGTAGGGCCCGTTGAGCACGCCGAAATCTGGAACGAAATCACCAATAGCGCTTGGATCGCCAAGCACCATGACGTTGGCACCCTGGCGCATCAGTTCATACTGCTCCTTGTTGCCCCCGAGCTGACCTTGCGGGAAAACCTCGACCTTGATTTTTCCCTGGCTTCTGTCGGTGATGCGTGCTGCGAGCAGCAAGCAAGCCTCATTGGCCGGCTCGTTGGGCGACAAGACATGGGTGATGCGCAGACTGGTCACCGTCTGGGCTTGGGCATTCGGGAGGTGGGCGGCGGCTACGGTCACACCGGCCGCGGCAATCAACTGGCGACGTTTTAGCATGGAGTTTCTCCTGGGTTATGTGTCTGGCAACATTAAACCTGTGCCCAGCGCTTAGCTGGGTGAGCGCAGTGGTTCGTACTCGCGCTTCTTGCTCGCGCCAGCAAACAGGATCTGCGTGGTGCGCTCGATCATGCTGCTGTGGAAGGCCACCGCATCCGGGTGAAAATCAGATAGCGGTGCTGGTTCGGGGTCAAAATGGCCAAAGTCATCATGTCCCCGCACCAGCGTTGCGCTGTCTCGGATGGCCGAGAGTTGGCGCATGTCGGTGGGGATGTAGCGTATGGCGAAGCCAATGCGAGGCCAGTCTGCGCGATTGGGTTCCGAGCCATGCACGATCCGAATATGGTGGAGCGAGAACTCACCGGGCTGCAGCACGATGTCAATGGCCTGTGACGGGTCCACGTTGACCGCGACTTCCTGGCCGCGGCTGAGCATGTTGCTGCTCGAAAAAGTATCGCGGTGGGCGAGCTGGTCCTGGGTTTGCGTGCCCGCCATCACGCGCATGCAACCCGAGACTGGCAAAGACGCCGTGAAGGCCACCCAGGCGGTGACAACCTCTGGCTTGGACAGGCCCCAGTAGGTCGAATCCTGGTGCCATGAGACGAAGTCTGAAGAGTTCGCAGGCTTGTGAAAAAAACCTGAAGCCCAGCACAGCAGGTTGGGCCCGATCACGTCCTCGACCGCATCCAAAATAGCTGGGTGTCGCACCAGTTCAGCCAGCCAGGGCACCAGCAGATGCGGCTTGTTGTTGCTGCGCTTGGTCAGCACACCACCTTCTTGCGCGCAGAGCGCCTGGTAGCGTGCCAAATTAGTTTGGGCCTGGGCCGGCGGCATGGCATGCAGTGGGCTCAGGTAGCCGTTCCGGTGGTAGGACGCCACTTGATCCGGGGACAGGTGATTCAAAGCCATGCACAAGAGCTTACCCAGCCAGCCAGGGGTGCGGTATGCGGGAAAACCCTAGAAGACGGCCAGCGCTAGATTCGTGAGATGAAATGACCAGGCCTTATGCCGGGGTTGACGCCAGCGCCACCTCCACCAGGCAATCGTAAAACGTGGGTGCCTGCCCCAGGTCGGTGAGTTTTTGGCTGGTGAGTTGATTGACGTTGGTGCCGTCCAGGCCATATTTGCGCCACCACAGGCCCATGCCGTGAACCACGCCAGGGCGGGCGCGCTGCGAGATCTTGACCTTGCAATGGTGTACCCCGCGCTGGTTGAACACCCGCACCGTGGCGCCATCGTTGATGCCCCGTGCGGCGGCGTCCTGGGCATGCATCTCTAGCAGCGGCTCAACTTCTAGGTCGCGCAGGCTCTTGACGTTGACAAAGCTGGAGTTGAGAAAGTTGCGGGCCGGCGGTGAGATCATGGCCAAGGGATAGTCTGTAGACGAGCCGGGAGGCTCGTAATTTGGCAGGTAGTCAGGCAGGCCGTCCAGCCCTTGGGCCGCCAATCTGGCGCTGTAGAACTCGCATTTGCCAGAGGGTGTGGCAAAGCCGCCCTGGGCAAATGGTGCGGGCTCCTGGTTGACGCAGGCAAAGCCTTGTCTCAACAAAACCTCAAAGTCCACTGATTCCCCGTAGGCCAGGCGACACAGGCTGAGGTCGTCTTCCACAAAGGCCGGGTCGCTCAAGCCCATGCGTTGGGCCAGTTCTCGAAATATTTGGGTGTTGGTTTTTGCCTCTCCCTGCGGCGCAATAGCCGGACGGTTCAGCAGGGCGTCGGTGTGGCCGTAACTGGCATGCACATCCCAGTGTTCGAGCTGTGTGGTAGCCGGCAGGATGTAGTCTGCGTAATCAGCGGTGTCGGTCTGAAAATGCTCAAGTACCACGGTAAACAAATCACTGCGTGCAAAACCCTGCACCACACGGGAAGAGTCGGGCGCCACCGCCACCGGGTTGCTGTTGTAAACCACCAGGGCCTCAATGGCCGGGCCAAATTCAGCGCTGGCCGGGCGCAGCAGGTCGTCTCCAATGGTGCTCATGTTGATGCTGCGTGGCCGGCGCCCGGCCAGCAGATCGGGGCGCTGCAGTGCATCTAAGTTGACCGGGAAATTGCCGCCGCTTGACAGCAGCACGCCGCCAGCGCGGTGCCGCCAGGCGCCAACCAGGGCCGGCAAGCAGGCAATCAGCCGCACCGCATTGCCGCCCCCGCGCACCCGCTGCAGCCCGTAGTTCATGCGAATCGCCACAGGCTCCCCGCGCCGCGCACAGCTGCCGTAGTTTTGCGCCAGCGCCCTGATTTGCGCTGGGCTGATGCCGCAAACGCTCGCCGCCCGCTCGGGCGGCCATTGCAGGGCGCGCGAGCGCATCAAGTCCCAGCCCAGCGTGTGGTCGTCCAGGTAGGCCTGGTCCAGCCAGTCATGGGTGATCAGCTCATGCATCAAGGCCAGTGCCAGCGCGGCATCGGTACCGGGCAGCAGTGCCAGGTGTTCATGGCATTTTTCTGCCGTCTCGCTGCGCCTCGGATCGATGCACACCAGCTTGGCGCCCTGGCGCTTGGCCTCCTGTGCATAGCGCCAAAAATGCAGGTTGCTGGTGATGGAGTTGCTGCCCCAGATCAGGATCAGCTTGGATTGCGCAAAAAACTCCACCCGCATGCCGAGCTTGCCGCCCAGGGTGTGCACCAGACCCTCGCCGCCAGCCGATGCACAGATGGTGCGTTGCAGCAAAGAGGCGCCAAGCTGGTGGAAAAATCGCGACGACATGCTGTCGCGCTGCACCAGGCCCATGGTGCCGGCGTAGCTGTAAGGCAGGATGGCCTGTGCTGCGTCACCACCGCGCGCCACGATGGCCTGCAGCCGCGCCGCAATATCGCTCAGCGCGGTGTCCCAACTCACGGGTACAAACTGTCCGCTGCCCTTTGGGCCGCTGCGCTTGAGTGGCCGCAGCACCCGTTCGGGGTGGTAGCTGCGCTCGGTGTAGCGGGCCACCTTGGCGCACAGGGTGCCTGCGGTTTGGGGATGCGCCGGGTTGCCCTGCACCTTGATGGCCACGCCGAGCGAGACGGTGGTTAGCAAGGAGCAGGTGTCCGGGCAATCGTGCGGGCAGGCGCCGAGCACCTGCTGGCTGCCAGCCTCTGCTTGTGCAGTGCCGTGGCCGCTGCTGTGAATCAAGATGTTGGAGGGTGTCATGGCCTTATCCAGCTTGGCCGGCCGCAGGGGCTGGCCGGGTTTTTGGCGAGCAACCCAGCACTATGGCCTGCCTGGGGCAGCCCCGGCTACTTGGCGCTAGACTTGCAAAAAAAGGAGATATCGTGAAAATCATTGATTCCATTGTGACCCAGGCCGCCTCGATTGCCGCCATTCGCCGAGATATTCATGCCCACCCGGAACTCTGTTTTGAAGAAGTGCGCACCGCCGACCTGGTGGCCGCCAAGCTGACCGAGTGGGGCATCCCCATCCACCGCGGCCTGGGCACCACCGGCGTGGTGGGGATTGTCAAAAATGGCACCTCTCACCGCGCCATTGGCCTGCGCGCCGACATGGACGCCCTGCCCATGCAAGAGTTCAACACCTTCAGCCACGCCAGCCAGAACAAAGGCAAGATGCACGCCTGCGGCCATGACGGCCACACCGCCATGCTGCTCGCAGCCGCGCAGCACTTTGCCAAGCAGCGCTTGTTTGACGGCACGGTTTACTTGATTTTCCAGCCCGCCGAAGAGGGCGGTGGTGGTGCGCGCGAGATGATCAAGGACGGTTTGTTTGAGCAGTTTCCGATGGACGCCGTGTTTGGCATGCACAACTGGCCCGGCACCGAGGTGGGCAAGTTTGCTGTCAGCCCGGGGCCGGTGATGGCCTCCAGCAATGAATTCAAGGTGGTCATTCGGGGTAAGGGGGCCCATGCCGCCCTGCCGCACAATGGTCTGGACCCGGTGCCCGTGGCCTGCCAGATGGTGCAGGCCTTTCAGACCATCATCACGCGCAACAAAAAACCCATCGACGCCGGCGTGATTTCGGTCACCATGATCCATGCCGGCGAGGCCACCAATGTCATCCCCAACAGCTGCGAGTTGCGCGGCACCGTGCGCACCTTCTCCGTGGAGGTGCTCGACATGATCGAAGCCCGTATGCGGCAGATTGCCGAGCACACCTGCGCAGCCTTTGGCTTGAGCTGCGAGTTCGAATTTGTCCGCAACTATCCGCCCACCGTCAACAGCGCCAAAGAGGCCGAGTTTGCCCGCGCAGTAATGGCCAGCATTGTGGGTCCGGACAATGTGCTGCAGCAGGAGCCCACCATGGGTGCTGAAGATTTTTCTTTCATGCTGCAGGCCAAACCCGGTTGCTACAACTTCATTGCCAATGGCGATGGCTCGCACCGCGATATTGACCACGGCGGAGGCCCCTGCATGCTGCACAACCCGAGCTACGATTTCAATGACGACCTGATCCCACTGGGCGCCACCTACTGGGTGCGGCTGGCGGAGGCCTGGTTCAAGGCCGCTTGAGGGGGCTACGACATGGAGCCAGGCCAGCCTTTCTCACCAAGCTACGCCCAGGCACGGGCCAAGTTTTTAGCCGCTGCTGCTAGCGCCGGCCTGGCAGTGCAGTCTTACCCGCACCCGCTGCCTGGCCGCGACGGCGAGGCGCTCGCCACAGACTTGGTGCTCGATGGCGCTGCCAACGCCGATCGGCTGCTGATTGTGACGAGTGCCTGCCATGGTGTGGAGGGCTTCTGCGGCAGCGGCGTGCAGGTTGACGCGCTGGGGGATGCCGCCCTGCGGGCGCAAAGCCGGGCGCAGGGCGTGGCTCTTTTGTATGTGCATGCGCTCAATCCCCATGGGTTTTCCCACCTGCGCCGGGTGACCCATGAGAATGTTGACCTGAACCGCAATTTTCAGGATTTTTCGCAAGCCCTGCCGATCAACGAAGCCTACCGTGGCTTGCATCCGCTGCTGCTGCCTGATCATTGGCCGCCGGATGCTGCCAATGTGGCGGGGCTGACCGAGTACATCGGCCGCCACGGCATGGCCGGCTTTCAGGCTACCACCACGCGGGGCCAGCATGAGTTTGCCGATGGCCTCTTTTACGGTGGCACCGCGCCCACTTGGAGCAACCAGACGGTTCGGCAAATTCTGCGCGAGCAGGCCAAGTCAGCGCGCCGACTGGCCTGGGTCGATGTGCACACCGGCCTGGGACCCAGTGGCGTGGGCGAGCGCATTTTTGCCTGCCGTGATGACGCCGCTGCCCTGGCCCGCGCGCGCCATTGGTGGGGCGGCAATGGCGCCACGCCAGTCACCTCGATCTACGACGGGTCCTCCAGCTCGGCCTGGCTCACCGGCCTGATGTGGAGCGCGGCCTACCAAGAATGTCCGCAGGCCGAGTACACCGGCCTGGCCCTGGAATACGGCACCTTGCCGATTGCCGACATGCTCCAAGCGCTGCGTGCTGACCACTGGCTGCACCAGCATCCGCAGGCAGCGCCCGGCTTGGCAGCACAGATTCATCAGCAAATGAAAGACGCGTTTTTTACCGACACGCCCCTGTGGCGGGAGCAAATTCTCAGCCAGGCCCGCGAGGTGTTGGGCCAAGCTGTTGCCGGCCTGGGGGCCTGAGCTGCGCAGTCAGGTGCCCGAACGGCTCTCGGCTATCTTCAGCAGCCCATCGAAGATCAGGTTGTCGACCAGTTCAAAAGCCAGGCCCATGCTCGGCGCCATCTTCCAGCCCGCGCCGCCGGTCAAGATACAGCGGGGCTCGGCGCCACACTGCTGGTGCAAATGCTGCACCATGCGCAGCACGGCCCCGGCAATGGCATAGGTGCCGCCGCTGGTGAGTGCATCGCTGGTGTTGGTGGGAAATTCACGCACCTCGCCAGTGGGCACTTGCAGGCCGGCGGTGCCAGTCTCCAGCGCGCGCAACATGATGCCGTGGCCGGGCAGGATCAGGCCGCCCAAAAACCGGCCTTTTTCGTCCAGCGCATCTACTGTGACCGCTGTACCGACCATCACCACCACCAGCGGGCTCGGAGGGCCTTGGGCCAGCAGATGGTGCCAGGCCCCGACCATGGCAACCCAGCGGTCAGCGCCTAGCCTGGCCGGGTGGTCGTAACCGTTCACCAGCCCGGCCTCACTTGGGCTCGCCACGACCCATTGGGCTGCCACGTCCCATAGCTCCATTTGTTCCTCGACCCGGCGCCGGGGCGCGTCTCCCGCCACAATGCAGCCCAGCATGCGCTTGGGCGAGGGCAATTCGGCCCAGGGCCCCTCGGCAAGCCGCTCGATATGCTCCAAAAACTCGGCGCCCTGTGCGATCAGGGCAGCGCCTGGGCGGGGCTGTTGGTAGAGCGCCCATTTAAGGCGGGTGTTGCCCACGTCGATGGCCAAGAAAGTCATGCGTCTATTATCCGCACAGTCGGTACCCAGCCCCTTGCCAGATGACCATGATCGTTGAACTCGATGCCAGCGCCCTGTCGCAGGCCACCGAAGGCATGGCCAATGCCGCCGGCATCGTCACCAACCCGGGCTCGCACACCTTCAACGAGGTGTTCGGCCCGAGCCTGGCGGCTGATTTTTTTGAGCGACGCTGCCAGCAAAAAAACCGGCGCAAAACTTGCGCACGAGTCGCCCTTGCTTCCCAAGTTTGCCCTGAGATTATTTGCAGATGCAGGCGAAATAAAAAGCGTGCCATGTCAAGGGCTCTACTGGTTTCTACGGATACCAATTGGCTGAAACCAGCGGAAAATCGGTTGCGCGCAAAGATCCCCGCTGCCAATTTTGTCGATTCACAGAATTGCCCCCTAACTTTGGAGAAACCCATGACCGATCACAAAACACCCCGCCGCCGTAGTCTTCTCAAAGGTGCTGCGGTTGCCGCTGGCGCTATGTCGGCTCCCATGATTGCCTCAGCGCAGGCTGGCCCGATTTCGCTGCGCTTTCAAAGTACCTGGCCCGCCAAAGACATTTTTCACGAGTATGCGGGTGACTTTGCCAAGAAGGTCAATGACATGACGGGCGGCGACCTCAAGATTGAGGTCTTGCCAGCTGGTTCAGTGGTTCCTGCCTTTGGCCTGCTTGACGCGGTGTCCAAAGGCACGCTAGATGGCGGGCACGGGGTGCTGGTCTACCACTACGGCAAACAAAATGCGCTGGCGCTGTGGGGTTCTGGGCCCGGCTTTGGCATGGACGCCAATATGCTGTTGTCTTGGCACAAATATGGTGGCGGCAAGGAACTGCTGGCCAAGGTGTATGCATCCATTGGCGCCAATGTGGTGTCTTTTCCCTATGCGCCTCACCCCACCCAGCCGCTGGGCTGGTTCAAAAAGCCGATCACCAAGCCAGAAGATTTCAAAGGCCTGAAGTACCGCACGGTGGGTATTTCGATTGATGTTTTCACCGCCATGGGCGCTGCTGTCAATGCTCTGCCAGGTGGCGAAATCGTGCCGGCCATGGACCGCGGTTTGCTTGATGCTGCCGAGTTCAACAACGCCAGTTCGGACCAAACCCTGGGCTTTGCCGATGTATCCAAGGTGTGCATGCTGCAAAGCTACCATCAGAACGCTGAGCAGTTTGAAATCACCTTCAACAAAACCAAATACGACGGACTGCCCGACAAAATGCGCGCCATCATTTCCAATGCCGTAGAGGCCGCCTCGGCCGACATGTCTTGGAAAGCCGTTGACCGTTATTCCAAGGCCTACGGCGAACTGCAAAAAGCCGGCGTCAAGTTCTACAAAACACCTGATTCGATCTTGCGCAAGCAGATCGAAGCCTACGACGTGGTGGTGGAAAAAAAATCAGCCGCTGATCCCTTATTCAAGGAAATCGTCGAGTCGCAAAAAGCGTTTGCTGAGCGCACCGTGCGCTGGGAACTCGACACCGTGGTTGACCGGCGCATGGCCTACAACAGCTACTTTGGTAAATCGGCGGCTAAGCCGGCGGCCAAAAAAGCCTGATCGTCTGGTCTTTAGCCCGCCAAGCCACCCGGCCTGATCAGGCCGGGTGGCTTGGCGGGCGCGTATTTTTTTGTTCCTGCCTTCCTGGTGACCTGACCGATACCAAGCCCCATGCAAAAACTCCTGCTCTCTGTTGACCGGCTTAGCACCCGGCTTGGCCAAGCCTTCTCCTGGCTCGTTGTGGTGCTGACACTGTTGATCAGCTGGGAGGTTTTCTCGCGCTATGCGCTCGACCACCCACATGCCTGGGCTTTTGACGCGATGATCATGATGTATGGCACCGTCTTCATGATGGCCGGCGCGTACACGCTGTCCAAAAACGGCCATGTGCGCGGCGACGTGCTTTATGGTTTTTTCATGCCCCGTACCCAGGCCATACTTGACCTGACCCTTTATGTGCTGTTCTTCATCCCTGGCGTGATCGCCATGGCCTGGGCCGGATTTGTCTACGCCAGCGAGAGTTGGGCGATTCTTGAGCACTCCAGCATCACGTCGGACGGGCCGCCGGTCTACCCTTTCAAAACCGTGATCCCGATAGCTGGCACCATGCTGTTGCTGCAGGGCCTGGTCGAGATGGTGCGCTGCGTGGCCTGCATTCAGCAGGGCGAGTGGCCCTCGCGTGAAGAAGACGTGGAGGAGGTCGATGTCGAGAAGCTCAGGGCCATGGTCCAGGTCAAGGCCGAGGATACCGAACAACTCGGTGCGATCTTGACAGGGCGGGGGGCGAGCAAATGACGATTCGCAAAGAACTCTGGTTTGGCTTTATCTTGATGGCGGTGATCATCGTCGCCCTGCTTTTGATCACCCCCTGGGGCCATGTGACAAACGGGCACCTGGGCCTGATCATGCTGGGCTTGGTGGTGGTGGCCATCATGCTGGGCTTCCCGACTGCCTTTACGCTCATGGGGATGGGCATGTTTTTTGGCTGGCTGTCTTACCGCAGCGTCAACCCCGATATTGCGGTGCGGCAGATTCTTGACCTGATGGTGCAGCGCACCTATGCGGTGATGTCCAACGATGTGCTGATTGCAATACCGTTGTTTGTTTTCATGGGCTACTTGGTTGAGCGGGCCAACCTGATTGACAAGTTATTCAAGAGCCTGCACCTGGCTCTGGCACGTGTGCCTGGCGCACTGGCTGTGGCGACGATCGTCACTTGCGCCATTTTTGCGACGGCCACGGGCATTGTGGGCGCGGTGGTGACACTGATGGGCCTGCTGGCCCTGCCGGCCATGCTGCGCTCGGGCTACAGCGTGCAACTGGCCGCTGGCGCCATCACCGCAGGCGGCTGCTTGGGCATTTTGATTCCCCCCTCGGTGCTGCTGATTGTTTATGGCGCCACCGCAGGCGTGTCGGTGGTCAAGCTGTATGCGGGTGCTTTTTTCCCAGGCATCATGCTGGCCGGACTGTATGTGGCCTATGTCATTGCGGTGGCTAAGTGGAAGCCCCATTTGGCCCCGCCTTTGCCGCTGAGCGAGCGCCTGGTGCCCCTGCCGTCCGTGGCTCAAACGCTGTCAGCGCGCGGCAGCAATGCCATCACAGGCCTCTTTGGCGGGCTCAAAGATGCATCGCTGGCGAAGAAGACCGTACTCGGTCAGCTGCTGTTGGCGGTGCTGCCGGCCCTGGTGATCGCCGCCTTGCTCACCATGGTCTATCTCAGTGCAACCGCGCCGCTGGTGGTGGCTGATACCTCAGGGCTGGTGGAAACCGGTGGGCTGGTGGCCGCGCCGCTGGAGGAAAAATCCGAGGCCAATAACGGTGTTCAGGAGCCGCCCGCTGAGCTTGGTGGGCTCAAGGAGCCGGCGGCCGAGCCCACTGGCCTACAACAGCCGCCAGCCGCAGCCTCGGCGGCTACCGCCGAGCCTGCCGCCCAAGCTGCGGCAACGGCGGCAGCAAGCGCCCCTAGCGCTGAGGTAGCCGCCGCAACGCCAGCCCCCGAGCGCTTGGCAGTACCCACCTGGTACTGGATTTTTCTGGCGATTGGTCTCGGCCTGGCCCTGCTCATCAACTGGCTGATGAGTTGGCAGCGGCTTGAAATTTTCAAGATGCTCTTGGTGTCGTTTTTCCCCTTGGCCGTGCTGATCATCTCGGTGCTGGGCTCGATTGTGTTCGGCTTGGCAACGCCGACCGAGGCCGCGGCCGTCGGCGGGCTCGGTGGCATGTTGCTTGCCGGTGCCTACCGCTATGTCAATGCGCGTGCCACACCGGGCGGCAGCCCCCTGGGAAGAACGGCGGTCGAGCTTGTGGGCATCGTGCGGGAGTCTTCGTTTCTCACCGCCAAAACCAGCGCCATGGTGTGCTGGCTGTTCGTTGGCTCGTCTATCTTCTCAGCGTCTTTTGCGCTGCTGGGCGGCCAAGAGCTGATTGAAACCTGGGTGTTGTCCCTGGGGCTGACCACGCTGCAGTTCATGCTGCTGAGCCAGTTCATCATCTTCATCTTGGGCTGGCCATTGGAGTGGACCGAGATCATTGTGATCTTCATGCCTATTTTTATCCCCTTGTTGGCCAAGTTCAATGTCGACCCTCTGTTTTTTGGCCTTTTGGTGGCGCTTAACTTGCAAACAGCGTTCTTGTCGCCGCCAGTGGCAATGGCCGCTTTTTATCTGAAGGGCGTGAGCCCCAAGCATGTAACGCTGAACCAAATATTTGCCGGCATGATGCCTTTTATGGGGATACAGGTACTCGCCATGTTCATGTTGTACGCCTTCCCGGCGATTGGTTTGTGGTTGCCCGGTCTGCTGTACAAATAGCCTGGGGCGTCATTGGGCAAGCAAAAAGGGCGCCCCGGCGCCCTTTTTGTTGGAAAATTGTTACCATTGACGTTGACGTAAACGTCAATCAAGCGCTTGCTTTTTTTGAAGGGCGCACCAGCGCCACGGAGACCCACCATGACCGACCTGTCCGCCGAATTCAAAGCCCTGGCTAACTACCGGCCCAAGCATAAAGTGCGCTTTGTCACCGCTGCCAGCCTGTTCGACGGCCATGATGCGGCGATCAACATCATGCGCCGCATCCTGCAGGGCATGGGCGCCGAGGTGATCCACCTCGGGCACAACCGCAGCGTGGACGAGGTGGTGACGGCAGCGCTGCAAGAAGACGTACAAGGTATTGCCATCAGTTCCTACCAAGGCGGCCATGTGGAGTACTTCAAGTACATGGTAGATCTGCTGCGCGCGCGCGGCGGTGCCCATATTCAGGTGTTTGGCGGTGGCGGCGGGGTGATCGTGCCGCCCGAGATCCGCGAGCTTCAGGCCTATGGCGTGGCCCGCATTTTCAGCCCGGAAGACGGGCAGCGCATGGGGCTGGCCGGCATGATTGGCGAGATGGTGATGCGCTGCGACCAAGACCTGACACCGCACGCGCCCACCACCATAGCGGCCCTGCAGGGCCACGGCGAGATGGCCTGGCGGGCGCTGGCGCAGTGGATCACGGCGGTTGAAAACGAGAAGGCCAGTCCCGCGCTGGCCCAAAAGATACGGTCCTTGGCTGCTACAACAAAGATACCGGTGGTGGGGATCACTGGCACGGGTGGCGCGGGCAAGTCCAGCCTGACCGATGAACTGATCCGCCGGCTGCGGCTGGACCAGGATGATGCCTTGCGCGTGGCAGTGATCAGCATTGACCCGAGCCGCCGCAAAAGCGGTGGCGCCCTGCTGGGCGACCGCATCCGCATGAACGCGATTGGGGTTTGGGCCCCCACGCTTGCCGCTGCGCGTGCTGCGCTGCCCCCCGAGGGGGCTAACCCCGCCTTGGGGCGGCCCGGCGGCGGGGTTGTTGCCCCCACGCTTGCCGCTGCGCTGGCGCCGGGGCAGAGGGTTTTTATGCGCAGCCTGGCCACGCGTGATTTTGGCTCTGAGATCAGCGCGGCCTTGCCTGATGTGATTGCGGCCTGCAAGGTGGCGGGCTTTGATTTGGTGGTGGTGGAGACCTCGGGTATTGGCCAGGGCGATGCTGCCATCGTGCCGCATGTGGATATACCGCTGTATGTCATGACGCCCGAGTTTGGCGCGGCCAGCCAGCTGGAAAAAATCGACATGCTCGACTTTGCCGAGTTTGTGGCCATCAACAAGTTTGACCGCAAGGGCTCACTCGACGCCCTGCGCGACGTGGCCAAACAGGTGCAGCGCAACAAAGAGGCCTGGACCACGCCCATGGCCGATATGCCGGTGTTTGGCACCATGGCGGCGCGTTTCAATGACGATGGCGTGACCGCCCTGTATCAGGCGCTGCTGGCGCGGCTGGCCGCCTTGGGGCTGGCGGTGCAGCCGCAGCGCCTGCCGCAGGTCACAACCCGCCACAGCACCAACCAGACACCCGTGGTGCCGGCGGCGCGCACCCGTTACCTGGCAGAGATCAGCGACACGCTGCGCGGCTATAAGGCGCGGGCCCGCAGCCAGGCCCGGCTGGCCCGCGAAATCCAGCAGTTACGCGAATCGGCCCGCATGCTCAGGGAAGCGGACGCTACCAAGACCCGGGCCGTGGAAGCCGTGCTGGACCTGGCCGGCCAGCGAGACGCCCACCTGGGTGCCGCCGAGCGTCAGCTGCTGGTGCAGTGGCCCGCCATGCAGTCAGCCTATGCCGGCGACGAGTTCGTGGTGAAAATCCGCGACAAGGAAATCCGCACCGCGCTCACCACCAAGTCGCTCAGCGGCACCACCATCCGCAAGGTGGCGCTGCCGCAGTATGAAGACCACGGTGAAATCCTGAAGTGGTTGCTGCTGGACAACGTGCCTGGCAGCTATCCCTATACCGCCGGCACCTTTGCCTTCAAGCGCGAGGGCGAAGACCCGACCCGCATGTTTGCCGGCGAGGGCGACGCCTTTCGCACCAACACCCGCTTCAAGCTGCTGAGCGCCGGCATGGCGGCCAAGCGACTATCTACCGCGTTTGACTCGGTCACGCTGTATGGCAACGACCCTGACCTGCGGCCGGACATCTACGGCAAGGTGGGCAACTCAGGCGTGTCAATCGCCACGCTGGACGACATGAAGGTGCTGTACGGTGGATTCGATCTGTGCAGCCCGTCGACCAGCGTCAGCATGACGATCAACGGCCCGGCGCCGAGCATCCTGGCGATGTTCATGAACACGGCGATTGACCAGAATATTGACAAGTTCAAGGCTGACAAGGGCCGTGATCCGACCGACGCTGAGCTCCAAAAGATCCGCGAGTGGGTGCAGGAAAACGTGCGTGGTACGGTGCAGGCCGACATCCTGAAAGAAGACCAGGGCCAGAACACCTGCATCTTCAGCACCGAGTTCAGCCTGAAGGTCATGGGCGATGTGGCCGAGTATTTTGTCAAGCACCAGGTGCGTAATTTTTACTCGGTGTCCATCAGTGGTTACCACATTGCCGAGGCAGGGGCCAACCCGATCAGCCAGCTGGCTTTCACGCTCAGCAATGGCTTTACCTTTGTCGAGGCTTACCTGGCGCGCGGCATGCATATTGATGACTTTGCGCTGAATTTAAGCTTTTTCTTCAGCAACGGCATGGACCCCGAGTACAGCGTGATGGGTCGGGTAGCCCGGCGCATTTGGGCGGTGGCCATGAAAGAGAAATACGGCGCCAACGAGCGCAGCCAGAAGCTCAAGTACCACATCCAGACCAGTGGGCGCAGCCTGCATGCGCAGGAGATTCAGTTCAATGACATCCGCACCACGCTGCAGGCACTGATCGCCATTTACGATAACTGCAATAGCCTGCACACCAATGCGTTCGATGAGGCCATCACCACGCCCACCGAAGACTCGGTGCGCCGCGCCATGGCAATCCAGCTGATCATCAACCGTGAGTGGGGCCTGGCCAAGAACGAGAACCCGTCCCAGGGCGCCTTCATCATCGAAGAGTTGACCGAACTGGTGGAAGAAGCGGTATTGACCGAGTTTGAACGCATTACCGAGCGCGGCGGTGTGCTCGGCGCCATGGAAACCGGCTACCAGCGTGGCCGCATCCAGGATGAGAGCATGCACTACGAGATGCTCAAGCACACCGGCGAGTTGCCCATCATCGGCGTCAACACCTTCCGTAATCCGAACGGGGACGCCGTGCTCGACAAGCTCGAGCTCGCCCGCTCGACCGAAGAGGAAAAGCAGAGCCAGCTGCAGCGGCTGGCCGACTTCCATGCCCGGCACGCCAGCCAGGCACCGGCGATGCTCAAGCGCCTGCAACAGGCGGTGATTGAGGACCAGAACGTGTTTGAGGTGCTGATGGAAGCCGTACGGGTCTGCTCGCTGGGCCAGATCACCAATGCCTTGTTTGAGGTGGGTGGGCAGTACCGGCGTAACATGTAAGGCTTGCCAACCCCTGACTCTGGGCCTGTTTGGACACCATCTACATTCTGGCTGCCCTGGGCAGCGCCCTCTTGCATGCCACCTGGAACGCAGCCGTCAAATCTACCGGGCAGCACACAGCGGTCATGACGGGCCAGATGCTGGTGGCAGGGCTGGTCGGCCTGCCGGTGCTGTTCTTTGTTGATTTGCCCCGGTGGGAGTCTTTGGTTTGGATCGCTGCCTCAGCCCTGTTCAATGTGATGGGGATCAAGGCCATTCTGCGGGCCTATGACCATGGTGAATT
Organism: Comamonadaceae bacterium; assembly: GCA_014190675.1. GTDB lineage: Bacteria > Pseudomonadota > Gammaproteobacteria > Burkholderiales > Burkholderiaceae_C > Rhodoferax. The sequence goes on along the minus strand of BJGT01000004.1, from coordinate 27,763 downwards.
CGGCCTGGTGTACCCGATGTCGCGCGCCATCATGATCATGCTGGTGGTGCCGCTGTCGACCTTGCTCGCACACGAGCGGCTGTCAACCGGCGCCATGCTGGGTATTGCGCTGATCATTGCGGCGCTGGCGCTGCTGGCGCTGAGCGCGCGCCACGGTAAGAATTTGTCGCGCCAGGTGCTGATCTGGACTGGCCTGGGCGGAGTCTTGAGCGCTTGCTCGGTGCTGATCGACGCCAACGGCATTCGGCAATCGGGTTCGCCTTTTGCCTATGGCTGCCTGACGGCAATCTTCAACGCGGCGAACATGGCCTGGCAGCAGCGCCATCTGCCCGGTCTGGTAGCTACCATCCGCTGCCATGCCCATGTGACGCTGTGGACGGGCGTGCTGTCGATGGTCTCCTACCTGCTGATTGTCTGGGTCTTCAGCAAGGCGGCCATCGCCGGTGCGGCGGCTCTGCGCGACACCAGTTCGGTGTTTGCTGTGCTGATTGCGATGGTGTTTATGAAAGAGGCCATCAGCCGCACCAAGTTGCTGGCCGTGGCCCTGGCCATTGCGGCCATTCCCTTGATGCGTTTGCCCTGAGCGCAGTGCGCTTTCAACCGCCTTTGTGCGGGCGCTTACCGGGGTTTTTTTTGTTGTTGGTGGCAGTGCCGCGCTCGAGGCTGCGTTTTTGGCCCTTTGGGGCGGTGAAGCAGACACCCTTGGGCGGCACCGGGCGTGGGCTTGCAACACGTTCAGCTTCAGTACGAAATTCTTTGGCCATGACACGGACTCCATTGAGAGAAAAAGGACCTGATTATCCCTGCACTTGCGCGCTGCCCGGCACCTGCCGCCCAAGTGACTGTCGCCCTCGCGGCATCAAGCTAAGCTCAGACCTCAAAAAGGAGCGATGACGATGGACAAACTTTTTTCTCTTGAAGGCCGAATCGCCCTGATTACAGGTGGCTCGCGCGGTATCGGACGCATGATTGCAGCGGGTTTTTTGGCCCAGGGGGCCAAGGTCTATATCTCGTCGCGCAAGGCGCAGGTCTGTGATCAGGCAGCGAGCGAATTGGCGGCTTTGGGTCATTGTGTCTCCCTGCCCGCCGATGTCTCGACGGTTGCCGGCGCCCAGGCGCTGGCAACAGCCTTCGCGGCGCACGAGCAGCGACTCGATATATTGGTCAACAACGCCGGCGCTGCCTGGGGCGCGCCGTTTGACGACTTTCCCGAGAGTGGCTGGGACAAGGTGGTGGACCTGAACCTGAAAGCGCCGTTTTTCCTGACCCAGGCCCTGGCGGCTCATCTGCGCCTGGCCGGCAAGCAGCGGGTGGCCAAAGTGATCAACATCGCTTCGATTGACGGTGTGTCAGTCAACCCGCTAGAAACCTACTCCTATGCCGCCAGCAAAGCCGGCCTGGTGCACCTGACCCGGCGCATGGCGCTGCGCCTGATCCAGGACAACATTGCAGTCACCGCGATTGCCCCGGGCGCCTTTGCCTCGGAGATGAACCGGGATGCGCGGGACCGCAGCGCTGAAGTGGCAGCCCAGATTCCGGCCGGCCGTATTGGCCTGGACCAGGACATGGCGGGCGCTGCGATTTACCTGGCCTCGCGTGCTGGCGACTACGTGGTGGGTGAAACCCTGGTGGTGGACGGCGGCGTCACGCTCAAGCGCTGAGAGCAGCGCAGCCGCAGTAGTCGTCATGGTCGCACCGCCAGGGGTGGGGCACAGCACCTGAACACCGAGTTGCTGCCCAAAACGCCGGGCACTGTGGCGCCTGCCTGGCGCGGGGTCAGTTCAGCAGTTCGATCTCCAGGACCTCAAATTCTTCAGCCTCAATCGCCGCATCGAAGGCGGCGCGGCTGTCCAGGTTCTGCTGTGTGTAGGGAATCAGGGGCCTGTCGAGCGGGCGCAATTTGTGCCGGCGCAGGCGCTGGAGTTGCTCTGAGCGCTCCATGGCCTGCAAAACCAACTCGGGCTCCATCATCAGACTGAATGGGTTGAGGCTAATTTCGGCGGTCTTCATCTGGCATCTCCGGTGGGTTTCAGGGCGCTTGAGCGCACCGAAGAACTTTAGTCCCGGGGTCTGTCGCCTGAAGTCAGGAAGTCGCTGTAAAGCACGTCAGAATTTCGCCTACAAGCCGCAATGACGAGGCTAAACCAAGCGTACTTTGACGCCTTTGCCTTTGATTTTCCCGGCGTTGAGTTTATCCATGGCCTGCAGCGCAATGTCGCGCCTCACCGCTACAAAAGTGGTGAACTCGGTGACATTGATTTTGCCGATTTGCTCGCGTGCAAAGCCCGCGTCTGCGGTCAGGGCCCCCAGCACATCGCCGGGGCGAATTTTTTCTTTGCGCCCACCCAAGATTTGCAGCGTCACCATGGGCGGCTGCAGCGGACCGCTGCCAGTTGGTGTCAGGCTGTTGAGTGGGTACCAGACCGATTCGCGGTGCTGATACTGCTCGATACGGCCAACAAAACCCATCTCATGCAGGCCGGCCAGGCTGAGCGCCAGACCAGATTCGCCAGCGCGGCCGGTGCGACCGATGCGGTGCACATACACCTCGGGGTCTGGCGTGGTGTCGACATTGATGACGGCTTCGAGCTGTGCGATGTCTAGCCCGCGCGATGCCAGGTCGGTGGCCACCAGCACCGAGCAGCTGCGGTTGGCAAACTGTGCCAGCACCAAGTCCCGCTCGCGTTGTTCGAGATCGCCAGACAGTGCCAAGGCACTAAAGCCCTGTTGTTGCAAGCTGCCAAGCAGTTCCCGGCATTGTTGCCGGGTGTTGCAAAACGCCAGGGTGCTGATCGGCCGAAAGTGCATGAGCAACTGGGCTACCGCGGCCAAACGCTGATCCTGAGTCACCTGGTAGAAGCGCTCTTCAATCGCGCCCTGGGCTGGTGCGCTCTGGGCCTTGATGTGCCTTGGCTCACGCATGAATTCGGCGGCCAGCTTGTCGATGCCCTCGGGGTAGGTGGCCGAGAAGAGCAGGGTTTGGCGGTCTTTGGGGCACTGTTTGATGACAGTCGCCATATCTTCAAAAAAGCCCATATCGAGCATGCGGTCGGCCTCGTCGAGCACCAGCGTGTTGAGTGCGTCAAGTGCCAGGTAGCCCCGCGCCAGATGGTCCATGATGCGCCCGGGCGTGCCCACCGCGATATGGGCGCCCTGCTCCAGCGAGGCGCGCTGTCCGCGCAGGGCCACGCCACCGCACAGGCTAAGGATCTTGATGTTGCCGGTGGCACGGGCCAAGCGGCGCAACTCGGTGCTCACCTGGTCAGCGAGTTCCCGGGTCGGGCACAGCACCAGGGTTTGCACGGCAAAGCGGCGCGGGTTCAGGCGGGCAAGTGCTGCCAGGCCAAAGGCTGCGGTTTTGCCACTGCCGGTTTGCGCCTGGGCAATCAGGTCCTGCCCGGCCAAAGCCGCAGGCAGGCTGGCGGCCTGAATAGGCGTCATCTGGTGGTAGCCGAGCTGCGCCAGATTGGTCAAAACGGCGGGCTCCAGCAGCAGGCTTGAAAAGCAGTTCTCCCCTGACGGGCCGGGCCCCGTGACGGGGACGGTGCCGGCGGCGCGCTCGGGTATTGCTTGGGCTTGGGTGTCGCTTGGGAGCATGGCGGATCCGACTGTCTGGTGGTCAGGCGTAATAGCGGGCCACGTGGTCTTCAAAGCTGCCCTGCTCGGCGGCCTCGAGTTGCACTTGCCGGCTTAGCGAGGCTTGCACACTCGCCTCAAACCGTGCGCTGGTGGCCGGTTCTAGCGCTTGCGTGAGCAAGTTTTGCTGGTGTTGGTGCGCCAGAGCCAGGCTGTAGCTTTGGAACCCGCCGGCCTGATGCACGCCTTCGAGCACCTGGGCCGACGGGGTGAGCTCGGGATGGTCGATGCGCTGGCGCAGGGCGCTCAGTGTCTGGCTGTAGCGCTGGCCGCTGTAGGCGGCGTCGAGCATCTCGGCAAAGGGCAGCAGGTCTTCAAACAGCGCATGGGCCAAGGGCCGCATGGCTTGTTCGCGGTTATGCGCCAGCAATTGCAAATCACTCGCCCGGCCGTGGTGCACCACGCGCCGCTTGTTCTCGTTGTTCTCGGCCTGTTCCCGGCTGCTGATGGGCGGGCTGTCGCGAAACAAGCACATCAGCAGCAGCATGTCCGCAAAATTTCCCTGCTCGGGTGCAATGCCAATATCCAGGCTTGGGTTGAGGTCAAACAACCGGACTTCCAGGTATTCCACGCCATAGGCTTGCAGCGCCTTGGCCGGCCGCTCGCCCTGTTTGCCAATGCGCTTGGGCCGTATACCCGCGTAAAACTCATTTTCAATTTGCAGCAAGTTGGCATTGAGTTGCCGCCAGTGCCCGCCCTCGCAAACGCCAATGGCCTGATAAAAAGGGTCGGGGGTGCGGATGGCGGTCTCCAGCGCCTGGGTGTAGTCGGCCAGCGAGTTGAAGCTCACTTGCAGGTTGGCCTGCGCACGGTTTTGGTAGCCCAGGTCACTCATGCGCAGGCTGGTGGCATCGGGGCCATACAACGTGCCCGGCAGCAGTTCCAGCAAGTCAGCCTTTTGCCCCTGCAAGAACGATGTGCTCAGGGCCGGCGAGGCGCCAAACAGGTAGGGAATCAGCCAGCTGTAACGCAAAAAATTGCGCGCCAGGGCAAAGTAGCGTTCGCTGACAAAGTCAAGCCCGGCCTGCTCCGGCTGGCAAAGGTCCTGCAGGCTGGTCCAAAACTCTGCCGGCAGCGACCAGTTGTAGTGCGCCCCTGCGATGGCCTGCATCCGACGGCCATAGCGCAGCCCCAGCCCTTCGCGGTAGACCTGCTTGAAGCGCGCAGCATGCGAGCTTCCGTAATCGGCTAGTTCGATGTCGGCATCGTCGCTGATGGGGCAGGGCATGGAGCCAGCCCACATCAGTTCTGAGCCTAGCTTCGGCGCCACGAAGCGGTGTATGTCGCGCAGAAACTCCAGCGGGAAATCCAGATCCTGCGAAGGCGGGGTGATGAACTCCAGCAGCGCTTCGGCGTAGTCGGTGGTGATCCAGGGGTGGGTGAGCTTAGAGCCAAACGCCCGGGGGTGCGGTGTACGGGCCAGCACGCCGGAGGCATCCACCCGCAGGCATTCGCGCTCAAAACCGCGGGTGATGCCCCGCAAAACCTGGGCTTGGCTGCTGCTGGCAAACTCGCGCAGCGCATCGCAGCATGTGAACTTCAGCATGGGTACGGACTTCCTCGTCAAAAACCGGGCTGAGTATGGCAGTTTTAAGCGCCGCGCGCCGCAGCGGTGCGTCAGCGAGTCGCGTGAAGCACCGATAATCCACGGGATGTCTTACCTGCCTGCTTTCATCGCCCCATCAAGTTTTCGTGATCCGGCGGCGGCCCTGGCCAAAGCCCAGGAGATTTATGACAGCAGCCTGTCGCACCTGCGCAGCGCCATGCGTCGCTTTGTGGCAGGCGAAACCCTGCCAGGCCATGTGCGGGCCTGCTACCCCTTTGTGCGCATCCAGACCGACACCGTGGCACGCCAGGGCCTGCAGGACGCTCGCCTGAGCTACGGCTTTGTTGCTGGACCCGGGCGTTTTGAGACCACACTCACGCGCCCCGACCTGTTCGCCGAGTATTACCTCGAGCAGTTCACGCTGTTGATACAAAACCATGGGGTTGAGCTGGAGGTGGGTACCAGCTCGCAGCCGATCCCAGTGCACTTTTCCTTTGCTGATCAAGACCATCTTGAGGGCAGCTTGAGTCTCGAGCGGCGGCAGTTGATGCGCGATGTGTTTGATCTGCCTGATCTGAGCGCTATGGATGACGGTATTGCCAACGGCACTTATGTGCCGCGCCCAGGCGAGGCCCAGCCGCTGGCCCTGTTTACTGCGCAGCGGGTGGACTACTCGCTGCAACGCCTGCGCCATTACACCGGTACTGCGGCAGAGTATTTCCAGAATTTTTTGCTGTTCACCAACTACCAGTTTTATATCGACGAGTTTGTTCGCCTGGGCCATCAGGCCATGACCGACCCGAACAGCGAGTATGTGGCTTTTGTCGAGCCCGGCAATGTGCTCACCCGGCGCATCGGCGCAGCCGCCTTGGCGCAGGACGCCCTGGGCAAACTGCCTGCGCGTTTGCCGCAAATGCCGGCCTACCATTTGATACGCTCTGACCGCAGCGGCATCAGCATGGTCAACATTGGTGTTGGCCCGGCGAATGCCAAAACCATGACCGACCATGTTGCCGTGCTGCGCCCCCATGCCTGGATCATGCTCGGCCACTGCGCGGGTTTGCGCAATTCCCAGCAGCTCGGTGACTATGTGCTGGCCCACGGCTATGTGCGCGAAGACCATGTGCTGGACGAAGACCTGCCCCTGTGGGTACCCATCCCGGCGCTGGCCGAGATTCAGGTGGCACTCGAGGCCGCCGTATCGGATGTCACGCAATTGCACGGCCCCGAGCTCAAGCGTGTGATGCGCACCGGCACTGTGGCGAGCACCGACAACCGCAACTGGGAACTGCTGCCAGACAACGGCCCGCAGCGCCGCTTTAGCCAAAGCCGGGCGGTGGCGATGGACATGGAGAGCGCCACCATCGCTGCCAACGGCTTTCGGTTCCGAGTGCCTTACGGCACCTTGCTGTGCGTGAGCGACAAGCCGCTGCACGGCGAGATCAAGCTGCCCGGTATGGCCGACCACTTTTACCGCGAGCGGGTCGACCAGCATTTGCGGGTGGGTATGCGGGCGCTGGAGTTGCTGCGAGAGCGCGGTGTGCACCAACTCCACAGCCGCAAGCTGCGCAGTTTTGCTGAAGTAGCCTTCAAGTAAATGCCGCAGCAAGTCATGCAGGCTGGGCTGCTGTCGGCCCGCAATTTGTCCAAAAGCTATGGCGCCACCAAGGTGGTTGATGGGCTCTCGTTTGGCATTGCCGCAGGTGAATGCCTGGGCGTGATCGGCCCCAATGGCGCCGGTAAAACCACCACCATCCGCATGTGCCTGGGCCTGTCGGTGCCAGACGCCGGCCAAATCGAGGCACTGGGCGGGCAGATGCCGCGGGATGCGCTGGCCATCAAGGCGCAACTCGGTGTGGTCAGCCAGTTTGACACCCTGGATCCGGATTTCACCTGCGCTGAAAATCTGTTGGTTTATGGCCGCTACTTTGGCATGAAAGAGGCGCAGATTCGTGCCCGTATTCCAGGTTTGCTGGAGTTCGCCTCGCTCACGCACAAGGCGAATGCCAAGCCGGGCGAATTGTCCGGCGGCATGAAGCGTCGGCTGAGCCTGGCCCGTGCACTGGTCAACGACCCGCGCCTGCTGCTGCTCGATGAGCCGACCACTGGCCTGGATCCGCAGGCCCGGCACTTGATGTGGGAGCGCTTGCAGTTGTTGCTGCAGCAGGGCAAGTCGATCCTGTTGACCACCCACTTCATGGATGAGGCCGAACGCCTGTGCTCGCGCCTGTTGGTGCTTGACCATGGCAAAAAAATTGCCGAGGGGCAACCCCGCACCCTGATTGCGCAGCATCTCGAGCCCGATGTGGTCGAGGTGTTCGGGCTTGGCGCGCCGGCCCTGCTCGCCTCACCGCTGCGCGACCTGGCCGCCCGGGTGGAGCAAAGCGGCGAGACGGTATTTTTTTACACCCAAGACGCCAAGCCGCTGCTCCAGGCCCTGTCAGCCTACCCGCAGCTGCGCACCCTGCACCGACCGGCCAACTTGGAGGACCTGTTCCTCAAGCTCACCGGACGCCAAATTCGGGAGGGCGCTTGATATGAGCGCCCAGCCAAGCGCCGCTGCGGCCCACAGCATTTGGCGCGCGCCCCGTTTGTCATGGCGGTTTTGGCCGGTGTTTTTGCGTAATCTGCTGGTCTGGCGCAAGCTTGCCATCCCCAGTCTGGTAGGTAATATTGCCGAGCCTTTGATGTGGCTGTTTGCATTTGGTTACGGCATGGGGGCGCTGGTGGGGCAAATCACGCTGCCGGGCGCTGCCGGCGGCGCTGATGTCAAAGTGCCTTACATCCTGTTTCTGGCCAGCGGTTCGATTTGCATGAGCGCCATGAACGCGGCCACCTTCGAGGCTCTCTATTCGGCGTTTTCTCGCATGCATGTGCAGAAAACCTGGGACGGCATCATGAACGCCCCGGTCAGCCTGGACGATGTGGTGCTGGCCGAAATGCTGTGGGCTGCATTCAAGTCCCTGTTCACGGTCAGCGCGATCCTGCTGGTGATGCTGTGCCTGGGCATCAGCCACAGCCCCAAGCTGCTGCTGGCCTGGCCGATTCTGCTCGGCGTGGGCGTCACCTTCAGCTGCATCGCGCTGGTCTTTAATGCGCTGGCCAAGGGCTATGATTTTTTTACCTATTACTTCACCCTGTGCATCACACCGATGATGTTCTTGAGTGGTATTTTCTTCCCGCTCGAACAACTGCCGCCGCTGGTGCGGCTGCTTTCGCAGGGCCTGCCGCTGACCAATGCCGTGGCTCTGGTGCGTCCGCTCTTCATGGACGAATGGCCAAGCCAAGCCTGGCAGCATGGCCTGGTGCTGCTGGTCTACAGCGCGGGTGGTTTTTGGCTGGCGCTGGCGCTCACGCGCCGGCGTTTTCGCGGCTGATTTGGCTCAGTGGTTGTCGCGCGGTACAAAAGCGCCACGCCGCCCGACCAGAAAATCAAAGTCGACGCCCTCGTCGGCCTGCAGCACATGGTCGACATACAGCTTCCAGTAGCCGCTGTCCAGCGGCGGCGGCGGGGCAGTCCATTGCGCCAGGCGACTCGTGAGCTCCTCATCGCTGATGTGCAGGTGCAGGCGGCGTTTGGGCACGTCCAGCTCGATCATGTCGCCATTGCGCACCACCGCCAGCGGCCCACCTGCGGCAGCCTCAGGGGCGGTGTGCAGAATCACCGTGCCGTAGGCGGTACCGCTCATGCGGGCATCGCTCAGACGAACCATGTCGGTAATGCCCTTGCGCAAGACCTTGGGCGGCAAGGGCATATTGCCGACTTCGGCCATGCCGGGGTAGCCCTTGGGGCCGCAGTTCTTGAGCACCAGCACGCAGGTCTCGTCCACGTCCAGGCTCTCGTCGTCGATCAGTCGGTGGAACTCCTCGATGTTCTCGAACACCACGGCGCGCCCGGTATGCACCATCAGGGCGGGTGTCGCGGCACTCGGCTTGATCACCGCGCCGCGGGGTGACAGATTACCCCGCAACACGGCGATGCCGGCTTTTTCCATGAAGGGCTGGCTCAGGGGTTTGATCACGTCCTGGTTGAAGTTCTCGGCCCCGGCGATATTGTCCCGAATCGACTTGCCGGTGACTGTCAGGGCATCGAGATGCAGGTGGCCCGAGATTTCTTTCATCACCGCGGGCAGGCCACCGGCGTAGCAAAAATCTTCCATCAAGTACTTGCCCGAGGGCTGCAGGTTGACCAGGCATGGCAGTTCGCTGCCCAGGCGGTCAAAGTCATCCACTGTGAGTTTGAGCCCGATACGCCCGGCCATGGCAATCAAATGAATCACGGCGTTGGTCGAGCCACCAATGGCGGCCAGAGTTTTGATGGCGTTCTCAAATGCCTCGCGGGTCAGGATGCGTGAGAGCGTCAAGTCTTCATGCACCATGTCCACGATGCGCCGGCCGGCCGATCGGGCCAGCACATTGCGCCGACCGTCCACCGCCGGGTAGGCCGCATTGCCAGGCAGGCCCACGCCAAGGGCCTCGATCATGCTGGCCATGGTGCTGGCCGTGCCCATGGTCATGCAGTGGCCGTGGCTGCGGTGCATGCAGCTCTCGGCTTCCAGAAACTCTTGCAACTTCAAGGTGCCGGCGCGTACCTGCTCACTCATGCTCCAGACACCGGTGCCCGAGCCGAGCTCCTGGCCGCGCCATTTGCCGTTGAGCATGGGCCCGCCACTCACACCAATGGTGGGCAGGTCGGCGCTGCCGGCACCCATCATCAGCGCCGGCGTGGTTTTGTCGCAGCCCATCAGCAGCACGACGCCGTCGATCGGGTTGCCGCGAATGCTCTCCTCAACATCCATGCTCGAGAGGTTGCGGTACAGCATGGCGGTGGGGCGCAGCAAGACCTCGCCGAGTGACATCACCGGAAACTCGAGCGGAAAACCGCCTGCCTCATAGACGCCGATCTTGACCTGCTCAGCCAGGGTGCGAAAGTGTGAATTGCAGGGGGTGAGTTCACTGAAGGTGTTGCAAATGCCGATGACCGGGCGGCCTTCGAACTGGTCCTGCGGTATGCCTTTGCCCTTGAGCCAGCTGCGGTAGGCAAAGCCGTCGCGGTCTTGGCGGCCAAACCACTGTTGGCTGCGCAAGTCTTCAGGCTTTTTCTTGGCTGAGGATGTCATCTTGTCTCGCTCCTGTATTTGAGTTGTTAATAGGGTTTACCCGAAATTGCTGCCGACTCTAAACATCATATGATAAACAAAGCCATGGCTTGATTCAAAGGATGCTGAAGAGATGTACTTAGTTGTGCGCGCTGTTTTAACGGTTCGGTCGGCAAAGGCTGTCAATCTCTCTGCCGTAATTTTTACCGCCGTGGGCGGCGCCCGCGGATGAAAAACGTCCACGGCAATACGGTCGACTACCTGGCTGAGGCCGTTGTATTGGGGCGCTTTGGGGCCGCTGGTGCCTTGCCATCTGAAGCGCTGCTGTGCGCTGAGTTGGGCGTCAGTCGAACCGTGGTGCGGGAGGCTGTGAAGTCTTTGGTGGCTAAGGGTCTGATCCTGACCGGCCCCAAGGTTGGCACCCGGGTGCAAGCCAGCGACCAATGGAACTGGTTTGACCCGGATGTGATCGCCTGGCAGGCCCGCGCTGGCTTGACGCCCGAATTTGTGCGCGACTTGCAAGACTTGCGCTTGATCGTTGAGCCAGCGGCGATCCGGCTGGCAGCGCAGCGCGCCACGCAGCATGACATCGACAACATCGAAGCGGCCTTTGCGGGCATGAAGAGCGCTATTTTTGAAGGTGGCGACTACGTCAGCCACGACCTGCGCTTTCATCAAGGCCTGTTGCTTGCCAGCCATAACCGCATGCTGGTGCAAATGAGCAAAGCTTTGAGCGCCTTGCTGCGAACCAGTTTTGAGATTTCCACGCGCCGAAAAAATGGCCCTCTTCTGGCGCTGCCGCTCCACCGCGCCATGATTGATGCAGTGATCAACCGTCTGCCTGATCAGGCCGAGGCGGCTGTGCGGGTGCTCATCGAGAGCGCTCGAGCAGACATCGAGCAGGTACTGGCTTCGCGCAGCCGGCTGCCAAGCCTCAAACAACCGCCACCGCCCCTGCGCGCTGCTTTAAAGCGACGAGTCGCTGTCGCCGAAAGATTGTGAATGAACCGGCTGATCCATTATTTTTTTAAGCTGCTCGAGTTGCTGGTTGTGATCCTGATGGTCGCCATGGTGATCATGGTGTTTGGCAATGTGTTTTTACGCTACGCCTTCAACTCTGGCATCACCATCTCAGACGAGATGTCGCGCTATTGCTTCATTTGGCTCACCTACATCGGCGCCATGGTGGCCATGCGCGAAGGCGGGCATTTGGGGGTTGACACCCTGGTCAAGCACCTGTCCCGGGGCGGAAAAAAATTCTGCCTGTTCCTCAGCGAGAGCCTGATGCTGTACTGCAACGGCCTGTTTTTGCTTGGCACCTGGAAAATGCATGACTTGCAGGTGACCAATGTGTCGCCGGTAGCCGGTTTGTCCATGATCTGGGTATTTGGCATCGGCTATGTGGTCAGCCTGGTGATGGGCATCATGAACATCCGGGTGCTGTACCGCTTGCTGAGCGGGCGCATCACCGAGGCCGAGCTGATCCAGGTGGTTGAAGCCGAAGGGCTGGCCGACGTCGAGAAGGCCCTGCAAACCGCCAAAGCCTGAGCCAAGCGCCATGACCGTCTCTGTGTTCATCCTGAGCCTGCTCGCCGCCATGGCAATTGGCATGCCCATCGCCTACGCGCTGTTGGTGTGCGGCATCACCCTGATGGCTTTTTTGGCTGCTACCAGCGGGCTGGTCATTTTTGACAGCCAGATCCTGGCGCAACGTTTTGTGGAGGGGGCCGACAACTTTCCCCTGCTGGCCGTACCCTTCTTTCTGCTGGCTGGCGAGTTCATGAACGCGGGCGGCTTGAGCCGCCGCATTGTCAACCTGGCCATGGCCTGGGTGGGGCACTTTCGGGGTGGACTGGGCTATGTGACCGTGATTGCTGCCGTCATCATGGCCTCGCTGTCGGGCTCGGCTGTGGCCGATACGGCTGCCCTGGCGGCCCTGCTGATCCCCATGATGCGGGCCGCCGGCTACGACGTGGGCCGCGCCTCGGGCCTGATCGCTTCGGGCGGCATCATCGCGCCAGTGATACCGCCCTCCATTGGCATGATCATCTTTGGCGTGGCCGGCAACGTCTCCATCACCAAGCTATTTTTGGCCGGCATTGTGCCGGGCATCCTGATGGGTGTGGCCATTGGCCTGACCTGGTGGTGGCTGGCCAAGAAGGAAAACGTGTTGCCTGGCCGCAAGGTGCCCCTGCCGGAGCGGCTGCGCATCACGGCCCAGGGTGGTTTTGCCGTGGCGTTGCCCGTGGTGATCATTGGCGGCATGAAGTTTGGCGTGTTCACGCCCACCGAGGCGGCAGTGGTGGCGGCGGTTTACAGCTTTGTGGTGGGCAAGTTCATCTACGGCGAACTGAAATGGTCGGCGCTCTATGGCCTGCTGTTGTCCGCGGGAAAAACCACCGCCGTGGTGATGTTCCTGGTGGCTGCGGCCATGGTCAGCGCCTGGCTGATCACGGTGGCGAACATCCCGACCGAGGTGGCCGGCATGCTCGCGCCCTTCATGGGCAACAAGATGCTGCTGATGTTTGTCATGATGGTGCTGATCGTGGTGGTGGGCACCGCGCTGGACTTCACCCCCACGGTGCTGATTCTCACGCCGGTGCTGATGCCCGTGGTGCTCAAGGCCGGCATTGACCCGGTTTACTTTGGCGTGCTGTTCATCATGAACAACGCCATCGGCCTCATCACCCCGCCCGTGGGCACTGTGCTCAATGTGGTGTGCGGCGTGGCGCGCATCAGCATGGACGAGGCCTTCAAGGGCGTGCTGCCTTTTTTGTGCGCGCAGCTCGTCGTGCTGTTTTTGCTGGTACTGTTCCCTGATATTGTGCTGGTGCCCATGCACTGGCTGATGCGATGATTGACGATGATTTTTCAACCCTGTGTAAAACCTTAAAGGAGACAAACATGTTCAAACGCAGAACCCTCACCTCGGCCCTGATGGCCGCTACCCTGCTGGTCACGACTTCGGCTTTCGCCCAATTTGCCGAGCGCACCATCAAGTTCACCAACGGCGTCAATGAAGACCACCCGGTTGGCCTGGGCGTCAAGCGCATGCAAGAGGTGCTCAACGCCAAGACGGGTGGCAAGATCAAGATCAACGCCTTCTGGGGCGGCTCGGCCGGTGGTGACCTGCCGGCCACCCAGGCATTGCGCGCCGGTACCCAAGAGATGGTGTGCACCTCGAGCTCGCCGCTGGTCGGCATTGTGAAAGAGCTGGGTGCCTTTGACCTGCCTTTTTTGTTTGCCAATGAGAAAGAAGCCGATATCGTGCTGGACGGTCCGGCCGGCGCGTATTTCAACAAAAAACTCGAAGACGCCGGCCTGGTCAACCTGGCCTACTGGGAAAATGGTTTTCGTAACCTGACCAACAGCAAGCGGCCGGTGGCCAGGGCCGAAGACTTTGACGGCGTGAAGGTTCGGGTGATGCAGAACAACATTTTTCTCGACACCTTCAAAACCCTGGGAAGCAATGCTGTGCCCATGGCCTTTGGCGAGGTGTTCACCGCCTTGGAGACCAAGACTATCGACGGTCAGGAGAACCCCTTCGTGACGATCGAGACCTCCAAGCTCAACGAGGTTCAAAAATACCTCAGCGTCACCCGACATGCCTACACCCCGTTCCTGGTGCTCTATAGCAAAAAACTGTTTGACCAATTGAATCCCCAAGAGCAGGCGGTGTTGCGTGAGGCCGCCATGGAGGGGCAAAAAGTGCAGCGCGCCGCCAACCGCACCCTCAACGAACAGTCGCTGGCCAACCTGAAGGTCAAAGGCATGATGGTCAATGAGGTGACCTCGGCCGAACAACTGCGCATGTTCCAGAAGGTTCGGCCGGTATATGACCGCAACATTCCCACCATTGGTGGTGAAGCTGTGAACATGGTGCTCGAAGGCCTGAAGAAAGCGCGCGGGGGCTGATCGGGTTCATTCATCACAAACCGCAGGCCGGATTGGCCTGCGTTTTTTTTGGAGCGTAGATTGAAAATCACACAAGTTGAAACGCTCAGGTTGGGCGAGTTTCCCAACATCATTTGGGTACGTATTCACACCGACGAGGGGCTGGTCGGCTTGGGCGAGACCTTCATGGGTGCGCAGACGGTTGAGGCCTACATACACGAGTGGGCCGCCCCCAAATTGCTGGGCAAGAATCCGCTGGCGATCGAGTCACGCAACCGCGAACTCACCGGCTACCTGGGTTGGCGTGGCTCCGGGGCCGAGACCCGTGGCAACTCGGCCATTGATATCGCGCTGTGGGACATTTTTGGCAAGGCCGCCAACATGCCCCTGCACACCGCCCTGGGCGGCAAGAGCCGCGATGACATTCGCATCTACAACACCTGCGCCGGCTACCGCTATGTGCGCAACACCGTCAACCAAAGCACCTCCAACTGGGGTCTGGGCCAGAGCCAGGGCCCCTACGAAGACTTAGAGGGTTTTTTGCACCGAGCTGACGAGGTCGCCGAGTCTTTGCTGAGCGAGGGCATCACGGCCATGAAAATCTGGCCGTTTGATCCGGCCGCTGAGCGCAGCGACGGCCACTACATCAGCAATGCCGACCTTGATCTGGCGCTGGAGCCGTTTCGCAAGATTCGCTCGGCGGTGGGGGACCGCATGGACATCATGGTTGAGTTCCACAGCCTGTGGCGCCTGCCGATGGCGCAAAAAATAGCGCGCGCGCTCAAACCCTTCAACACCTTCTGGCATGAAGACGCGATCCGCATGGACAGCCTGGACCTGCTCAAGCAGTATGCGCGGGACTGCGAGGCCCTGATCTGTGCGAGCGAGACGCTGAGCTACAAATGGGCCTTCAAAGACTACCTGCAGACCGGCGTGGCCGGCGTGGTGATGCTGGACCTGAGCTGGTGCGGTGGCTTGAGCGAAGCGCGCAAAATTGCCGCCATGGCCGACGCCTGGCAATTGCCGGTGGCCCCGCACGACTGCACCGGGCCGGTGGTCTGGACTGCCTCCAGCCACCTGTCGTTGCACGCGCCTAACGCCCTGGTGCAGGAGAGCGTGCGTGCCTTCTACAGCGGCTGGTACAAGGAGCTGGTGACTGACTTACCGGTGGTCAAGCAGGGCATGCTGAGCCTGAGCGACAAGCCTGGGCTGGGGCTAGAACTGCTGCCTGACCTGCATCTGCGCTCGGATGCGACGCTGCGCGTCAGTCGTTGAGCTTGGTTTTCGTGGGTGCGGCCGGTCGAACCACCTCCTGAGGCAGCAGGGTTTGCCGGCAGTGGCTGCAAGCCACCTGCCCCCGCGTGGTTTGGCCGCAAGGGCTGTGGACCCACGCGATGGTGTCTGGTGCATTGGCCAGGGCTTGGCCCCAGGCGCTCAGGGTGAGCAAGTAGGGGAAGAGCGCGGTCCCGGCCGGGGCTAACAAGTAGCGGGCGCGTCGCGCATCGTCCGGGTCGGGTTGGCTGCGCAGCACATCGAGCAGGCACAGACGCTGCAGGCGTTGGGCCAGCACCGCGCTGCTGATGGCCAGGGCCTGTGCAAACTCGTCGTAGCGGCTCAAGCCCAGCGTTGCCGCAGCCACCAGCAGCAGCGACCAGCGGTCGTCGATAACGGCCAAAATGTCACGCTCAAGCGTGGGCCCGCCAGTTGACGGCGGCTTGCGCCAGCGCCGGTTTCGCTCGGTCCGCAGTGCCACGGGCATGGCGCTGGCTGCCAGGACCGGTTGCATCCTGTCCAGCGACAGGGGCTCGGTGCAGTGTGGGCACAGAAGTAAGGGCGTGCAGGCATGGCTGCAGCGCCGATGAACCAGCTTCTTTGGCATCAGTTGATGGGGGTCGCCCCAACGCCGATCCCAGAGCCAGCTGGTCAGTACATTGCCGTACAGGTCTTTTCCGAGCGATGTGAGGCGGTACTCTTCGCGCACCGGTTGGGTCTGGTATTGGTGCCGGCGCAGCAGGCCCATTTCGACCAGGCCGCGCAGGCGAAGGCTCAGGGTCTGGCGCGGGATATCCAGTGCCTGCTGGAACATCTCGAACTGCCGGGCACCCAAAAAGGCCGCGCGGATGATCGCGTTCGACCAGGGTTCGGTGATGCGGTCGATGGCTGCCGCCAAGTGGCTGCCCCGCAGGGCCAAGCCCCAGTCTTCAGCTGCCGACATGGGCCGAGATCCTGGGTAGGGCCTGGGCTACTGCGTGTAGACGCCGCCATCCACGATGAGCATTTCACCGTTGATGAAGGCCGCAGCCGGACCCAGCAGGAACAGGATAGGCCCAGTCATGTCCTGCGGCTCGGCCATGCGTTTCATCGGGACACGCTTGCCATATTTGTCGGCATCAATGCCGTCGAAGATCTGTTCCCGGCCCGTGCCGCCGGTCAGAAAGGCGGTGTTGGTCAGGCCTGGCGCCACCGCGTTCACGCGAACGCGTGGTGCGTTCTCGCGGGCAAGGCCTTTGGTCAAGGCCACAACGCCGGCCTTGGCCGCCCCGTAATGGGTGTAACCCTTGACGACATCGACCGCCATGGTGGAGGCGACGCTGACCATGGCGCCGTTGCCGGATCGGTGCAACATCGGCAAAGCTGCGCGGGCGCACAGAAAATGGCAGCGCAGGTTGCCAGCGATGATCTCGTCAAAAACTGCCACTGACAAGTCAGCAATCGGTTGCCAGCCTTTGAAAAACCCGGCCAGGTTGACAAAGCCGTCCAGCGCCGTCCAGTGCTGGCCCAGCGTGTCAAAGGCAGCCGCCACGCTGGCCTCGTCACTGCCGTCCATGGCAATAGACAGTACCTGCGTCGGCGGTGGGTTCTGCGCCAGGGAACTGGGCAGGTCCAGCACCGCCACCGCTACGCCGGTGTCCAGCAGGGCCCGCACCAGTTGGCGGCCCATGCCGCCACAGCCTCCGACGACGGCTACCCGGGCGCCGGGTGGCGGGCCCAGGCGCGCCGGGTCAAAGACCGGGCTGCTCATGCTGGTCTTGACGCCATCACAGCAGCGGCGCTCACTGAAGCACGTCGCTGACCGAGACCCAACGCCCGCCCGTGGCTTGGTCAACGCGCACTGTCTCCGGGTCAATGTGGTTGGCCTTGAAGCTCTTGGGGCCGTAGAAAATCAGACCCTTGTCGTCATAGCCGGTGGTCTGCAATGCCTTGGCTACTTTGTCGGCAGTCACATCACGCCCTGCGGCGGCAAGCCCCTTGATGAACCAGTCGGTGTAGACGTAGGCCAACAGTGCGTTTTCATCGGGTTCCATGTTGTTGAAGCGCTTCTTGAAGCTGTCCTTCCAGCCCTTGACTTCGGGTGCATCCGTGCCGGCTTTCCAGACGCCGACGCCATACAGGCCCTCCACGGTGTCCTTGCCCAGTTGCAGCACGATGCCGGTACGGCCAGGGTTGCCTGTTAACACCTTGACATCGGTCCAGCCTAGCTTCTTGACCTCGGACATGATGCCCACGGTTTCGCGGGTGACGGTGGCGATGACGATCAGGTCGGTGCCTGCGGCCTTCATGCGGGCCACCTGTGATGAGAAGTCAATGTCGGCCACCTTGTAGCCAGCCTCTGCCACCAGGGTCAGGCCGTTGGCCTGCACCGCTGACTTGACGCCAGCGCCCATCAGGTCACCGAGCGGGCCCTCCTGGTAGATGTAGCCCACTTTTTTGGCACCGTACTTTTTGATCATCCAGTCGACACCTTTGTGCATCACGGTGTTGTAGTTCGGCGTGGTGGTGAACAGCAAGGGGCTTTTGCCAGAGATTTGCTGGATCACGGACGAGGCTGCCCAAGGCGAAAAATACAGCACGCCCGCATCCACCGCTTTCTTCACCGTGGCCGCGTTCGGGCCAGAGCCAAAGGGGTTGACGATGGCAAAGACATCGTCGCTGCGGATCAGCTTGTCCACAGCACGCACTGCCAGTTGCGGTTGGCTGCCGTTGTCTTCCACCACCATGCGAAGCTTACGGCCGTTGATGCCGCCGGCCTCATTGATCTCATCAAGCCGCATCTGCATGCCGTTTCGCAAGTGAGGCATGCCCGCGGCCACTGGGCCTGACAGGTCCATATGGGTGCCCAGGACAATTTCTTTGTCTGAGACCCCGCCCGCGTGTGCGGTGGTGCCCAGCGTGGCCGCCAGCAGGGCAGCTGGCAAAAATTTGAAATAACGTTTCATGACGGTCTCCTTCTCTAGTTAATCGACAGTTAAAAATGGTGGCGGTGATATCTGTCTCATGGCGTGGCGTACATGCCGGCAATCACGCTGGCGTATTTGCTGGCCATGACCTTGCGCTTGAGCTTCATGGTCGGTGTCAGTTCATCGTCCTCGGCGGTCAGCAGTTGGGCAATGATGCGAAAGTCTTTGATCTGCTCCACGCGGGCCAACCTAGAATTAACCTGCTCGAGTTCGGCCCGGATCATGGCCAGCACTTCAGGGGCGCGCGTCATGCTGGCGTAGTCGGTGTAAGGAACCTGCCGGTCTTGGGCGAACTTGGCCACGTTGTCCTGGTCCAGCATCACCAGGCAGGTCAGGTAGTGCCGGCCTTCTCCAATGACCACAGCGTCCGCAATGTAGGGGCTGAACTTGAGGTGGCTCTCGATGTTGCTGGGCGTGATGTTCTTGCCACCCGAGGTAATGATGATGTCTTTGAGCCGGTCTTTGATGCTCAGGAAACCATCGGCGTCTATAGAGCCGCAGTCTCCCGTGTGCAGCCAGCCCTCGGCATCGATGGTCTCCTGGGTTTTCTCGGGCAGGTTCCAGTAGCCGGCGAAGACATTGGGTCCCCGCACCAGCACCTCGTCATCGGCGCCCAGCCTGATCTCGGTGCCCTGGGCGCAAACGCCGGCAGTTCCGATCCGGATGCGATCGGGCGGCATTGAGGTGCAGAAACCGCAGGTTTCGGTCATGCCAAAGGCTTCCAGCAGGTCGATGCCGACGGCCATGTACCAGCGCAACAAGTCAGGCGGCACGGGCGCTGCGCCGGTCATGGCGGTCTTGATGTTCTGCAAGCCCAGAAAACTGCGTAAATTGGACAACACCAATTTTTGCAGCCAGGCATAACGCGTGGCCCGCCAGCCAGTGATGGGTCGACCATCGAGCCGGGCCTGCGCCATGGCCGCGCCCTCAGCCAGTACCTGGGCATACACCTTGCGCGCCACTGGCAGGGCATCCTGCATGTACAGGGTGACCTGGGAGTACATTTTTTCCCAGAACCGCGGCGGCCCGAAGATCAAGTGCGGCGCGACCTCGCGCACATCATTGAAGACCGTACCGGCGTTCTCGGGGAAATGGACGGTCTGACCCTGCGCCAGCGGGTTGTAGGCGGTGCTCATGCGCTCGGCGATGTGGCACAGGGGTAAAAAGGACAGGGTGCGGTCCAGCGGCCGCAGGTTCAGGTACTGTGGCACGCTGTTGATCTGGAACATCAGGTTGCGGTTGCTGACCATGGCCCCTTTGGGCGCCCCGGTGGTGCCCGAGGTATAGACGAGAAAAGCGATGTCGTCCGGTCGGCTGGCGTCGATGCAGGCGTCAAAACGTTGCGCATCGGTCGACGCCTGCGCCTGGCCCAGGGCCAGTAACTGGTCGAATGAGCTGGCCATTGGGTCCGCTAGATCACGCATGCCTTTCAGATCAGTGATCACGATGCGCTGCAGCGCAGGGCAGTGCTTGCGCACGGCCAGCACTTTGTCGTACTGTTCCTGGTTTTCCACAAACAGCACCTGCACACCCGCGTCCTGCAGGATGTATTGCACCTGCTCGGGCGACGACGTCGGGTAGATGCCGGCGCTCAAAATTCCCATGCACTGTGCGCCAAAGTCGGCGTACAGCCATTCGGGCCGGTTTTCCGACAGGATGGCAATGGATGCGCCACGCTGAAGGCCCAGGTTGTGCAGGGCCAGCCCGACGGCCCGGGCCTTGTCAAAATACTGTGACCAGCTGATCGAGGCCCAGATGCCTTTCTTTTTGTGACGCAACGCAGCCTGCGAGTCCCATTGCTGGCTGCGGGCGCGGAACAGCTTCTGAGGTGTGTCCGAACCGAAAACCAAGATGGGTAAGGACGAGGGCGTGGCGATAGACATGGTGCAACTACCTCCAGGTCTTGCGCCGCTTCCAGCGCTGTTTTTGGCCGTCTTCGCGTGCCTGCTGATGGCCCCCGCCCAGGTAGAACTCTTTCACGTCGTCCTTGGCCATCAACTCGGCGCAACTGCCCGCCGCCACGATGCGGCCCAGTTCCATGATGTAGCCGTCATCAGCCGTCGCCAGGGCGATGGCGGCATTTTGTTCGACCACCAGAATTGCGGTGCCCAGCTCGGTGTTGATGCGCCTGATGATGGCGAAAATTTCTCGGGTCAGCAGGGGCGACAGGCCCAATGACGGTTCATCCAGCAGCAGGACGGCAGGCCTGGCCATCAAGGCCCGGCCGATCGCCAGCATTTGTTGTTCGCCGCCCGACAGCAAACCGCCATGCTGGGTCTGCCGCTCCAGCAGGCGCGGGAACCAAGTGAAGATGCGTGCCAGATCGGCCTCAACATGCTCTCTACCGGCACGCGCAAAGGTGCCCATCATCAGGTTCTCGCGCACCGACAGAAAGGGAAAAACTTGACGGCCTTCGGGCACCAGCACCACACCGTTTCGCGCCACCTGGTCAGGGTCTTGCCCGTGGATGGCCTGGCCTTTGTAGTTGATGCTGCCCTTGAAGGGATCAATGACGCCGGCAATGGTGTTCAGCAATGTTGTCTTGCCGGCGCCATTGGCCCCGAGCACGGTCACGATACGGCCCGGTTGGACCTCCAGGTTGACGCCCTTGATGGCATTGACAGGGCCGTACCACGTCTCCAGGTTCTTGATGGCGAGCACAGGTGTTGGGGTGGCCATGGCGTCATGCTCCCAGGTAGGCGGCAATGACGGCCGGATCACCCTGTACTTCGGCCGGTGTGCCAAGCGCCAGCACCTGCCCCATATTCATGCACAACACACGGTCGGCGGCCTCGGACACCAGCGACATGTCGTGTTCGACCATGATCACGGTGATGCCCAGATCTTTCTGGATGTCGTCAATCCAGAAGGCCAGCTCCCTGGTTTCTTCCGGGTTGAGACCGGAGGCCGGCTCATCGAGCAGCAGCAAACGGGGTTGGGTGGCCAGCGCGCGCGCCAATTCGACCACCTTGCGTACGCCGTAGGGCAGGCCGGCTACCGGGCTGTTGCGGTAGGGCATGAGATCGAGCAGTTGAATCACGTCTTCGACCTGATCCCGCGAAGCGGCCTCAGCCGCACGTACGGCCGGGGTCCACAGCCACTGGGCGGCAAAGCTGCCGTGTGGAAAGCGGTGCCGGCCCAGCAGCAGGTTGTCCAGCACGGTGCCGCCTTCAAACAGCTCGATGTTTTGAAAAGTGCGACCAATGCCGCTGTGCACCACCTTGTGGCGCGGCAGCGCCGTGATGTCTTGGCCTTCGAACAGCACCCGACCCTGGGTGGGGTCGAAGACCCGGGTGATCACGTTCAGGATCGAGGTCTTGCCGGCGCCATTGGGTCCAATGATGGCAAACACCTCGCCCTGCTCAACCGAGAAACTGACGTTGCCGATGGCCTGCACGCCACCAAAGCGCAGCGACAGATCCGAGACAGAGAACACGCTCACTTGTAACGCTCCGACTTCATATAACTCTTGCCGCGTTTGAACATGTCTTGCCGGTACAGCGGGAAGGTTTCCAGAAAGGTCTTGAACTTGATCCAGCGGCCATTGAGCCCCTTAGGCTCAAACAGCACAAACAGCGCCAATACCAAGCCAAAGACGAAAGTTTCCAGCCCGAACTGCTTGGCGATATGGTCAGGCAGCAACGGTTTGATACGCGAGATGAAAGTCGGCAGCATGCTGATCAGGATGGCGCCCAAGATGGCACCACGCAGCGAGCCCAGGCCGCCGATGGTGACCATCAGCACCAACTCCAGCGACAAGATCAGGCCAAAGCCTTCTGGCGTCAGGAACCCGACATGGTGGGCCAGCAGGGCGCCCCCCAGTCCAGTAACCATGGCGGACACCACAAAGGCCAACACCTTGTAGCCCGCCACCCAGATGCCCAGGCTGTAGGCCGCCGCCTCGGAGTCGCGCACCCCCATGAAGGCCCGGCCGGTTTTGGCGCGCATCAGGTTGAGTAAACCCAGCAGCACGATCACCAGCACCACCAGACACAGGTAATAGAAGGATTGAAGTTTGGACAAGTCCAGGCCGAACAGCACCGGGCTGTTGACAGAGGTGCCGTTGAAGCCGCCGGTCACGCTCTTCCAGCGGCCAATCACATGCTCGGTCAATATGGCGAATGCCAGCGTCACCATGGCCAGATAAAGCCCTGAGACCCGGATCGCCGGTAGACCGATGACAAGCCCAATGAGGCCTGTCAAGGCGGCGGCCAGCAGCATCGACGGCACCAGTGGTACGCCGTGGGCGAGCAGCCAGGTGTGGGTATAGGCGCCGATGGCGATGAAGGCCGAGTGCCCCAGCGACACCTGCCCGGTGTAGCCTACCAAAACCATCAGACCCAGGCTGACGATGCACATGATGAACACGTAACTGAGCTCACCCACGACATACTTGGGCATCACCCATGGGGCGACCAGCAGTGCAGCCATCAGCACGCCGTAAGCCAGCCTACCTGGCAGGTAGCGCAGCAGGGCATGGCCGTCGCGGTAGGTGGTGTCGTAGGAAAAGCGCATGGGAGGCAGCGTGTTAGACCCGGCGTCCGTGGGCTTCGCCCAGTAGCCCACGCGGCCAGAGAATCAGCACGCTGATCAGCACGATGTAGGCCATGGCATCCTTGAAGCCGTCGGGCAGGTAGACCCCGGAAAACTGTTCGATCACGCCCAGCAACAGGCCGCCCAGAATCGCGCCCGGCACACTGCCGAAGCCCCCTAAGACCAAGGCAGCCAGTGCTTTGAGCACCACAATCCATAGACCAATGTCGACCAGCGCGATCGGTGCCAGCAACAGACCGCAGACTGCAGCGATGGCGCCAGAGATGGCCCACACCATAGACGTCACACGTTTGACCCGGATGCCGCTGAGGTAGGCCGCCAGCTGGTTTTGCGAGGCTGCCTGGATCGAGGTGCCAAGTGCGGTTTTCTTAAGAAACCAAAACAGCACCAGCGTGATCAGCAGCGAACTGCCCACGATGGCCAAGCTGAGGTCATTAATCACCAGGGTGCCCATTTGTGTTTTCTGGCCGGTCCAGGGGGTGGGGTAGGTGCGTGAGTCTGGCCCGAAGAACATACTGACCAACCCCCGCAGCATGAAGGCGATGGCGATGGTCAGCATCACCCCCGCAAATTGCGGTTGCCCGACGATCATGCGCATGATGCGGGCGTCAATCAGCCAACTCAGGGCTGCGGCCAGCAGCACCGTGGCCAGCGTCGCCAGCCAGAAAGGCCAGCCCAGCCCGACGATCAGACCCCAGCCCACAAAGGAGGATGCCATCAACACGTCACCATGCGCGAAATTGAGGACCTCGGTCGCCTTGTAAGTCAGGACGAGTCCCAACGCCACCAGCGCATAAATGGCCCCTATGGCGACCCCATTGAGGGTCAGCTGAATGAATTGGGCAAGGTCGGAATTCAAGGTTTGAGTCTCGACTGATTAAGTCTAGTTTGCGAAGTAATATTCTTTCACATCCATGGCCCGTCGTCTACCAGTCATAAGCCCGGTGGTGCCCAATCAAGGGTAAACACCGACGCTACTGAGCCGTTCTATCACCAGCGCGCTGGCGACCCCGGCTGCACCGCAAATGGAAATGCAACCGTATCGCAAGCCACGCCGGTCCAACTCGTCCAGCAGCACACTCACCAGCGCTGCGCCAGTGCAGCCCATGGCATGACCGATCGCGATGGCACCGCCATTGACGTTCACACGGGCGTGGTCAACGTTCATGTCTTCCATGAAGTGCAGGGCCATGGCCGCAAAGCCTTCATTGATTTCAAAGAGGTCGATGTCCGCGGGCTGCAACTGGGCGCGTGCGATCGCTAGCTGGGCGGCCCGCACCGTGCCGGTCAGAGCCAAGGTGCGGTCAGAGCCGGTGTCTGCCATGCCCAGGATGCGGGCGCGCGCTGGCAAGTTGGCACGCGTCAGCGCGGCGGCTGATCCCAACAGCACGGCCGCAGCACCATCGGCCATGGCGGGCGAGTTGCCAGCGTGGTGGCTGTGCGTCACGGCGGCCAGCCCGTAGCTTCGGCACAGCTGCGCATCCCAACCAGCATCACCCCCCTTGGCGCCCCACGCAGCGAAAGACGGCGCCAGGGCAGCGAGCGACGCGCGCGTGGTGCCGGCCCGGATGTTTTCGTCGCGGTCAAGCAGCAGCTGTCCATCGTCGCCAGTCACCGGGACCATGGAGGGTGACAAGCCGCGAGCGGCGGCAGCGGCGGCCCGTTGCTGCGAGCTGACTGCGTAATCGTCGAGTTGCTCCCGGGTGTAGCCGCGTTGGGTGGCGATGGCGTCTGCGGCAATGCCGATGGGCACCAGGTGTGCCATGGTCTGGAGTGCCAGGTCATGCGTCAGCGCGCCCTGGTCGCTGCCCATGGGCACGCGTGACATCATCTCGACGCCGCCGCCGACGGCCAGTGTGTCGCCGTGACTGGCTTGCAACGCAGCGAAATTCACCGCCGACAAACCGGAGGCGCAGTAGCGGTTGATCGTGACCGCGCCCACCGCGTCATCCCAGCCGGCCAGCGGCAGGGCCAGGGTGCCCACGCTGGCCCCCTGATCACCGGTTTGGGTGACACAGCCGAACACAGCGTCGCTCACCTGGCTGGTGTCTAGCCCAGTGCGTGAACTTAAGGACGACAGGGTCTGGGCCAGCAGCAGGGCTGGTTTGATGCCACGCAGGCTACCTTTGTCATTGCCTTTGCCGCGCGGCGTGCGCACAGCCTGTGCGATGTAAACAGGGTTCATGGTGTGGTCCAGCTCAATGGCTTGGGGTTTGCATGAGGGTGGCGAAGGCGTCGTTAGCGCAGTTGTAGCCCTGCAGGGGCAGGGCGTTCAAGTCCAACAGCTGTGCAGCAAGCTGCCCGGCTTGCATGGGCTGTGCGTCGGTTTCCCCGACGCCTGCTCGGCGGATCAGGCCAGCGCCGGCCACCAGCACCTCGCCGGACACGTCACAGGCCGGGCTGGCCAGCCAGGCCACCAGAGGCGCGACCCGGTCAGGGTCCAGTGCGCTGGCCATGTCGGCATTCAGGTGCGGGGCGGTCATCTGCGACAAGCCATAGGGGGCGATGGCATTCACCAAGACCCCGTGCCGCCGCCCTTCCAGGGCCAGCGTGCGCATCAGGCCGATCACCGCCGCCTTGGCGGCCGAGTAGGCCGCCTGACCGACGTTCCCGTAGAGGCCTGCGGTAGACGCAGTTAGGATCAGCCGGCCATAGCCTTGCCCGACCAGCTGCGGCCACGCGGCATGTGCCAGATGCAAACTGCCGAAAAAGCTGGTGTCAAAGATCTGGCGGAACTCATCCATGCCTTGTTTGGCAAAGGTGCGCCCGTGGTCGATTCCTGCATTGGCCACCACGATGTCCACACCACCAAAATGCTGCATGGCTTCGTCCACCATCTGCAAGCCGCTGCCAGGCTCGGCGACATCACACCAGCTGGCCTGAGCGGTGCCACCTGCTGCGCGGATGGCCTCAACCGTCAGGCTGGCCGAGGTGGCTGCATCTGGCTCGCCAACATGGCGCCGGTTGTTGACCAGCACTTGGGCACCACGACTGGCAAGGTGCAAGGCATAGGCGCGGCCCAGGCCCTTGCCGGCGCCAGTGACGATGGCGCGTTGACCCTGCAGGTCTTGGGTGCTCATCCTGGTTTGCCCCAGGGAAAGAAGGCCGGTACCCGTGCCATGTAGTCCGCATAGGTGGGCTTGGTGCGCGCCAGGTAGCGCTCTTGCATAGGGGTGGCCGAACCGGCACTCATAAACCAGGTCACATACAGCGGGCAGGCCAGGGCCAGCCAACCCCAGGGGTGCATCAGCCCGAGCGCCCCGAAGCTCCACCAGACCACGGCTTCACCAAAATAGTTGGGGTGACGCGACAGGCGCCACAAGCCGGTGTCCAGCACCATGAGGCGGTCAGTCCGGTTGGCCTTGAAGCGCTGCAGTTGCAGGTCTCCCACCACCTGAAAATAAAAACCCAGGCCAAATGTTGCCAGGGCCAGGGCATGCTGCCAGCCCAGTGCCTGTGGGCCCGATGCGACGGCAAGGACCAGGCCCAGGGACCAGAGCCACACTGTGACCCCCTGCAGGATGAAAACCTGAAAGTAGCTCCACCACCACCAGGCGCCGCCAAAACGCCTGCGCCATGCGGCATAGCGGCCGTCCTCACCGTGCCCGCGGTTGCGTAGGCCGATGTGCGAGGACATGCGCAGGCTCCACAGCGCGACCAAGACCACGATCATGATCTCATGCGGTGACCATTGACCGCGCCAGACCACCAGGCCGGTGACCGGAATAGCCACCGCCAGCGGGTAGGCCACGTCCATGATGCCGCAGTCAAGCCGGGCCAGGCTAAGCAGCCAGACCGCGGTCAGGAAAACTGCCGTGATCAAGCCCGAATGCAGGTAGAGCGTCAGAAAGGCCGAAGCCGGAGAACTGGCGGGCAGAAGCAGCCAAGCCAAGGCGATCACCATCGCCGCGATGGGGTAGACAAACTCGCGGGCGGTGCCGACCCGCAGCTCCGGCCGACGCCGGAACACCAGCAGGCCAGCCATCCAGATCAGCCAAAGGCCGGCAGCAACCAGGGGCAGTGCTGCTTTCACGGCAGGCTCAGCAAACCGCTGCGCACATCGGCGCCATTGGCCCAGCAGGAGTGGGTGCCGCTGCACAATTTGTGTGGCAATTCGATACGGCAGACTGGGCCTTCAGCAAAGCGCTTGCAGTCGATCAGCAAGGCTTCGGAGCGCTGGGTGTTTTCGTTGGTGATAAAAGTGACCAGGTAGCCATCGTCTTCATCGCGGGCGTCGATGCGCGGTGCGAAAGGTGCTTCACTGGCGTACTGCCCCTCGGGCAACGCGATCTGCCAGGACTCACCCGTGTGCAGGTCATGCTTGACATAGCCCTTAAACAAAAACCAGCCGGGCACCTGCACCGCACTGTAGATGTAGCGGTAGGGGCGCCCGGCATAGCGCTGGTTGATCATGCCGAACTCCAGTGTGCGATCGTCCAGACGCTGCTCGGTGGTTTGCCCGGTTGCCAAGTTGAAGCGCCAACGGTGCAAGCGGGTCTTCATTTTGTACTGGTCCAGGTAGGACATCATGCGCTCGTAGCCTTTGGGTGCCCCCTCGAAATTTTTGGGTTCGGGCTCCTCTTGGAAGTAGCCATCGAGAACAATCTCTGCGCCCTCTTCATAGGCATTCAGAAAATGCAGTACAAAGGTCGGGGCGGCTTCAAACCAACGAATGTCCTGCGGCTTGCCACGCCTGGGAATGATGGCAAAGCGCGAGGCTTGGTCGGGGTAAAACTTCACCACGTGTTTGCCCTGCTTGAGCAACTCGGGATCCCAGTAGAGCGGGAAGTCACACA